>CALZHQ010000086.1 GCA_945787295.1 uncultured Desulfuromonadales bacterium
CTAGCTCCGTATCAAAAGTCAGATCAAAAATGGCCCTTCCGCTAAGTTGCTGATATTACAGCAAAGGGAAAGGGCCGATTTTGTGTTCCAAATGTCGGGGGCCGTGAGATTAACTCACTCCATTTTAGACTGGATAAAGTCTATTTCGTTGGAGGCGATTCAGTTTCCTCGCTCCATGCAAATGCAAGAAAGAATATCTGCAACTCAACGGGGAAGAACAGTCAGTTAGGTGCCCCCAGTACTGCCTTTTGCAATATCAAGTCGGGCAAGGAATCCCTATTTAACGGGTTTACTTCTATTATCTCTATATCGCTTCTTTGTTTTATCCTTGATATAAACGCGTCTCCGCCAAAAGTTATGGTGCCAACAACCATGTTAGGCGAATCAAGGGCTCTTAATGCGGCTTTTTTGAACGCCTCGGAAAAACACTCCATCTTCCCTATTTCATCCAGGATTATTATGTTGCCATCAATAGGCTGAATCGAAGTAGCAGCAATTGCTTCTATATTTTCAATGCTTACACCGTACCTTCTGACAGTAAAATCGGACTCTATATCCTGATGAGCAAGATAACCTTCTTTCCCGTCAAGGGATCTCATCAGAAACCCAACTCTCTTTTCGCCGACCCTCTCTTCTTCAGTATAAAACCCGTTCGCGGGTATCTGCAGATTATTGATGATCTTCTTTATTACAGTCGTTTTTCCAGAGGAAGGGGCTCCTGTCAGGAATATATTCTTTCTCATTTGCTACCTACCCCCATCTATGCCGCTAATGTTTGGCCCTGTCTGAGCTATTGACACAACGGTGATGTAATTAATATCTATTCAAATTCATATTTGACCTCAGTGATGGAATTGGTCGGGAACACGTAAAGCAATCGCAGCACTTCGTTTGTAGTATTCGATACCCCATGCTCATCCCCACCAGGAACAAAGATCGCGGTTCCCGGACAAACCGCATGTTCCTTACCGGAGATGGTAATGATTCCTTCACCGGATAGAACGTAATAAACCTCGACATGTGCGTGCTTATGCAAGGAAAGGGTCTGCAATCCTCCCGGTTCAAGCTCAACAATGCCTACCGTAAGATAATCGCTTGGGGTTCGATCTGCGCTGATCAGTGTGCGCCAGCGCCCTTGTCTACTCTCGGCGTCGTCCCACTGTTCAAATTTGCAGTCCATTTCATGGATCTGAAAAGGGGCTGTTCGACTCATCGGGAAAAATCTCCTCTCCCCTCTAGCCAACATTTCCCTCAGCACGGCAGTGCATGTCATTTGTAACGATTATTACCTTAAAACCTATAGCACCATTTGCTGCAAAGTCATGTCCCCTGGAATGAATTCTCGTCCTATTGCAGCGTGGTAGAATTAATGACGTAGCGATCAGAATCGGCGGATGGGTGGCGAAAAAATCTTTACCATAGCCATCGATGAATTATTCGGGAAGTGGAATTGAAGAAGCCCCGGATCTTGCCGGGGCTTACTTATGTCACGCTTTAGGATATGTAACCATCTGCATCGCGAACAGAACTGGCTTCGGATGATAACCATATCCATGTCGACTGAGACTGCCGCCTAACCACAACGTTATGACCATGGCGCAAAATAACGCCAAGGCTAGGAGGATCAGCAGAATCGCACCACCAGGAGTTTTCACGATTTAAACCTATAGATAATTTCTCTTCTTTAGGGGCAAAGACTCAGGACACATTTATGCCCTGGTCGGCGTGACTACACTTTCTGCTCTGATTTTCGCACAAAGTTAGATCAAAAATTGGAGAAGTGAGAATTATATCCCACACTAATATGAGACTGGAAAATGTCTATTCGCCAGATGGCGATTCGCACTCTGACCGACGAACCGCTTACACAACCTACTTTACAGGCCCGCTAGTGAGACATCAGGACCGGCACCGTCATTGATTCCAGTATCGTTCGTGTCGCCCCACCAAGCACCCATTCGCTGAGACGGGAATGACCGTAACCGCCCATGACGAGGAGATCTGCGCTGATATCAGCAGAACGAGATAGGAGTGCATTGCCTACATCAATATCTGCGGCATGCTCCGTCGCTACCTTAACATTGACGCCATGACGAGCAAGATAATGAACGATGTCATCAACTGCTATGCGACCCTGAGTGTCACGCTTAGGGGAAATGGCGATAAGATTCACGCTGTCGGCTCGCTTTAATAGCGGGAGCGCGTCAGTGATGGCTCGAGTCGCCTCGCGACTCGCATTCCAAGCGATTAGTATGCGACTACCTATGCTGAGGAAACTGCCTGCATAGGGGAGAATCAATACTGGTCGGCCAGCAGCAAGAACTAACTGCGCAGGAAAATCCTTGCTCATATTTGAATTATCAGAAGAATCTGTTTGGCCAACTATGACCAAATCAGCATATTGAGCCTGCATTGCAATAGCATTGACTGGGAAGTCGATAATGGAACGCCATTCAGTATTTTTGAAACCCACGCTCGATGCTTGATTATAGTAAGCCGCTTTGGCACAAGCCATTTCCTCTGCAGCGACCTTCTTCTGGGCTTCGCCGATCTCCTGACCCGCTTGCATTAAATAGCCAGGGAGGACGAATGGCTCCTGCACATAGATCGCGACCAGATAGGCATCATGTTGCTTTGCCATGCGGATAGCAACTTCATTACACACGGTACTACGGTTACCACGGCCAGCATGAACAAGGATCGTCTTATAATCCATGAGATTCCCCCTCACCTGTCTAGGCAACAATCACTACAATTAATGTGTATCAGAATTTATGGTGGAATCAACTTACGATATTTCAGAAGCCCATTTGAGAGCTTTGACTGGCACGACATTTTGAAGAGTATTTCAGGGCCACCCTGACCACAGACCTGGTGGTCCTTTACTGGGGCACCCCAAACATTAATCATAATTATAAACTTTGCCCTGCTCAGCTTTTTGTATTAAATTATACTATCTTAATTCTCCCGCGAGGGACCTTTCAACCTTCCATAAATGAGGCTGCAATGTTTTCGTTCTTGAAAAAAATGTGCTTTGCTATTGTTTTATTGCTCTGCGGCTGCGCCACCATGAACAGGTCGGAATGCCTGACGGCCGACTGGCGCATGATCGGGTTGGAGGACGGGACAATCGGCCGAGAGCTTTCCTATATCGGAAATCATCGTAAAGCCTGTGCCGACCACAATATCAGTCCAGACCTTGTGCAGTATCAAAAAGGTTATAGTCAGGGACTTCAGCAGTATTGCACCTATACCAAAGGGTATCAGCTGGGCAAGCAGGGAAGCAGCTACAGGAGTGTATGCTCTCCTGAGCTGGAAGAGGATTTCCTCGTCGGCTATCAGCACGGCCGGGATATCTACACTGTGACACAAGAGATTAATCGCACAAATTCTTCGATCAAATCGACGCTCGAACTTCTGGAGGAACTAGACGATGAGATTCTTCACAAAGAGGCGTTGCTTATCAGCAAGGAAACCCCGGTAACAGAACGGATCTTGCTGCTGGTGGAGATCAAAGATATCCATGACGAAATCAGCGGCCTGGAAGTGGAAATAGCCTTGCTCGAAGAGCAGAAAGCGGACCAGATCAATGAGCGGAAAATGCTGGTGCAGCAGTCTCCTTATTGAATAGCATTTTTCCCTCCAATTATTCGAAGTCTAGCGGTCGTGATAACCGGCGGCAACGAAAAGGTTCAATTGTCCCACACCTGTAATATTTGCTCTCCCCATATAACCCAAACGATCAGGCCACATAAGGGCAAGAGACCGAAGTTTGCCCATAATACAATCTACGGATCGTCGGATTCATCCCTTCATAGCGCCCCCTCTCTCTCTACAAAAAAATACCAGATTTCTCACAAGAGGCGAGCGCATAGAAAAGGCCCGCCGAGGCTCTAGCCATTGTCGAGGGGGTGACGTAGGCGAACCAGGGCGGGCAAAAGTATGATAGTAGATTATTGATTTAGGTGCGAAAAATGAAGACGGTGGAACCTATGAATAAAAAAGGGTTACAGCGAAAGCCGTAACCCTTTGATATTTATGGTGCCCAGAGACAGAATCGAACTGCCGACACGAGGATTTTCAGTCCTCTGCTCTACCGACTGAGCTATCTGGGCCTGCTCTACCGACTGAGCTATCTGGGCAAAACGAGACACGTTTATAACCAATGGCCCTGTAGCTGTCAAGGAAAAATGGTTGCAAAATTAGTGAGATGAGACAAATAGTTGCGAGGTTCATTAAGGTTGCTATGCTTTATTTTATATTTCAGTAACTTAGCGTTTAGACATGGTTTCAGGTGCAGAGCGATCGACGAGGAGTGTGGCGATGAACAAGGCTACGGAAGCAACGGTGGACACTGCTTTTCAAGTCAAAGACTGTGCGCTGATCACCCGGATGGCGGGGATCTCTTCGGTGATGAATCTGCGCGAGTTGCGCGAGCGGTTGGCGGTTTGTCCGCTGGAATCGCTCTATCACCATTTCTGCGAAACCCAGATTCGGCCATCCTTTGATGATCCGGAGTTCCGCAATGACTTTGCCGTCTGGGCGGCCCGTTTTCTTGGTGACCGGGTGCTGGCTGAGCGATTAGGCATTCTCAACCCCTATGTTTTCAGCAACCTTGAAGCGTTGCGCGAACGGTTGGTGGAAATTGCCGATGAACGGGCCAGCGAGCTGCCGAGCGAGGTCTGGCATCCGGCCAGCGAAGAATTCCGTTTTATGCGGGCGGCTACAGTAATCTTCGAGACCGGGATGGAGCTGACCTCACTTGAAGAGTTGCGGCAAGCAATACCGAGCATGAGCCAGAGCAGCATTTACTATCACTTTGTCGAAGCCCGGCGCCGGACCGATGGCCATCTGGATGATTTCAGCTCCTGGCTGCATGGTTTGCCAGAAGAGACGGAGACTTTTGAGCAGGGTCTTGCCGGTATCGATTTTTATTTTCTCAACCTGCGTGAGCTGAAGCGTGAGCTCGTGACGCTCTGCAGCCCGGAAGAGGTGACCTTATGATCCGCACACTGCAGCCGTATGAAGATGTTGTCGGTTCGATCGTCATCTCTCAACTGCGCCAGTTTGCCAAGGAACTTTCCGGTGCCAAGGTGGTGCATGTCAATTCAACCAAAGTTGGTGGTGGCGTGGCGGAGATCCTTGCCTGGTTGATCCCGCTGATGTGCGATCTGGGCATCGATGCCAGCTGGGAGGTCATCGAAGGGAACGAGCCGTTTTTCCATGTCACCAAATCGTTCCACAACGGCCTGCAGGGGGTGGCGGCGCCGCTGACCCACCGGATGATCGAGACCTACGAGGAGACGGTGGCCGGCAATGCGGAACGCTTGCGGCCGATTCTGGAAGCGGCCGATTTCGTATTTATCCATGATCCACAGCCGGCTCGACTGCTGGAACTCTGCCCGAAGCGCAAGGGCAAGTGGATCTGGCGCTGTCATATCGACGCCAGTCATCCAAACCGGAGAATCTGGAAATACCTGCAGGGCAAGGTGCAGGGGTACGATGCCAGTATCTTTTCGATGCCGGAATTTGCCCAGCCGTTACCCCATCCGCAATTTCTGATTGCGCCGAGCATAGATCCCTTAAGTGAAAAAAACTGCCCGGTCCCAGACCGGGAGATCGCATCGACCTTACAGCGTTATGACATCCCGGACGATAAACCTTTATTGACCCAGGTCTCCCGCTTCGATCGCTTCAAGGACCCGATCGGCGTGATCGAAGCCTTCAAGCTGCTTTCCGAAGTGGTCGATGCTCATCTGCTGCTCGCCGGTGGTGGTGCTACGGATGACCCGGAAGGAGCGGCTGTGCTGGAAGAAGTGGAAGATGCCGCCAAGGGGGATCCGCGCATTCAGATTCTAATGCTGCCGGGCGATGCCCATCGCACCATCAATGCCCTGCAAAGGGCCTCGACTCTGGTGCTGCAGAAGTCGTTGCAGGAGGGCTTCGGGCTGACGGTCACCGAGGCGATGTGGAAGGGCAAGCCGGTGATCGGTGGCAATGTTGGCGGTATCCGCTTGCAGGTACATAATTATCATACTGGCTTTCTGGTCAACACCCCGGAAGGGGCGGCACTACGGATGCGTGAACTGTTGCGCCGACCGGATACCATCAAGCAGATGGGTGATACCGCCAGGGGCTTTGTCAAGGATAACTTTCTGCTGACCCGCCATCTGCGCGAATATCTGACCCTGATGCTGTCCCTCCGGCGCGGCATGGCTGACCATTTGTTTGCGGCCTGATATGCAACTGTTGAACGCAGCTTTTAATCTGGAACAGTTCTGGAAGTCCTTGCGGCAATCAGAGCAGTCCCTGCTGATGCTCGACTTCGACGGGACCCTTTCCCCATTCGTCGTCGATCCGAATCTGGCGCGCCCCTATCCCGGTGTCAAGGAGTTGTTGCAAAACATCCAGACTCATGGTCAGTCGCGGCTGATTGTGATCAGTGGTCGAGAGGTCGATAGCCTGGCGCACTGTTTGGAGCTGGAGCCGGTTCCAGAACTCTGGGGCTGTCATGGCTGGCAACGCCGGCTGCCCGGAGGACGGACCTTGCAGCGAGGGTTGTCGCATGCCGCGGAAGCGGTGTTGCGTCAGGCAGAACGGGTGGCCGAAGCTGCGGGTTATGCTTTGAACCTGGAACGCAAGCCGGTGTCGCTGGCACTGCATTGGCGGGGGATGGCGCGAGACAAGGTTGCCCATATGCAGGAACTGTTTGGTTCCCAGTGGCGCCAGTTGAGCGAAGAGAGTGGTTTGCAATTGCACGGTTTTGATGGTGGCCTCGAATTGCGCTGTGCCGATGTGCATAAAGGGACGGCGGTGATTCAGTTGGCCTGCGAAGTTGCTGAAACGACACCGATAGCTTATCTGGGGGATGATCTGACTGATGAGGATGCTTTCAATGCTATGGCTGAGCGGGGTTTGAAGGTTCTGGTTCGCGCAGAACAACGTCCTACGGCCGCCGATCTCTGGTTACAGCCACCAGAAGAATTGCTCTGGTTTCTCCAACAGTGGGCGGTCAACACGAGAGGGGCAGAGAGTGAACCGGCTTGAACAACAGATGATCGTGGTTTCCAACCGCCTGCCGCTGGTGGTGGAGCAGGATGAAAAGGGGTGGCAGATCAAGCCGGCCTCAGGTGGTCTGGTGACCGCGTTGGAGCCGGTGATGCGGCAGAATAATGGCTTGTGGGTCGGTTGGCCGGGTGCCACTGATGTCGCAGTCCCCTATGCCGAGCTGTTTGAACGGTTTGCCACTGAACACGGCTATCGCTTGGCGGCGGTGCCGCTGAGCGTGGAGGATGTTGATCTTTATTACCGCGGTTTTTCCAACGAAACCCTCTGGCCGCTGTTTCATGACCTGCTCGGGCGCTGCAACTTTGAGCTGACAACCTGGCAGCGCTACCAGGAAGTCAACGCCAAGTTTGCTGACACGCTTGCCGAGCAGCAGCTGGATAATCAGTTGATCTGGGTACACGATTATCAATTGGCTCTCGTCGGCAGCCATTTGCGCCGGCTCGGTATGGATAACCGGCTGGCTTTTTTCCTGCACATCCCCTTTCCTTCTTTCGATCTGTTCCGGCGGCTGCCCTGGAAAAAATAGTTGCTGGCGGGGTTGCTCGAATATGATCTACTCGGTTTCCAGACCCTCCGCGACCGGCGCAATTTTGTGACCTGTGTGCGGGAACTTTATCCGCAGGTCCGGGCTGATATCCGCCGCCGGGTCACGCTGCTCGATTTCGGCGATCATCAGGTGACGGTGGGAAATTTTCCGATCAGCATCGATTTCGAAGAATTTAATCAGGGCGCGCGACAACAAGAGGTGGCCGATGAAGCCTGGTATCTGCACGAACATTATCAGGGGCGTCAGTTGCTGCTTGGCATCGATCGGCTCGATTACACCAAGGGGATTCCGGCTCGCTTGCTGGCGTTTGAACGGGCGCTGGAGAAGTATCCGGAAATGCGCCGTCAGGCCTCGCTGATCCAGGTGGTGGTGCCGAGCCGGACTCTGGTGCCGGAATACTTGACCCTCAAAGAGGAACTCGATCGCCTGGTTGGACGGATCAACGCCCGTTTCAGTGAGCATGGCTGGGTGCCGATCCATTATCTCTATCGCAATCTCGAGCGGAATCAGTTGCTGGCACACTATCGCAGCTGCGAAATTGCTTTGATCTCACCTTTGCGGGACGGCATGAACCTGGTCGCCAAAGAATACTGTGCGGCATCGATCGAAGAGAATGGCGTCCTGATTCTCAGCGAATTTGCCGGTGCCGCGGCACAGCTGGGCCAGCAGGCCCTGCTGGTCAATCCCTTCGATATCGAAGGGACGGCGGATACCATCTGGCAGGCTTATTCGATGGGTCAGGAGGAACGCCGCCGCCGGATGCGACTATTACGTGCCGAGGTCAAACGCAATAACGTCGACCGTTGGGTCGAGCAGTTCATGAGTGCCGTACAGCTGCGGGTCGATGAGCTTTATTGACACCCCGCCGCTTACAGCACTCTTGCCTGTGACAAATTCCTTGCATTGCGGGGCCTTCGCGTTTAAACTGCGTCAGCATTTAAACTTAAGTGGGTGGACGAGATGACTAATTTTACTTCCTTTAACAGCTATTTCTTTTGGTTTATCGGCTTTGCTAAGCCGTCTGCCGCGGGAAGAGGTCTGTAAGAGGTCGGTCACTTCGGATCACACTAAACCATGGCGGAACGGCAACCCGGTTCTCCCATGGTTTTTCTTTTTTGTAGGTTTGAAAATTTAAGGCCGCCGGGAGCATCGGGCGGCCTTTTGCCTTTATTGTCGAAACGACTGCAAAGGAGAAAAAATGATTATTGTTATGCAGAAAGGTGCCTCTCAGGAGCAACTGACAGCGGTGGAAAAGAAGATCGTCGCTCTCGGTTACCAGCCGCATGTGATTCATGGCGAAACCCGCAACGTGGTTGGTGCGGTCGGTGATGAGCGGGGCAAGGAGAAACTGCAGATCATTGAGTCGATGTCTGGCGTTGAGCGGGTGGTGCCGATCCTCAAGCCGTACAAACTGGCCAGCCGTGAAGTGCAACCGCAGCCGAGCGAGATCGAAATTGTTCCCGGCCTCGTGAAAAAAGCTGGTGCTCGTTTGCTGCGGGGTGGAGCCTTCAAGCCGCGCACCAGTCCTTATTCCTTTCAGGGGATGGAAGAAGATGGCCTGAAATTGTTGGCTGAAGCGCGCGAGCAGACCGGGCTGCCGATCGTCACCGAAGTGGTCAACCCGCGGGATGTCGAACTGGTCGCCAAGTATGCCGATGTCATGCAGGTCGGCGCGCGGAATACCCAGAACTTTGCGCTGCTGAAGATGCTCGGTCAGCTCGATAAGCCGATCCTTTTGAAACGGGGCATGGCGGTCACCATCCAGGAATTTCTGATGAGCGCTGAATATATCCTTTCTGAAGGGAATCGCCGAGTGATCCTCTGTGAGCGTGGCATCCGTACCTTTGAAACAGCTACCCGCAATACCCTCGATATCTCGGCGGTCCCAGTGCTCAAGCAACAGACCCACTTGCCGGTGATGATCGATCCATCCCATGCCACCGGACATTCCCAGCTGGTTCCGCCGATGTGTTATGCTGCTGCGGCAGCGGGCGCCGATGGACTGCTGGTCGAAGTACACCCCTGCCCGGAAGAGGCGTCCAGTGATGGGCCGCAATCGCTGCGTCCGGCAGATTTCCAGGCAATGATGCACAAACTGCGTGCTTTTGTTGAAGTGGCCGGTCGGGAAATGGCTGGCTGAGAAAACCGATATTGTTCGAGGAAACTGTATGTATTTTGTCCCTTTGTCTCAGCTCGATAGTGTTGAACTGTTGGAGCCTCAAAGCCGCCGGTGGCGAGGCTGACTGCACTATGTGCCCAGCTTACAAGGTTTGTATGAAGCAATGCCTGACCATTGCCAAAGCGGTCGGGCAGATGCTTGAGGAGGGGACCGTCCCGCAAATCGGTGGCGATCCGCCGCCGGAACCGTTGAAAAGCATGGGGCCTGATCCTGGTCCGGATAAGCCATCCGGTGGTGGCGCGGCCGGTAAAGGCCGTTTGAAAATTGTTAAATAGCTTGGCAGGAGATTGACAGGGTTCAGCATCCGTTGTAGAACCGTCCGGAACCCTTTGTATACATGTTTTTGGGGCCTGGCCCCATGCCTCTGGAGGAGTCAAAATGTACAAGATCCTGACGCACAACAAGATTTCGGTTAAAGGGCTGGATAAGTTTTCCCGTGACAAATATGAAGTCGCCTCGGAGATCGGCCACCCTGATGCGATTATGCTGCGTAGTCACAAACTGACCCCGGAGACGATTGCCGACACGGTGACCGCTGTCGGTCGCGCTGGTGCCGGTGTCAATAATATCCCGGTAGAAGATTGTACCGAGCGCGGGATTGTTGTCTTCAATGCCCCGGGAGCAAATGCCAATGCCGTTAAGGAACTGGTGATTGCCGGACTGCTGCTCTCCGGACGCGATATCCTCGGTGGCATCAACTATGTCAAACAGGGCGGCCCCGGGTTGACCGAGGAAGAACTGCACAAGCTGGTTGAAGATGGCAAGAAACAGTATGGCGGTGCCGAGCTGGCGGGCAAGACCCTCGGTGTCGTCGGCCTCGGGGCGATCGGCTCGCTGGTCGCAGAAACCGGTTTGATGCTCGGCATGAAGGTCCTCGGCCTCGACCCGGCTTTGTCGGTCGAGGCGGCCTGGCGCTTGTCGCGGGATGTTGAGAAGGTTGAGAACATGCAGACCCTGCTCTCAAAGTCGGACTATGTGTCTTTGCACTTGCCGGTGCTGGAAGCGACCCGCAACCTGATCAACAAGGAGCTGGCGGAAAGCTTTAAGCCTGGTTCGGTGCTGCTCAACTTCTCGCGCGAAAAACTGGTTGACACCCCGGCGATTATCGAGGCTCTCGATTCAGGCAAGCTGCGCAGTTATATCAGTGATTTCCCGATGCCGGAACTGCTGGGCCGCGATGATGTGGTGCAGATGCCACATTTGGGAGCCAGCACGGCTGAAGCGGAAGAAAATTGCGCAATCATGATTGCCGATCAACTGATCGATTTTCTCGAAAATGGCAACATCAAAAATTCGGTCAATTTCCCGAACACCTCTTTGGAGCGCAGCGGTGTGCGGCGCCTGGCAATCATCAACAAAAATGTGCCGAAAATGCTCGGCCAGATCCTTTCAGTACTGGCCGATCGTGAGCATAATGTTGCCGATATGATCAACAAGAGTCGTGGAGAGATTGCCTACAACCTGATCGATATCGAGCGGGAGCCGCAGGAAGACCTGATCTCGGTGCTTGAAGCGATTGACGGCGTAATCAGCGCCCGGGTTTTATAATTATATCTGGATAACAAGGAGACATAAGATGGCGAACAAGGTTTATAACTTTGGCGCTGGCCCGGCAATGTTGCCGGAGCCGGTGATGCAGAAGATTCAACAGGAGTGGCTCGACTACCAGGGCATGGGCGTTTCGGTCATCGAGATCAGCCACCGGGCCAAAGAGTTTGTGGCAATCCTTGAGCAGGCTCAGGCGTTGTTCCGTGAGTTGACCGGACTGCCGGATAATTACAAAATTCTCTTTATCCACGGTGGCGCGCGGATGCAGTTTTCGGCTTTGCCACTCAACCTCGCCGGGCGCCGGCCAGGTAAAAAATGCCTCTATTTTGAAACCGGCAACTTCGCCAAGCTGGCGTCAAAGGATGCCAAGGACCTCTGCAAGGTCGAGATCGCAGCCAGCAGCGCCGAAACCAACTATGATCGGATTCCGGAGTACGATCCGGCGATCTTTACTGATGATATATCCTACGTGCATATCACCGGCAACAACACCATCTACGGCACCCGTTGGAACCAGTTCCCGGAGACCGGCGATGTGCCTTTAGTCGCCGACATGACCTCTGAGATCCTCTCGCGTAAAATCGATTACTCCAAGTTCGGTGTCATCTACGCCGGCATGCAGAAAAACCTCGGCCCCTCCGGCATGGCGATGGTTATTATCCGCGAAGATCTGCTTGGAACTGCAGCAAAAGAAACTCCGGTGCTGCTTAACTACACCCAGGCCGATGCTGATAATTCCCTGACCAACACCACCAATACCTTCGCTGTCTACACGACCAAACTGGTGCTTGAGTGGCTGAAGGAGCAGGGTGGGGTCGCTGCCATTGAGAAGCGCAACGAAGAAAAAGCGGCCACGCTGTACCGGGTGATCGATGCCTCCGATTACTATCGCGGTGTGGCCCATCCGGAGCATCGTTCGATCATGAACGTCAGCTTCAACCTGCCGACTGAAGAGCTGGAAGCCAAGTTCCTCAAGGAGGCTGGGGCCGCCGGGCTCTACGCCCTCAAAGGGCACCGCAACGTCGGCGGCATCCGTGCCTCGATCTATAATCCGATGCCGATGGCCGGAATCGAGGCCCTTGCCAGCTTTATGCAGGAATTCGAAAAGAATAACAGCTGATTTTAACACTCGTCAGGATCAGGGCCGGGCGTTTTAAACGTCCGGCCTTTTTTGTGTAAATTTCCCCGACAATGACCTGTTGGCTCGATTTGGTTGTTTCTTAGGTAATAATAATCTCCTGTTTACGGTTTTCTGAATTGGTGCGAATTTCTGAATTGAGTTGCTATGCCTCACAACTTACTGGTAATACAGCAGTAATGTTGATAGAAGTAATTTTCGGCTGAATGGTTTGTAACTGATTATTAAATAAGAAGAAGCTGGATGGCCTGGTTGGGTTGATTGGTGTGGTTTTTGCTGTATATTTTAATGAAGTTAGTTGTGATCTTGATTGAATATATGAAATGCACAAAAGGCCGGGAGGACTCCTCCGGCCTTTTGTGCTTTAAACAAGGAGGTTCCTGAACAGTAGCTGAAACTGGTAGCCGCCAATAGGTTTCAGCAGAAAGGGTCAGACATGAAACATGTTGCCTTCTTTCTGTCGGTCGTTGTTGCGGGAATAATCATAGCTGCTGGCGCATATGTTTATAGTTCCAGTGCCACGTGGAATGGTTATGGCACTGGAGAGGGGCTCCCCTTCGAGTGGTTTAAACAGGCCATGACCTTCGCTGGCCCCGGCGAAGCGCAAACCTCTCACGAGAAAATAATCCACCCCCAAAGATCAGAATTAAAGAACTCCTTGTTTGATCTGGGAGATCTCTATCGTGGTGTTGAAGAAGAATATTTTTATCCCAAGCTCTATGCTTCTAATGGGGCTGTTTTGACTCAGCACGCTGCAGACCATGAGTATGTTATCGATCATGCCTTAGGGAGGTTGTCTCGCGGAGATCGACATTTGGTAGGCTCAGATTCTGCCGGTAGTTTTGGTAATCGTCCTTGGGCGCGGGGCCTAGATTCCGACAGATACTATCGGAGGGCACCGGTCGCCAGTGGTTCATCGGCGTCGCTTGGGGGGGCAGGCACTTCCCGGGGATCTCAAGGAGACAGTTCCAGCGAGGGACTTCCAGTTGTCGCGCAGTTGTTTTCCCTTCCTGAGGAGTATGAAGATTTGCCTCCATCTGTCCTGGAAGAAAAGATCGATGAAGATGAGGTCTTCAGCGAGCCGGTTGTCGAAGAGAAACTGGCCTCTGCTGAAGAGGGGACCCAGCCTGTTCCGGAACCTGCGACCTGGCTGACAGTCGTCGCTGGGTTGTTTTTGATTTTACTGAACCGTACTAAGCGGTCAGTTGTGAAGTAGCTTTGTACTAGATATTTGAACTGATATCATCTAGAATTTCGCGACTGAATATGGTCGCTAATGTCGATGTTTAAGTTACGCAAAGGACAGGTGCTGAGCATCTGTCCTTTGTTTTTTTGAGGTGATAGATAATGACAGATTTGGGCAATTCTCCCGACCTTCGTGGCCAGCAAGATTGGCAGGAGTTTGATGCGCCAGCACTTGTAGGAAGTTCTTTACGTTTTGTCTCCGGTGACCCGGAAGGGCAGAGGTTTCGTATCCGCTATTATCGCAAGCAGGACCGGTCGCTGGTGGCCCGGATCTGGTTCGGGCCGGAGACCGAAGGGCCACCGGAACACGCCCACGGTGGCAGCATGGCGGCGGTTCTCGATGAAGTTTTGGGGTTGGCGGCCTGGGCGGCCGGGTATGCGATTGTCGTGGCCAACCTGAATATCAATTTCCGCTGCCTGTTGCCGATCCTGCAGGTGGTCCAGGTTGATACGGAGATCGTTTCCGTTGAGGGGCGGAAAGTGCTGGTGCGCGGCAAAATCTGGGACGGCAAAGAGAAAGTCTATGCCGAGGCGGATTGTCTCTGTATCGAAATTCAGGCTGTTTAGTGGGCTTTGATTTTATTCTTCGGTCGGCAGAACAAAATGAACACTGGTCCCCAAGCCGAGTTCGCTGTCGAGCCAGATTTTACCATTGTGGGCCTCAATGATGCCTTCAACGATGGTCATGCCAAGACCGGTGCCGCCGACCGATGTGTCTGACTGGTTGCAGCGGTAAAACTTTTCGAACACCCGCTTCGACTGATCTTCAGTCAAACCGAGGCCCTCGTCTATGATCGTCACCTGATAACCTTTGTCAACCGCCTCGCCGCGGATGCTGACGTTGCCTCCGGCCGGCGAGTATTTGACCGCATTGCTGCAGAGATTTTCCATCACCTGCCAGATTTTTTCCCGGTCGACCCGTAACTTGAAATCAGGATTCTTGATTTCAATGGCAAATGGGTGGTCGGCAGAAAAATGTCGGAAGTGGCGAATTGGCCGCTCAAACAATTCTGTTACCGTATGCTCTTCTTTATGTAATTCAAGCGGTTTTCCCGATTCTATCCGGCTGATATCGAGGATTTCCCCGACAAGTCGGGCAAGGAATTCAGATTTTTCATTGATGATGGTGATGAATTCGTGCCGTTCCTCCGGCGCGTATTTTTGTTCGGAAAGAAGTAGCTCTGAATAGCCCATGACGGCAGTCAGCGGGGTGCTCAGCTCGTGCACTGCGGTACTGATGAATTCGCTCTTGATCCGTTCCATTTCCCGTTCATGGGAGATGTTGTGGATGAGGAAAATCATGCCGGCAGCTTCGTTTTTTGAGCCGGTAATCACTGAGGTTCTTGCTTGATAAAAGACCGGTTTGTGCAGATCGGAAGAGATCTGTTCAAACTCTATCCGTTGCTCAGAGAATTGCTGTCGCAGAGCCTCGTCCATCTGTTCAAAGACTTCTGGGTCCTGAATGATGTTTTTCAGCGGTTGACCGATGCAGGTTTCCGCCTGGCACCGGAACAGCTGCTCGGCTCTTGGATTAAGGAGTAGCAAGTTGCCATCAAGATCGGTAACCAGCAGGGCGTCATTAACAGAGCTGATGATATCGGTCAGTTGTTTACGGGTTTGTCTGGTTTGTTCCAAAGACAGCCAGAGCTGTTCCGTCCGTTCCTGGACACGCTCTTCTAATTCGTTATGGATTCTGTTGAGGGCCGTCTCGGCCGCTTTGCGTTCATCGATCTCTGTTTCCAGCTGGATATTGGTGTTTTGTACCTTGTTCATTTCTTCAAGCAACTGTCGATCGGTGGCAGCCAGTTGTTTTTCGGTGCGGCCGAGAATTCGCGCAGTAAAGAAGAGGAAGCCGCCAGTCGCCAGCAGGTATAAACCGGCAAAGATGATAACGATATTTCTGTAGTCATCAAGCGGAAGGGTCACATCTTGTAATGCCAGAAACTCTCCGACCTGACGGTCAGAGGCATCGCGCAACGGCAATAAATGACCTTGATATCTCTGGTTATTGACCGCCAGCGTGATGTCGTCCCCCACGGTACGATCTGTAGTCTCCAGGATTTTCAGGATTTCCGGGAGCAGGGCCGGGATAGATGTCTGGACGATGACCTCGTTGGCCAGCAGTTCCCAGTCGGCAGGGTTCTTGCCGAGCATTCTGGCGCCAACTTCCCAAAGGTGGCGGTCGAGGTTCTCTTTGTCGATCGTCAGGGTCAGGACTGTTTTTTCGTGTTGAAAAAAATTATTCAGCAATAGGTCGATCTCTTTGCCCAACTCCAGATAGCCCAGTAGTTTATCGTCTTGATACCAAGGGAGAACAGCGCGCAGGGTAAAGGTTCCGAGTCTGCCCAGCTCAATGCCGTGAGCAGCTTTTTGCGTTCTCACCGCTTGTTGCAAGGTATAGCGATGAATCTGATCGTTGAAACGGGTGGGGTTGTGGACCCGCAAAAATGTCGATTGATCAGGGTTGATGAAATAAAAATGAGAGATTCGCAAATGTTCAAGGAACAGCTTGAAGGTCGGTTCTGTCGCTTCATACAATCTGTTGCGGTCCTGCTGCAGCATCAATTGACGTAACTCTGAAGATTTGGCGAGTTGTTCCAGGTGGGCATACATGATATGTGCATGCTGGTCGAGCAGGTTCTGGAAGTTGGCGTCTATTTCGCTGATTTGTTGCTTTAGATCGCGCTTTAGTTGTCGATCGAGGTACCAGGAGGTTGAGCCGATATAGAGGCCTAGAAAAATAAGGACACCAATCCCCATCGGCAACAATATTTTCAGTTGCAGTCTCTGTCTGCTTGGAAGTGTGTGGGGCGCTTCAGCCATCAAAGGCGGTCCTTGGTGCCAGCATTTTTTCGCCAGAAAATATGATTACATGCAGACGCGTAAAACCTGTTCCAGATCAGTATGTCCTTCGAGGATCTTGCTGATGCCGTCCATCATCAGGGTCCGCATGTCATTTTCGAGGGCTAGATCACGCAGGTCCTCAAGCATGATGTTTTCCTTGATGGCGCGCCGAATGGCCTCTGTTGCCGGCAATAGCTCATGGATGGCAACTCTGCCACGGTATCCGGTTTTGTTACAGTGATCGCAGCCTTTGGCGCGATAGAGGGTAATTTGTTCCGGGTCCCCGGGGTGTCCGTGAGCTGAGTAATAAGCGGCGCCATAGTAATGCTGTAACTGTTCCAGTTCTTCAGTCGTTGGTTGGTAAGGCTCACGGCACTGTTTGCAGAGGTGTCGGGCCAGGCGTTGGGCCAGAACTCCGATCAGGGCATTGGCAAAATTGTAGGGATCCATCCCCATCTCGATCAAGCGGACCACTGTTTCTTGAGCATTGTTGGTATGCAGGGTGCTGAACACCAGATGGCCGGTCAGCGACGCATCGATAGCGATTTTGGCGGTTTCTGGGTCACGCATTTCACCGATCATAATGACATCTGGGTCGGCCCGCAGGAAGGAGCGCAATGCCTGATCAAAGGTAAAGCCGATCTTCGGGTTAACTTGAACCTGCCGTAGTCCCTGCTGGGTGATTTCGATCGGGTCTTCTGCCGTCCAGATTTTGCGCTCAGGGGTGTTGATATGGCTCATTGCCGAATGCAGGGTCGTGGTTTTGCCTGAACCGGTCGGGCCGACACAGAGGATGATACCGTACGGTTTGCTGAGCATCTCAAGAAAGTTCAGCCGGTTGCTTTCGCTAAAGCCCATCTCGTTGATGCTGAGCGGCTGTGAGGATGACAGGATCCGCAATACGGCATCTTCCTGACCGCCAGCGGTCGGCGTGGTTTCAACCCGATATTCTATCTTGCGCCGGTCAGAGCGCATGACGATTTTTCCGCTTTGCGGTCTGCGGCGCTCGGCGATATCCAGTTTGGCGATAATTTTAATTCGCGAGATCATCGCCCGTTTGTAGGTATTGGCAATCTGGTGAGCGACGGCACAGACACCGTCGATCCGGTAGCGGATCTGTAAGGGCAGATTTCCCAGCCCCGGTTCAAAGTGGATATCTGATGCCCCTTTGCGGAAGCCGTCGAGCAGGATCTGGTTGACTAAAGTGATGATCTGCGAATCGGATTCACTGACCGAAGAGTCAAGCATGTCCTCAGGGTCTTCTTCGACGTCGACATGGTCGGTGGAAAGTTCGCCGATCAGGTCTTCAATCTGCCCCTCTTCTTCACCGCTTTGTCCGTAATACTCTTCCAGGGCATCGCAAATGTCACTCGCAGGTGCGGCGACAAATTCGATGCTCAGGTTCGTGAAAAAGCGCAGGTTGTCGCCGACAGTCGGGTCGGTGGGATCGGCGGTTGCAACTGTCAGGATGCGACCCTCCAGGCTGATGGGCAAGACTTTTAGCTGCAAAACCATATTTCTGGTCAAGGCATCGAGTGCCTTGGTGCTGGGGATGACAGTTTTTAGATCGACCACCGGCATCCTGAACTTGGCCGCAAGGGCCAGCAGTAACTGTTCTTCGCTGATCAAGCCCTTTTCGATCAGCAGTTCACCAACCCGCTTCTTTTTGCCGGACGACTGGGTTTCCAGGGCCTCTTCGACCTCTTCTCTGGAAATGAGGCCAGCGTCAATCAGCAAATCACCGATTCGAACTTTTTGGCTGGCCGGGGCTGTTTCTGCCTGTTGAGCAAATTTTTCGAGCGCTTCCGGCGCCAGGTCGGCTTTTTCGGCCAGTATTTCACCGACTTTGCGGCTGCGCAGTTTCTCCTGTTCGTCGAGAACTTCGCCGATAGCATTTTGTTCTAACCAGCCGCGTTCCTCAAGGATGTCGCTCAGTGGGCGCTCTTCACGCCGCTGGCGGATGCCCTGAAAGGTAAAAAAGATATTTCGGTAGGAGGCATTTTTATCGATCGGGAAGGCATAGAAACCACTTTTATAGGTTTGTGTCGGAACCCGTAGGTCGAAACTGTCGCCGATGGTTGTTTCGATGTGCTCAACCAGTTCTCCCTCTTTGGCTGGTAGCTGCCAGTCACTTTTGTCGAGAACCATGATGTAGCAAAGATCCTCAAGTGAAATGCTGACTTCTTCGGGGCAGCGCAACAGCTCAACTTGAAGTTGTTTGTCGCGCGGGTGAAAAGGTCGCAGTAGGTTGACCTGTTCTTCGCGGCCGGTCAGAAATTTGAGGATTGCGGGATGCTTCATTATGTCGTCTCAAGAAGTCGGGCATATCGGTCTGTATTGCATGGCTAAAATTAAATACTTTCCAATTTTTACAGCAGTGGTTGAGCGCTGTCAAATAATAGCGCACTATTTTCGAGGTAAAAGCGACAATAATAATACCGCCTGTATGGATATATTGCAGATGGCGGGCCGATTGGAGGGTGATAATAGGTTAGGCGCCGGTTAGGCGACGGGAAGTGGTGCTTCGGTATAGTCGCGGATAAAGTGCTCCAGTTTACTTTTCTGCTCTGGGTTCAGGTCTTTGAAGATGAGGCTGCCACGACGGACCGGGACCAGATTGTCACGCAGGCGGTAATCGGACACTGTTTGCACCGGGATGGCATCGACAATCAGCTCAAAATCGTGGTAAAGGCTAATTTCGGTGACCGCGCCGCGATTAAGCTTCTGCCCCAGATAACGGAACGAGAGGCCGCTTTCGCTGATATCCATGATGTGATAAGGGAGGGATTCCGGACCCTGATTGATGAGGACCAAGGCGCGGTGCATCGCTTTGAAGCGCTGATGCTCTCTGGCGGGCTGGTATTTGAGCCGACTTTCCACTTCAGTGCTCCTGTTAATGGCTAATCCCCCAATATCTTACCAATGGCCCCGGATGAACAGAGAACCTATCCTTGATTTGAGCTATTAGTGCTGCAAATTTTCATTGCAGATGTAATGCAATAAATATACCTTTGGGCAGCGTCTAGACGGGCTGCCAGAGGTTGATTGGAGCCTCCGTCGACCCATGTTAACCTTAGGTGCAAGGTTAAGTCGTTTGTTTCAGTTTTAACAGTTTCTTTTCACTGTGTTACATTCTTTTCAATATACCGTAAAGAATTTACTAGATAAAAGATAAAAATTCAGATTGTCGGAATTCTTGACAGGTTTAATGATGAAAGCAGGCAATAGATACGACAGACGAATCCTTCTTGGTGGGATAGCACTGCTCTGTTTTGTCCTTCTGTTTATTGGCGGCCCTGGTCCTGATTCCGTCCGATTTTTCCGTTATGGTTGGGGGCTCGGGCACCTGATCTGCTTTGCCCTCTGGGCTTATCTTTACCTGCAGTGGCGAGCTCGACGACCTGCCTGGCAGCTATTGGGCGAAGTATTAGTGCTGGCGCTGGTGCTCGGGGCAGGAACCGAGCTGTTGCAGGCCGCGATCGGTCGCGAGGCGAGCTGGCAGGACCTGGCGAACGACCTGCTTGGCAGTCTGCTCGGATTTGCCTTTTCACCAGCGGCCAGCGTTGGTTTTTCTCGGTCTGTCTGGTTGCTGCGGATTCCGTTGTTGGCCATTGTCTGCTGGGTGGTTATCCCGTTTGTTAAGGTTTCGCTTGATGACCTGATTGCCTGGCAGCAGTTTCCGCTGCTGGCCGGCTTTGAAACGCCGCTGGAGGCAAGCCGCTGGGGGGGCAATTCTCGCCAGTATCTTGATTCTCAGCATGCTTATCGTGGGGAATCCGCTTTGCGGGTGGAATTGAATGCAAGACGTTATCCGGGGGTGGCATTAAATGACTTCCCGCAAGACTGGAGTTCGTACCGGCTGCTGCGCTTTCACATTTTCAATCCCGAAGAAAGTCAGTTTCAGTTCCATTTTCGCATTCATGATCAACTGCATCGTAAGAATGGCAACCGTTACAGCGATCGCTACAATACCAGTCTGGTTGCTCTACCCGGATGGACCGAGTTGGAGATTCCCTTGGCCCAGGTTGCCGAGTCGCCCAAGGGGCGAAATATGGATCTGTCCAGGATTGCCGGAATGATCCTGTTTGTCGGTAAGTTGGAGCGGCCCCGGACCATTTACATTGACGAGGTGGAACTGGTCCGCTAGCTGCTGGGGGAGCGATTTGAGGCGGCTGGTGTATACAGATTGACATCGATTGAAGATCGGCCTAAAATCGCCTCTTTTTTGCTGCCGAAGCTGGTGGTTAAGGGTAAGAAAAGAGAGGTTGATGATGAAGGTACTCGTAACAGATGAAATCTCCAAAAGCGGTTTGTTGCCGATTCTTGATGATCCCCGGATTCAGGTCGATTTCAAGGTTGGCCTGCCGGTTGAGGAATTACATCAGGCTATCGGTGACTATCAGGCGATTATCACCCGCAGTATGACCCAGGTTGATCAGGCTCTGTTGGATCATGCCAAGAACCTGAAAATCATCGCCCGCGCCGGAGTTGGGATCGACAATGTCGATGTCGATGCTGCCAGCAGTCGCGGCATTATCGTCGTCAATGCACCGTACGGTAACGTAAACTCCGCGGCCGAGCATACCATGGCAATTCTGCTCTCCTTCTGCCGTAACGTCACCTTGGCCAACGCCAGCCTCAAAAGTGGGGAGTGGCAGCGAGCGCCCTTTACCGGCCACGAACTTAAAGAGAA
>CALZHQ010000087.1 GCA_945787295.1 uncultured Desulfuromonadales bacterium
CGCAGCGTTGTCCGTATCGGCGAAAGGGAGATCGATCTGCGGAAACTTGTTACGTCCAGTGCAGGAGCTTATAAGCTCCTGCACTGGTTTAAATGTTGAGCTGATTTTGACATTATTTTCAGCCCGTCCAGAGGCAAGGCAATGGGGACTTTATGGAGTTCAAGGACTACTACAAAATTTTGGGTGTTGATCGTAAGGACAGTGCGAAAGAGATTAAAAAAGCCTACCGCAAGCTGGCCCGAAAATATCATCCTGATCTCAACCCGGCAGACAGTACTGCGGCAGCCAAATTTCAGGACATCAATGAGGCCAACGAAGTTCTGACCGATCCGGAAAAACGCAAGCAGTATGACCTCCTTGGTTCACAATGGCAACAGTACCAACAGAGCGGAGGAAAACCTGAAGACTTCAACTGGAGCGAAAGAGCGGCAGCAGGACATCAGAACTACAGTTATCGAACGGTTAATCCCGAGGAATTTGAAGAGCTGTTTGGAGCTGGGGGCGGTTTTTCGGAGTTTTTCACGAACCTCTTCGGTGGAGCTGACCGGCAAAAAAGTCACGGAGGTATGGCGGGGGAGAAATTCTACCAGCAGGGACAACCGAGACCTGGAGGAGATCTTGAGCATTCTCTTCAGGTCACTCTTCATGAGGCCTATCATGGCACTAAGCGGGTGTTGGAGTGGGAAGATGGTCGCAAAATTGATGTTAAAATCCCTCCCGGGGTCAATACTGGGTCACGGGTAAGGCTCAAGAGTCAGGGGCGCGCGGGGGCTGGCGGTGGACGCTCAGGAGATCTCTATCTTGCTATCGAAGTTCTGCCAGATAAGCGTTTTCTCCGCGACAACGACGATCTAAAGACCACGGTTTCTGCAGATTTGTTCACGATGTTGTTGGGCGGCAAGCTCTCGGTTCCCGGTATCGACCGAACGGTGAGCCTGTCGATTCCGCCGGAAACCCGAAATGGCCGGGTATTTCGGCTTCGCGGATTAGGGATGCCTAAAATCAAGCATCCTGAACAACGCGGTGATCTTTATGTCACCGTAGAAACTGTTCTGCCAGAAAAGCTGACGGCTGAAGAGAGGGCCGTGGTTGAACAATGGAAGTCTATGCGCTAAGCCTATCGTTCGTGGCCAGTTGGGTAATCCCGGCCCGACAGGCAAGGAGAAGGTCATGAAGAAATACCCGATTGCTATATTTAGCAATAATCCTGAAGCTCACTTTGAATATCGGATTGTCGCCCGCATGGCAAGGGTATCAGAGGAGTTCATTCTCCAATGTGAGCACGAAGAATTGGTCACGGCGCATTCGATGCTGCATGGTGAAAAGGGCTTGACCCCTGAAGACGTCAGCAAACTTAAGCTCATCCGCCACTTACATCAAGATCTGGGCCTGTCCCTGGATGCCGTAGATTTCGTGCTACGCTATCGGGAGCAAGTCCAGGCGCTGGAACGACAGCTCAATGAGTTGAAACAACAACTCCGCCAGAAAGATCAGGACCATCAAGCCGAGATTCTGGAGCTTTGTCGCCGCTTGGCGCAGTTGACAGGTGAAGGATAGAGCCTGTAGTTGGGGGCAGTCATTTTTCTTACCGATTATCTGACACGAATATGTTCAACTCGAGAGATCGGACTGGGAAATTTTCTGATCAGTTCCGATAAGACACCCAACACCTCAATCTCCTGCGGTTCTTGCATCGTTGTCCCAGGATGCGAATTGTGGAAGCCGGTTTTCGCTTGAAGGTGGGTCTTTAGGCCTTTACGACGACTGTCTGCACAACCCCATAATAATATGCGTTCCGTTTCTCAATCGTCCTGTCAAAATGCCTTTGAGGGAAATCTCAGCGGCAGGCAATGACACAATTTCGGGAAGCCTCCTCTCTAAAGAGAAGGGAGTTGCTTGTGATATTACAAGTAGGGGGAAAAGAGCTTGCAGAATGAGTCCCTTAACCGCAGAGGAAGGGAGCGTTGATCGATCTCCTCGAGGCTGACTTGACGGGATTGCTCACGGCACTGGTCAAAATGTTCGATCAGTTCAGAGTTAATTTTACTGGCAAAGATTTCGACATTAAATTCAAAGTTAAGCCGTAAGCTACGGGGGTCGATGTTGGCTGAACCGATCAGGGCATATTCGTCATCGATCAGCAGCAGTTTGCTGTGTACAAAGGGGGCTGGCTGATAATATATCTGCACATTGTGCTCGAGCAACTCAAACAGAAAGGCGCTGGTTGCCCAGCCCATATAGGGCAGGTTGTTATGTGCCGGCAGCAGGATTTCGACGCGTACCCCGCGCAGGGAAGCGGCATTGATTGCCGCCAGTTGTGCGCGAGTCGGAATGAAATAGGGCGTCATGATGCGGATCCGTGATTTGGCACAGGCCAGTGCGCCGATCAGAATCCAGTTCAGTTTTTCGTGCGGTTCGTTCGGCCCGGCACTGATGCCACGGCAGCAGGCATCACCGGCGGCCGGTGGTATCGGCCAGCTCTTCGGTTTACGTTTTTCATCGGTGGCAAAATGCCAGTCCTCCAGGAACGCGTCCCGCAATTGATTACAGATCGGACCTTCGAAGCAGAAATGCAGATCGATGATGCGGCGTGAGTTGTTTTTGATCATCGCCAGATGCTTGTCGCAGATGTTCATGCCGCCGGTAAAGCCGATCTTATTATCAACAACCAGTATTTTTCGATGGTTGCGCATGTTGAGATACAGGCTGCGGGCCAAACTTGGTGGCATGAAGGTGGCAAACTGGATCTTGGTATTTTTCAACAAGTGGCGGACTTTGGCGAACGCATAATACTGGCCGAATGCATCGATCATCACCCGGACATCAACCCCTCGTTCGGCCGCAGCGGCCAGTTCCTTGACGAACAGTTTGCCGGTGCGGTCGGCTTTGAAGATATAGCTGCAGAGGAACAGGGATTCTTCCGCGCTGCGGATCGCTTCGAGCATCGCCGGGTAGGCTTGTTCGCCATTGTAGAGGACTTTAATCGCGTTGCCGCAGATCAGCGGGCGACGGGTGACAGCATCGGAGAGTTTGATCAGCGCCTGGCTGGTGTCGGAGACCGGGAAGTTCTGCAGATCGGTATGGCTTGGCGGGGCATCGACATTCAGCCAGTGCATCCCCTGGCCCTGTTCCTGAAGTTCTCGGGCCCGGGTGCGGATCCGGTTGACGCCGAGCAGCCAGTAGAACAGCGCGCCCAGTCCGGGTAAGGCGATGCAGGTGACGATCCAGCCGAGCGCAGCGCGCGGATCTCGCTTGGTCAGCAGGGCATGGCCGGCTGAGAGCAGTGAGGCTAGCCAGAAAAGGACCAGTAGCAGGGTCAGCATGAACCCCCTCGAGGTAAAAGAGAAGAACTGAGCGTTTTCAAGAGGTTAGCAGATAAGAGGGGGGAAGTCCAGAAGTCGGAGGTCGATTGTGGCAGCCGTCGCGGCACCAGCTCGGGCACCGCGGCAGCGATCAGTCAGCGTAGCGAGGTGCCGCAGCGGGCACAGGTCAGAACCGTATTGGTAGAGATTTTGTCACCACAGGTCGGGCAGTTGAACCAATGGCGGCAGAAGCGGCACTGCTGTTCCGAAAGCCCCTGTTTCTTTTTACATTTCGGACAGCGGCGGTACATTTTTCGATTTTTCAGGTAATCCTCAAAAAACAGCCCGCAGCGTGGGCACTCGCTGGTTCCCGGTTTATGGATGATCGCTTCGCAGCCGGGGATCGGGCACTTGATTACGGTCTTGCAGTTGCTGCACCAGTACTCGCCTTTGAGGGGTTCGCTGCAGCTGGGACATTTTTTGGCCATGGTCTACTCCGTCATTTTTCATGATTGCCATACCCTGGATGGCAGTCTTTAATCATAATCGACAGAACGACGATTGCCAAGAAGAAGAGTCGCCACTTGTATCAGATTGCAGTTGCTGCTATGATTCCTTAGTGGGCTTTAATCTGCTAAGGATAGGAGTAATAGACGATGGGAAATGATCTTCAGGTGGAAAAGCGTCAGGAGCAAGTCAGTTTGTTCATGGCTGATGGGGTCGTTCTGGAGGCGACGGTCTTTCTGGCCCTATATGCGATGCATCATTCAGGAGCGCAGAGGGTCATCGATCTGTTGCTCGAAGATGATCCTTTTCTGCCGGCTAAGGCCGGCAGTGGCGATTTTCACTTGGTGCGCAAAGGGATGATCAGCCATCTGCGCTGTCAGGTTGAACTGGAGAAGGATCTGGAGTATGTCGAACGGCAGGTCAAGATCAGTTTTCCTGGTGGAGAGGTCCTGCAGGGAGTGGTCAAAATGGATCTGCCGGCGCGTTCGGCACGGCTGACCGATTATATCAATGGTGGCAACGAATTTTTCCCGCTCTTTTCCGGCGATAATGCTTATTTGGTCAACCGTAGCCTGGTCCGGGATCTGGTGCTGGTCGATTAGACTGTTCGCGGATCACTGGCTATAAATTAAGAAGGCCAGTCCCTTGGGGGCTGGCCTTCGTTTTGCTGGCAAGTCTTTCAGTTGCAGCGAAGAACGTTATTTGTCTTGTTCGAGCTTCGCTGTCATCTGCGGGTTGTCACGCTTCATCACGAACAGATAGCTTTCTTTGAGCTTTTTGGTGAAGAAAGTCCCGATCCACAGTGGGCTCCAGACGACTCCAGCCATCAACCAACGCTTCATCGCGCCGGAATCGGTTTTGTCAGCTTTGATTGTCAGATCGACCGGCTCATAACCTTGCTGGGCGATAGTGACCTGATGCTGACTGCCAGAGCTTAGTGCATAGTCATAGCTGACCGGGGTTTGCCCGACCTCTTTGCCATCGATAATGACCATTGCTCCTGGCGGTTCGGATTTGATGAGTGCCTGATGGGGGGCACAGGCGCACAGGAATGTGCACAGAACGATGAGGGTGATCAGTTTACTTTTCATTTAGGTTCTCCTTTGCTGAACCGACGTGCCAGCGAATATTTGTAACTTGCAATGCTTATGCCGTTTGGCTGATTTTGAAAGTTAGAAAATCCAACGGGTAGCAGATCTTATTTGCGGTGATATAACAGGAAGATAAGATGTTGTCATGAATTTCTGATAACTTATCGACCGATGCTGCAAAAGCCTTAAGAGTTGTTTTTGCGACAGTATTTGCCAGGCTGTGCAGTTTTTGCGTCAGCTTTCAGCCAGCGGTACTAAATCCTGCACGCCTGTCTCGGTGGTATCGCCAAGGTAGCCGCGTAAAAACTGGCCGGTATAGGAACCGGTGACGAGCGCAACCTGCTCAGGGGTTCCGGCAGCGATCACTTCTCCGCCACGACTGCCCCCTTCCGGGCCGAGGTCGATGATGTAGTCAGCGGTTTTGATCACATCCAGGTTGTGTTCGATGACCACCACCGTATTGCCGGTTTCGACCAGCCGGTTGAGCACTTCGAGCAGCTTGTGGATATCGGCGAAATGCAGGCCGGTGGTCGGCTCGTCGAGAATATAGATGGTTCGCCCCGTGGCCCGCTTGCCTAGCTCGCGGGCCAGTTTGACCCGCTGTGCCTCACCGCCAGAGAGGGTGGTGGCACTCTGGCCCAGTTTGATATAACCGAGGCCGACATCCCGGACCGTCTGCAGTTTGTTACTGATTTTCGGGATGTTTTCCAAAAAAAGGCTCGCCTGGTTGACGGTCATGTTCAGCAGATCGGCAATGCTTTTCCCTTTGTACTTCACTTCCAGGGTTTCACGGTTGTAACGCGCCCCTTTACAGATCTCGCACTGGACATAGACATCGGGCAGAAAGTGCATTTCAATCTTGATGATGCCGTCGCCGCTGCAGGCCTCACAGCGACCCCCCTTGACGTTGAAGGAAAAGCGTCCCGGTTTGTAACCGCGGATCTTGGCTTCCGGCAGCTGGGCGAACAACTCGCGGATATCGGTAAAGACCCCGGTGTAGGTGGCCGGGTTGGAACGTGGGGTGCGGCCGATCGGCGACTGGTCGATGTCGATGACCTTATCGAGCAACTCCAGCCCGCGAATTTCCTTGACCGGTCCGGCCTTTTCCCGGTTTTTGTGCAGCCGCTGCGCGAGGGCTTTGTAGAGGGTTTCGATCACCAGTGACGACTTGCCCGATCCGGATACGCCGGTGAAGCAGGTCAGCACCCCGAGGGGAATTCTGACATCGATATTCTGCAGGTTGTTGGCCCGGGCGCCGACGATTTCCAACCAACGCTCAGTCTGGCGACGTTCGCTCGGGATCATGATCTGCCGTTGGCCGGAAAGGTACTGACCGGTCAATGATTCCGGCACCGCCATGATCTGCTCGGGGGTGCCTGCCGCAACCACCTCGCCTCCATGTATCCCGGCTGCCGGACCCATGTCGATGACGTGATCGGCGGCGGCGATGGTCTCTTCATCATGCTCGACCACCAGCACCGTGTTGCCAAGATCGCGCAACCGTTTCAGGGTGGTCAGCAAGCGCTGGTTGTCGCGCTGGTGCAGGCCGATCGAGGGTTCGTCAAGGATGTAGAGCACGCCCATCAGTGAAGAGCCGATCTGGGTTGCCAGACGGATCCGCTGGCCTTCCCCGCCGCTCAAGGTGCCGGCGCTGCGGTCCAGGGTCAGATAGCCGAGGCCGACGTGGGACAGAAACGAGAGCCGTTCGCGGATCTCTTTGAGAATCCGCCGGGCGATCTCTGCCTGTTTGGCCGGCAGCTGCAGTTCGGAGAAGAAAACTTCCGCATCGGCAATCGCCATGGCGCAGGCGTCGCGGATGTTTTTCCCCGCCACCGTGACATGCAGCGACTCCGGGCGCAGCCGCGCCCCTTCGCAGGTCGGGCAGGGGATCACGCTCATGAAACGTTCCAGGGTTTCCCGCACCCCATCGGAGTCGGTCTCCCGGTAGCGGCGTTCCAGGTTTGTAATGACCCCTTCAAACGGCTTTTCGTAAAAGTGCCGGCGCTCCCCCTGGTCGTAGAAGAAGCGCACGTTTTCTTCGCCCGAACCGTAGAGGATGATCTTCTGCAGCGGCTCCGGCAGTTGGTTGAACGGCTTGCGGATATCGAATTCGTAGTGCATCGATAGCGCTTCGAGCAGCGCCTGATAGTAGTAGCCGGTCCGGCTGTCCCAGGGCAGGATGGCCCCGTCACGCAGGCAGAGTTCCGGGTTGGGAACCACCTGCTCCGGGTCGAAATAGTTGCGGGTTCCGAGGCCGCTGCAATCGGGGCAGGCCCCGTGCGGGTTGTTAAAGGAGAACATCCGCGGTTCAATATCTGGGTAGGAGAGGCCGCAGTCGATACAGGCATGTTGGGCGGAGAAGACCTTGCTCTCTCCGCCCGGGATCTCTACCCGCACCAGCCCGTCAGCCAGGCGCAGCGCGGTTTCGATCGAATCGGCCAGCCGCGACTCGATGCCTGCTTTGACCACCAGCCGATCGACGACCACTTCCAGGGTGTGTTTCTTCTGCTTGTCGAGCTCGATCTTTTCTCCCAGCTCATGCATTTCGCCGTCGATGCGGATCCGCACAAAGCCGTCGGCTTGCAGTTGAGCCATCTCCTTGCGGTATTCCCCTTTGCGCTGACGGACGATCGGTGCCATCACCAGCAGTTTGCTTTTTTCCGGAAACTGCATCACCCGGTCGACCATCTGTTCGACGGTCTGCGAGCTGATCTGCTGGCCGCAGCGGTGGCAGAGGATCTGACCGACCCGGGCATACAGCAGGCGCAGGTAGTCGTAGATTTCGGTGACCGTTCCGACCGTCGAGCGCGGGTTCTTCGAGGTGGTTTTCTGCTCGATGGAGATGGCAGGGGACAAACCGTCGATCTGGTCGACATCCGGTTTTTCCATCTGCTCGAGAAACTGCCGGGCGTAGGCGGAGAGGCTTTCAACGTAGCGACGTTGGCCTTCGGCGTAGATGGTGTCAAACGCCAGAGTACTCTTCCCCGAGCCGGAAACCCCGGTGATGACCACCAGTTGGTCGCGCGGGATATCGATATCGATGTTTTTCAGGTTATGTTCGCGGGCCCCGCGGATTTTTATTTTATCAATCATTGTTTTCTACACTTTGGAAAGAGGTTCAAGCGGTCATCTGCTCAGCCAAGCGGATGGCGGCGACCAAGCTTTCGGTACTGGCCTGACCGGTCCCGGCGAGATTATAGGCGGTGCCGTGATCGACACTGGTGCGGACGATCGGCAAGCCGAGGGTCACATTGACGCCATCTTCGAAATGCAGCAGTTTCAGTGGGATCAAGCCCTGGTCATGATACATGCAGACCACCGCATCGTGACTGCCCTTGGCGGCAAAGTGGAACAGGGTGTCAGCGCTGTGTGGGCCATCTGCAGCAATCCCTTCGGCCTGGGCCTGTTCGATCGCCGGCACAATCAGGCGGGCCTCTTCATCACCGAACAGGCCGCTTTCTCCGGCATGCGGGTTAAGCGCAAGGACCGCCAGTTTCGGCTTCTGTAAACCGAATTGCTGCCGGAGCGCGTTGTCGGTGATGCGGATGGTTGTGAGAATCTCTGCCATGCTCAGCGCTTGCGGTACATCCTTATAGGGCAGATGGGTTGTCACCAGGCAGACTTTCAGCCGGTCGCCAGCCAGCATCATCACAACCTTTTTCACACCGCACCGTGCGGCCAGCAGTTCGGTGTGGCCGGGAAAATTAATCCCCGCAGCGTTGATCGCTGCCTTGTTGATCGGGCAGGTCACAATCCCGGCAGCCGCACCTGCGAGGCAGCGGCTGAGCGCCCATTCGACATAAGCGGCCATTGCCTTGCCGCAGTGGTTGTCCGGTTGACCATAGACCAACTGATCGGTATTCAACTCTGAAACGCTGACAACATTGATCTTTCGCTCGTCGATTGTCAGCTGCCGGTTCTCGTCAGACTGCTGGGTTAGCTCCGCTCGTTTGCCGAAGATCGTCGCTGCGCTTTGCAGCACTCCAAGATCTCCAACCACTTGTAATGGTTTGCGCAGATGGTCAAAGGCCCCACCAAGCAAGGCTTTGATGATCAGTTCCGGGCCGACCCCGGTCGGGTCACCCATCGTCAGCAGTAACGGTTTCACAGTTATCCTTATCAGGCGGGGCAAAAGGATAAGTTTAACCGATTTGGTCGTCTTAAGACAATAGCTGCTGTAGATTGCGGTGATGAAAGAAAAAGGGGAATGGACGCAACAGCTCGAAAACTCATAATAAAGAAGGCTGCTGAACCGCGATCAATTGCCCAGAGAGGCAATCGGTGGCGATTTAAGTCGTCCAAGGTGAAATTAAAGAGCTGCTTCGGCTTCGCTCAATAACCCGTGACGGCTGTAATGGTGCGAAAGGTTCGGTGACGCGAGACCGATTTTTAGATCGATTGGAAATTCCTTGGCTAGCTCCTTGGCCTTGTTCTGAATCCGCTGCATCACCCGGTTGGCATTGCTGCTGGTGGTTTCCGGCAACAGCAGTGCCAGCCGTTTGGTCTCGATCCGGCACAGCAGATCGGAGGTTCTGATCTGGTTTTTGATCGTCAGGGCTATCGACGGAAGCAATCCGCTCCAGCCATTGGTCTTGGATTGCACTTCCGTGTTGGAAGGTTCGATCAGCAACAGTGAAAAGGGGCGCCCGGTTAATTTTGAACGGGAAAGTTCCTGATCCAGAAAGGCATCAAAATAGAAGCGGTTGTAGATACCGGAATTTTGATCGATCAATTTATCTGCTTGCCTGGTGTTTTTTGTCTGGAAGGCTTGAGCCTCAGTCTGGAGCAGGCGTTGGAGCAGGGAGCTAATGGTTGAGGATGAGGTTTCGTAGTTCAAGCAGTGGCTGCCAGCAGGGATAATTCCCAGCATCGGCAATTCATCGGGGTCCAGATAGGAGAAGAAAAGCAGCTGACAGTCGAATTTTTCCGCCAGTTTGGTCAACCCTGCGGTGAGTCGCAGAGATTCATTTCCGGGAGTGCAGGCATCACAGAAAAGAATGTCGATCGGTGTATGCTCCAAGAGAAAATCAGCCTCTTCAAGGCTGCTGCAAAAGTGGACCTGGGTAAAAAGATCGGTCGGCTTTATCAGCTGGGCAATCGAGCGTCTTTCTTCTGCGGCGGTCGCAATGACAATGGCTGATTTGGACATTTTGCTGTCTCCCTTTTCAGAGATTTCAATAGTTTGGCGGAAATGATCATCAATAAATGAGGCTATAGTATCAGAGATGAAATAATATGCAAGCTAAACCAATGAAAAAATATTAATTGCGCAGGGGAAAAGTTATTGATATCAGGATTGTCCTGAAGAAATTGCCGAATCGGGGCAGAGCGATTTGGACAAAAGGCGTTGCTCGGCTAAACTCAAAGGATGAGCCAAAAAGAACCGGCTATCTACCTCCCTAGTTATCTGCAACTGTACCGCAGTGGAGAACTGGCTGAGCGGGCCAAGGCGGCTCGAAAGCGCTTGGAATCATGTGACCTTTGCGCCAATTACTGCCATGTCAACCGGCTGCAGGGTGGAACAGGGGCCTGTCATACGGGGACCCAGGCGGTGGTTTGCAGTTACGGCGTCCACCATGGCGAGGAAAGGCCGCTGGTCGGTTTCCGCGGTTCCGGAACCATCTTCTTTTCCTGGTGCAACCTGCACTGTGTTTTTTGTCAGAACTGGGAGATCAGCCAGAAGGGCGATGGCCGCGAGGTGAGTGCCGAACAGCTGGCGGAGATGATGCTGTCGCTGCAGCGGCAGGGCTGTCACAACATCAACTTTGTCAGCCCCAGTCACGTTGTTGCGCAGATTCTGGAGGCATTGGTGTTCGCTGCTGAAGAGGGCTTGCACGTGCCATTGGTTTATAACACCGGCGGTTATGATAGCCCCGAAGGCCTGGCGCTGCTCGATGGAATAATCGACATCTACATGCCGGACATGAAGTTTGCCGCTTCGGTCATTGCCGAAAAATATCTGCAGGTAAAGGATTACGCCGAAGTCAACCAGGCCGCGGTCAAACAGATGCACCGCCTGGTCGGGGATCTGCAGCTGAGCGAGGCGGGTATCGCCAAACGCGGCCTGCTGGTCCGTCACCTGGTGCTGCCGGAAAATCTGGCCGGCACCGATCAGATCCTGAACTTTCTTGCCAGCGAAATTTCCACCAACACTTATCTTAACCTGATGGATCAGTACCGCCCCTGCTACCGGGCCGATGAATATCCACCGCTCGATCGCCGGCCCAGTTGGGGAGAGTTTCGCGCCGCGCAGGCCCAGGCGAAACGGTACGGATTACAGCGTTTGGACCGCCGCTAGGTTTTATGCAAATTGCAAATGGTGCCCTTGCCACAAAACTTGCCTGTTATCGCGTCGCTGTCAATCCAGGTTTTGCCCGGCCATTATCTGAACTCTTCAGTGAAACTCTGGCGCTGGGATTCGTTCCCCAACATCACCAGCTCACAATCCGGTTCAAGAACTGTCGAAGCTGTCGCCGGGACGACTCCGCCATCGGGCAGGCGCAACGCCAGCACGTTGAGGCCGGTCCGCGCCCGGATATGGCTGGTGGCCAGGAGCTGCCCAGCCAAGCTCGCAGGCATGGGGACATAAAAGAGGTCGAAA
>CALZHQ010000088.1 GCA_945787295.1 uncultured Desulfuromonadales bacterium
TGCATGAGTCAATCTATTGCCAGGCCGGACTTGTCACGGCGTAGCATTCTGCGAAGACGGATAGTCGGCCACATGCGGCGTTACAGAAAATCTTCCGCCCCTTGCCTATGGCGCCTCTAGTGTAGTGCGTCCAACGCTTCTTTACATTTGGCGACTTTGGCCAGGATACGATCTACGGGTGCACTCCATACAAACACATGGGGATTCTGGTTGTGATTGTCGATATAGTTTTGGATCGCTGCAATGAGTGCAGGTACATTCTGGAACGAGCCTCGACGGATTCGTTTGTCCGTCAGGTCGCGGAACCATCGCTCGACCAGGTTCAACCAGGAACTTGATGTCGGGGTAAAGTGTAAATGGAACCGCGGATGCCGTCGAAGCCAGGATTTCACACGGGGGTGCTTGTGGGTGCCGTAATTGTCTACGATCAAATGCAGGTCGAGCCCATCCGGGGTTTCGTTGTCTATTCTCTTGAGAAAACGGAGAAACTCCTGATGCCGATGACGCGGCATACAATCGCCGATCACCTTGCCATTGAGCATGTTGAGGGCTGCAAATAACGTTGTGGTGCCGTTGCGTTTGTAGTCGTGGGTCATGGTTCCGCACCGCCCCTTTTTCATCGGCAAGCCGGGTTGGGTCCGGTCGAGAGCCTGGATTTGGCTCTTCTCGTCCACACAGAGCACCAAAGACTTGTCCGGGGGGTTCAGGTACAACCCCACAACGTCGTGCAGCTTCTCGACAAACTGTTTGTCGCGGCTGAGCTTGAAGGTCTTGACCAAATGGGGTTTCAAGTTGTGCTGCTTCCATATACGCCGTATCGTGGCCTCGCTGAGTCCTTGGGCTTTGGCCATACTGCGGGTGCTCCAATGGGTCGCATCGGGAGGTGTGGTGTGGAGCGTGGCTTCGACCACCGCTTGAATCTTTCTTGCGGAGATTTTGGGGATCCGGCCAGGACGAGGAGCATCCTTTTTCAGCCCTTCGAGCCGGAGAGCCAGAAAGCGTTGCCGCCAAAGCTGGACAGTGGGCCTGGAGATCGAAAGTTCGCGTGCAATATCCTGATTCTGCATCCCCTCCGCTGCCATCCGGATAATCTGCGCACGCTGCACCAGACGCAGAGGGAAGCTTCGCCCACGTGCCCACATATCCAACGTGGAGCGTTCCTCGGAGGCTAACAGAATAGGCGATGCGGTTCTGCTCATGATCCAGAATCATACACGGCTTTCTATTATATGTCAAGCTATTTATGACGCACTACACTAGCGGAGGTTGAAGTTCATATCAACAGGATTCGAATTCCCAGCCAGCAAACAGCCTCAGCAACAATAGCCCCCGACACCCACTGGCCCCCGCTCATCAGGGAGAGTGCATTCAGAAGCAGCAACCAACCCAGAGGCTATTCACACCTGATTGCAGCCGCCGCCGGGCTGTTCTACCTCCCCATGGCCCTGATCGCCTGCGCCGCGCTCGCCCTGACCACGGCAGCCCTGATCGTCACGGAGAGGATGTTGGTCAGCCACGTTCCTTTTGTCGGTTCATTCCTGTGGGTAGCCGCCTGTCTCTACTTCTCCATGGTGATGATGCGCATCCTGGGGCTGCTCTACTTCGCCAACCAGCAGCGAATCGCCTGGTATGGAAGGGCTGCAGAACGCTTTTCATCCGGACGGCTCTCTCATTGTCGAACGCTACGTCACCAACGGCGTTGCGAAATCGTCGGTGACTTACACCGGGAGCCAGGATCTATCCGAAACGGCCGAGTCGTATATTGTTACTCTGAAGCCCCTCAACAAGAGACTTCGCCAGGATGGGCTGGTGATGCCTTACCCCATACCAGACTTCTCGGAGCAGGATCTCATTGGCCATCTGAGATCATCTCTTTTTCATTATAAGATGGAAATCGACTCGTCGTATAATTCCGACTCGACCCACGCAAACTTCATTCGGCTGCTGAGGACCAAGAGCTTCGGCAAAGGAGAAAGGGACCCCGTCACGGGCAAGATCTACAAGTCCAAGTTCATCCTGCCCTACAACGGCGCGGACGTCACTTTTCTGCTGGAAACCTACCCCTACCGGGATGGCAGCAAGGCCGTCATGTACCTGACGATCCCGGCCACCTTCACGAGCCCCGGTGTCGTGGACCTCGGCCGGATCATTGAAGACCTGAGGAAAGAGCTTGAGAAGATTGTGAAGGCTTAACGAAGATGCGCAGGAACTAATCTGTTATAGCCTCACATCTGACGAGATGGGGCCGATTTATTTGGAAGCTTTACACTCGTGCTGCCGGCTTGCAATAGAGTATCATCCTAACTTCCCAGTATGAAGCAGAACGGCTTCTCTTGGTGACAATTAAGTTTCATCCTAATATTAAGATGTAAGGGGTTGCGAGATTCGGTTTGTGCCTTCACCAGAATCTTCTCATCGTTTCCCTTTGGTCGCGCGACCACATGATGGGAGGGCACGGATTTTGGTCTGCCGAGCAGTACTGAGGCAACTATACAAGTCTCTCGAACTGGTCTCCATGCCTCGACTGACGGTCACGAATGCACTCAGAGCAAAGGCGGAGCGTTGCATATTCTTTGCATAAGAAGGAAGAATTCTTTACATGGTAGTCCCATGAATCCTTACCCCCGCATATCGAGCACACGCTGGATGTTTTGGCTTGGCCTACAAGCAGGCGTGTCTTTTTTGCTTGTTTCGGATCAAAGAGGTCCAACCCAGCAAACCATTGATCCGTGTGTGGCTTGATAAATCGCATGAAAGCTCCCCCCTTCTCATGGTCAAAGGCCTTGAGGCAAAGCCGATTAACGGACTAATTAAGGCTGGGCCCGATGTCCAGCGACCTTGAAATGCGATCCTTTGGGTCACCGGATTATTTGTGTCGATGTACAGTAGTTCTTCAAGGAGGCTTTACGAGCAACATCAATATAAATGCTATCGCTCCATGCGTCAATTTGATCTAATCACTGGGTGCGCTCTCAAGAAGAATTGAGAGAGTAATTCATTTCACATTATGGGAAAACTGGTTCCCTATTTCCTGCACTGGCTTCCTAGGCTGGAATTACTCCTCCGTTAAGACTGCCTCCTACATACCTCCTAAGCGACTGATTTAAATAGATTTTAGCAGCTAGAAGTTTCTTCTGGACAAAACAGTGACTAATTTGGTATACAAAAGAGCTAAGGGGGGTGGTGTTAAGCCGCCATCGTTGTATTCTCTCCTTCCAGTACCATTACCAGACACACAGAAAACCTCAAAATAAGTGCATTTGAATGCCCGGATTCAACCCGGAGACAGAAGGGAATCATCTTTTGCAGCCGATAGGATAACCAGGAGGTTTCAATGGTGGCCGTTGCCAGGAGTTTTTCGATAGCGTTCTTTCTTGCCTACTTCGTTTTTCTTCTCCCACCGAAGGTGCAAGCCGACATTGCCTCCGGGCTGGCCTACCTCTCCTCCACACAAAACCTCGAGGGGAGCTGGGGTGAAACCAGCACCTCTCTGAACGCCTTATACCCCACGACCGATGAAGCCTGCAGTGTGCTGGGCTCGTTGGACAACGCAGCGCCGGCCTACACCCAGTGTTCCCAATGGCTGCAGGCGAACGCCCCCTATTCACTCACCGAGTATCTGGCCAGACACGTCATCTCGAAAGTATCCGGCGGAGCGGATGTCACAGCAGAAATTGCAGAACTTCTTTTCTACCAGGGCCTGGATGGTGGGTGGGGCGACGCGCCGGGCAATGACAGCAACAACCTCGATACCATGTTTGTCCTTCAGGCACTGAATGCTGCGAACCACGCCGATCCCGACCCGGTGAGCTACGGGATCGGGTATTTGATCGATACTCAAAATATTGACGGCGGTTGGGGCGTCTATCCAGAGGATGAGAGCAGTGTCTTCATGACCTCCTTGGGACTCATGGCTTTCAAGCAGTATTCCCAGACCCTAGAGCTTGCCACCGCCATAAACCAAGCCATGGACTACCTGAGCGTTCATCAGAATGCAGATGGGGGATTCGGGAGTTCCCCGTCCACGGCATACGAGACGGCCCTTGCCTACCTCGCGCTCTCGGGCGCAACAACCGATACAGCAACTCTTGGAAACGCAGTTACTTATCTGAATGACGCCCAGTTGACGAACGGCTCCTGGGAGGAGGACCCTTATTCAACGGCGCTGGCCCTGCGGGCCCTCAACGTTTCTCAGAATCAACCCGTAGATCCACCGGTCACACCGTCGACGGGTTCCGTCAAGGGCAAAGTCGTTGATCTATCCACTAATCAGCCCCTGACTGGGGCCTTGGTTGCGCTGCAATCGGATCCGACCAACAACGCCCTCACCGATGACATCGGTGAGTTCACCCTTGTCGATGTTCCCGCGGGCAGCCAAGCCTTGGATCTCAGTCTTGCCGGATATGCTTCAAGGGCCATCACGTTCGAGGTCACGGCAGCCTCCATCAATAATCTGGGCACGATCTCGCTTGCCGTGAACCCCACCACCGGTATCATCCGGGGGACGGTGACGGACGCTGAGACCGGTGAGCCCCTCGCGGGTGCCACCATTACAGTTGCCGGTGCTTTCAGCAGCAGCACGCTAAGCGGGGCTGATGGCAGTTATGTATTCAATGACGTTTCACCGGGATCGGTCAATCTCAGCGCAGACAAGAACGGTTATCTGGGCGTCTCCGGCACAGGCACGGTCACCGTCGGCGGGGTACTGTTCTTCAGCCCGCAGCTGACACCGGAAGCGGCAGGAACAGGCTCCGTGACGGGCACGGTTCTTGATGGTGCCACGAACCTTGCCCTGGGCGCTGTCGCCGTGACGCTGCAGTCCGACCCTGCGATCAACACCATCACCGATGCTGCAGGCAGCTTTACTCTGGCCGACATTCCGTCCGGGAACCAACAGATCATGCTTGTGCTTTCCGGCTATGCCACGGCTGTTTTGAGCATGGATATCGCAGGCGGGTCCCTCAACGACCTGGGGGCCATTGCGCTTTCAAGCAATCCGACGACGGGCACCATCAAGGGCTCGACCACAGATGTTGCCACGGGCCTGCCCCTGGCCGGTGTGACGATCACGGTGACCGGTGCGTTTTCTGGCACCACTGCCGCAGACGCTGACGGGAATTTCCAGTTTAACGACCTCGCGCCGGGCAGCGTGAGCCTCACTGCCGAGATAGCGGGTTACTTGATCAGCGGGGGCAGCGGAACGGTCGAAGCCGGCGGGACGCTCTTCTTTCCCTTCCAGATGGTTCGAGCCACAGGCGATCTCACGGGAGTCGTTCTGGACGAAACGACGGGACTGCCGGTTGCAGATGCTCAAATAACGATTACCGCAGGGCCCTCGGTCGCAACCGATGCCGCAGGCGGCTTTCTGCTGAGCGATCTTGCCCCTGGGACCTATGAACTCACTGTTAGTGCAGCGGGATACATCAGCCAGGGCTACCAGGTGATGATCGCCGCGGGCCAGATCACAGACATGCAGACGATTCATCTCTCACCCACAGCGGACGCGACCACAGTCACCGGAACAGTCATTGATACCGACACCGGTTTGCCCATCGCAGGGGCCGACGTCAGCGTTGTGGGGACGCATCTTTCCACCGCCACCAATGCAGATGGGACCTACACACTTTCCGGGATAGATCTACTCGACTTTGCGCTCAAGGCCACCGCCCCTGGTTACAACAGCCAGACCTATCAGATCACGACAACCCTCTTTGATACCGTCAATGTTGATTTCTCACTGACGCCTGCCCAGATTGCGGCGCTCAGCGTCACAGAGGTGAGCACGGACAATACGCAATACGCGGCCTATGAAAATGTCACCATCAGCGCTACGGTGGCGAACGAAGGCAGCACCGACGCGCAGGCGCTCCTCTTTGCCGAGATTGAGGACGCAGCAGGCAACATCGTCGCTCTTCTCTCTGCGGTCCCGTCGGACGTGACCTTGACCCCTGCAGAAACCGCGCAGGTGTTCATCCAGTGGAACACGGGCCAGTTTGCCCCGGGGGCCTACTCCATCCGAGTCAAAGCCGCTGATCCGGCATCCGTCAGTTACAGCAATCCCACGGGATACGTACTGGCCGAGCGGGCAACCTCCGCGGCCATCCTTTCGACCCCTGGTCTTGACGGACACATCTCTCTGGATCCACCGGTAACCCAAGTCGATATGCAGACACCGGTAGCAATTACCTCGGCTGTAAGAAATACAGGCAATCTTCCTATTAACACCACGCTGCAGCTGGAGGCTTCGCTGGATGGCGCGGTCGTTTATTCGTACGAGGTGGCAGTCGCCGATCTGCCAGTCAATAATGTCCTGGAATACGACTTTGGAAGCTTTGTCCCACAGGAGGGGGGAGACTATCTGGTTAGATTGACGCCAACGAGTACCTCGCCCACAGAAAGTATGACGACAATACTCCACGTGGGGGACCACGCCACTGCAACATTTACTGTTGATCCTTCGGAGTCACTGCCAGGCAATGTCAGTCTTAATGCAAACATTCGCATAAGCGGTGCTGGATCAGCTCAAGGCGCAACTCAAGATCCTCTGATTCCTCTGATTGAGGAGGCCATACAAAGGGGCGTAGACTTTGAACAACCTGCTGTCATGGATTGGCATAATACACAGGCTTGCTACGGCTGCCACGTCCAGACGCAGGCACTTTATGGTCTTGAGAAATCGAGGGAACGAGCGGTTGTTGATCCTGCGGTGGCCCAAACTCTTTTTGATGCCTTGCGGGCATGGCAGCAGCCAAGTGGAGTGGTTCGCAGCCATCACAACTATAACACAACACAAACGCAGCTGGCACTCTGGGCATTCACGGCGTGGCACGATGAAATCGAAGCGGAACCTTATATATCGCTGTCAGCTGATTGGCTTCTCAGCGAACAACATTGGTCTGGCTTTTGGCAATGCGACCACTGCAGCGGCTGGTGGGGCTCCTATGTTTCCGCCACGGCTGTGAGTATGATAGGAATTGCCAAAGCGTACAGTTTGAACAACGACCCAAGGTACGTCACAGCCCTGACGGAAGCCGTTCAGTATCTTCTGGCCCCCGGACGGGTCTCCGATTCTGACAACTTGAATCGAGTGCTTCAATTAATAGGGCTCGAAGCGGCTCTTTCGGCAGTGACCGATCAGACAGTGAGAGACCAGATCAGCAGTGCGGTGGAGGCCGGGATCGCCCATTTGAAATCTGTTCAACGAAGCGATGGTGGTTGGGGCCGTCAAACAAGCGATCTAAGCGATTCCCTTGTGACAGCGCAAGTGGTATATGCCATGGCGAAAGCCGATCTGGATGCAAACGATCAGTCGTTGCGGGATGCCACAGTTTTTCTGTTGAATAATCAATCCCCGGACGGCTCATGGGACAGCCAGAACGGTATTCTGACCACGAAGCTTGCCACGACCACGTGGGTCATAATCTCGCTGCCGATTGCGTTTGAAAGAATCGGAGGTGTCGATGCCGATCTATATGTATCCTTTCCCGACGATGTCGTTCTTAACTCATCAAACCCCAATCCGGCCGACTTTAGTAACGGAACATATCATTGGAACTTCTTGGGTGTTCTGGAGGATGGGAAGGACATTAATTTGGAGTTAACCGGTGAGTCTCTCTTGGCCGGTGAGACCAGGACAGTTGCAGCCGCCGCTTATCTGACCTATAGGAGCACATATACTGGCGAAGTGCTGAGTTTGCCAATAGCCATCCCGACCATCACCGGCGTGAATCCCTTGTCAGTTTCTGTGACGACTGACAAACTCGATTATTCCGGAAATGAGGAGGTTACTACCGCAACAACAGTAACGAATATCAGTCCCGTGTTGAGAGATCCGACAGTTGAGCTATTCATCGAGGATTCGGATGGTCATCTCGTGGCAGAATTAGCAGAGTTTCAGACACCCGCTCTCACACCACCGCATGAGGTGCCATTTTATTATGGGTGGGGAAATCGTGTTAAGTTGGTGATAGATCATACAAAGGCCGGTAGTGAGTTAACGGACTTCCCTGTACGCATTAACCTCAGTGCCTCCTCCGGTATGAGCAACACCGATCTCTCGCAGATCTTTGATGCGTTGGGCTCCAACGGGAAAAAGATTACCGTTCGTACTGCAGATACACTCAGTCCGTGCTATGTCGAAATCGAGAATTGGGACCCAATCGGCAAGAAGGCGACTTTGTGGGTTAAAGTGCCTTTCATCAGCTCCATTGAAGACACTATTTTGTATCTCTATTATGACACGGATCAATCGGACAATACGATGTTCGTTGGAGACTCCGGATCTCTGGCTGCAAGGAATGTGTGGAATGATAACTACACTGCTGTCTATCACATGGCACAGGATCCCTCGGCGCCGGGTTCGCGGATTATCGATTCGACTTCATATCGATACCACGGAACAGCTAAAGGGGAAATGACATCTTCGAGTCTCGTGGATACGGAGGTGGGTAAAGCCCTCCATTTTGATGGTGTCGATGACTATATCGTGGTCTCCAGCGGGAATGTCTTGAATATTTATACGCAATGCTTGGTGGAAGCATGGGTACGAGTTGACGACTTTTCCCAGAATAACACGATCTTTCGGAAATGGCGGTCCGCCGCGGAAGATAAGCAGCTGAGAATCGGTACGAACCAAACCGTGAGTTTTTACCTTTATCCCCGTTTCGGCTCCTCACTGGTGTCAAATTCGACACTGAACGCGGGACAGCTGCACTATATTTCTGCAAGATACGATGGCGCCACGGCGCAGTTTTATTTTGATGGGATTATGGGTGCAAGCAAACCTGTTAGTGGCGACATTTATGATTCCAACCGAGAGCTTCACATCGGAAGATTTAATGATAATTGGCCAAGTTCATATTTCGATGGGGAAATAGCCGAACTTAGATTTTCCAACGTGGCCCGGTCCTCCGCATGGATCGCGGCAACCTACCACGGGAATAACGACAATCTCATCACCTTCGGCCCCATCGAATCGATCACCGATGTGGATCCGCTGTCCCAGCAGACCTTTGGTCATACCTGGAATACGGGAACGTCTCTTTCCGGCAATTACCTGGTGCGGGCCAAATTGCACGAAAACGGCGTGTTCCAGACCGAAGACACGGCAAACTTCACGATCTTACCTGACGGCACCGTCATCCCGGGCGGCGGGACACTCGGCGCCAACGTGACGACGGACAAGCTCACCTACGGCCCCAATGAGCCCGTGGCCATCGACTCCAGAGTGCAAAGCAACAGCACCAACCACATCTTCGAAGACATCACAGCCGAAATCGCCGTTGCCGATGCGCAGGGCACGCCGCTGTTCACCGACACCCGGGCGATCCCCACCCTGGCCCTGGGCCAGCTGATCGATTTTAACTCCTACTGGAACACCGCAGCCCATGCACCGGGCAACTACCCGGTGACGCTTGAGGTGAGAGACGCAGCAGGCGCCGTTCTCGCCACGAGCAGCACGACGCTGACGATCAGCGCAGAGATCCATCCCGCCCAGCTGCTGCAAGGGGCGATCGCGGTTGATCCTGAGAGCCTGCTGCAGGGTGCGCCGGTGAACATCACCTACAACGTCACCAACATCGGCAACATCGATCTTTCCGTCGTGGATCTGTCAATTCTGACGGTCCATGTTGTGGACGAGACGATCTACGACACGTTGACCGATCAGACGGCCCTGGCCATGGGCGCGTCCTACGGGGGAACGCAGCCGCTCGATACGACAAGCTACACCGCCAAGGACTATCTCGTCATTCTGCGAGCGAACATCTCCGGGGTGGAGGAGACCCTGGCGGGGACCTATTTCAGGGTCGAAGGGGCGCCCTCTGCGCCGTCGCTGCATGCGCCGGGCGAAGGCGTTGATGTGGAAACGCTCACGCCCGAGCTTTCGGTCAACAACGCCTCTGATCCGAACGACGACCGGCTGAGCTACGCCTTTGAGCTCTATAACGATCCCGGCCTGGCCGATCTGCTGGTCGCATCCCCCATGACCGCGGAGGGGCCAAACACCACCGCCTGGCAGGTCCCGCTGGCGCTTGAAGAGAACAGTACCTACCACTGGCGCGCCCGAGCCTATGACGATCTTCTCTTTGGCGAGTGGATGACGCCTGCTAGCTTCCGGGTGAATGTTGCCAACGACCCACCGGGGGCACCCAGCCTCTCGAGCCCCGCGGACAACTCCGAAGTCGACACCCTGCTGCCCGTGCTAGAGGTCAACAACGCCTCCGATCCGGACAGTGAAGATCTGACCTACAACTTCGAGATCTACCTCGATGCCGGCCTCAGCACCCTGGTCTCGTCCACCACCGGGGTCTTTGAAGGCCAAGGCACGACCGCCTGGCCGGTCAGCGTTTCGCTGATCGAAAACACCTACTATTACTGGCGAGCCCAGGCGGACGACTGGCTCGATGTGGGGCCCTGGATGCCGGCGGCCGGCTTCTTCGTCAATACCGCGAACGACGCGCCGAGCACGCCTTCGATCCTCTCGCCTACAGCCGGCTCGGAAGTTACGAGCTTTGCCACCGAGATCGTCTCGGGCAACGCCACCGATCCCGACTCCGCTACGCTCACCTATCACTTTGAGCTCGACACGGCCATGAGCTTTGACTCCCCGAACGTGCTTCGCTCCGGCGCCGTGGCCGAGGGTACCGACACCACGGCCTGGTCTGTTGAGAATCTGCAGGAGAATACCCGCTACTACGTGCGGGTCAAGGCCAGCGACGGCCAGGCGGAAAGCCCCTGGTCTGCGGTCGTTGATTTCTTCGTCAACACTGTCAATGAGCCGCCCACGGTGCCGATTCTGGCCAACCCTTCCGACGGCGGTGCGGTGAACGTCTTCACACCGAGCCTCTCGGTGCACAACGCCACCGATCCCGACGGAGATACACTGACCTACGAGTTTGAGCTCTACGCGGATGCTCTCATGGGCACCCTGGTGGCGCAGGAAGCTGGGGTTTCTCAAACCGATCCGATCACCGCCTGGACCGGGCCCGTGGCCCTCACTGAGAACAGCGTCTACTACTGGCGTGCCCGGGCGTCTGACGGCGAGCTTGCGAGCGAGTGGATGCCGCTTTCGAACTTCATGGTCAACACGGCCAACGATGCGCCGGGCGCCCCGAACCTGGAGGTGCCCATCGACGGGGCAAGTCTCGATGTCCTGACGCCGACCCTTTCGGTGCAAAACGCCTTCGATCCGGACAGCGACCAGCTGACCTACGAATTTGAGCTCTACCTGGACGGGATCCGGGTCACGACGATCAGTGCCATCCCAGAGGATCCCTCGGGCATCACTTCGATTGCCCTCACGGAGGATCTCACCGATGACACCACGTATACCTGGCGGGCGCGGGCTTATGACGGGGATCGCTACGGCGCGTGGATGGAGATGGCGTCCTTTTCGATCCATCTGCCGGTTACGACCATTACGGCGACCATCGACTTTAATCCCAACACCCTGAACCAGACGAGCAACGGCAAATGGGTGGTGGTCTTCATCGAGCTTCC
>CALZHQ010000089.1 GCA_945787295.1 uncultured Desulfuromonadales bacterium
AGAGGTACATAGCCGGCAGCCTGCAGGGGTTGCCGGAAACCTGCCGGGCCGCGGCACAAGAGATTGATTCGGAAGCCGCCGGAGGCTCGTCGAACTCAGATCCTGTGGTTGAGGGTCAGGCGCAGCAGGAAGCAGAGCAGGTCAGGGATTTGCGGCTGCGTGCGGAAAAACTGAGGCAACGTTACGAGAAGGCCTCTAAGGATAAAGCTCTCGTCAAAAATCGCTGGGAAACGGGTGCTCAGGAGAAAATAAAAAAAGCCGATACGGAATTGGCCCGGGTTCGGGAAAAGAAAAAGTTTCTGCTTCAGGAACTGGCTGAATCAGCGTTGAACAAAGGGGCTCGAGATGACATCAGAAGCCTGCTGAGCGGGATTAGTGCTGAATAACAAAGTCCATATCGATCTCCTTTTTTTGAACTGAAGTGATCCTTCAGGCTTCGCTGGGGAGCAACAGGGTATAGTTGCATCATTTTATCAACGGGTCATGCTGAACGGCCTGCCAGCAAGGGGCGTTATAAAAACCGGGCCGCAAAAGACGGCCCGGTTTGCTGTTTTAGTCTGGTGGTACTTGATCAGCTGCGGCTGGTGATTTCGATCAGGTGGTAGCCGAACTGGGTTTTAACCGGACCGAGCACCTTGCCGACCTCACCGGAGAATACCACTTCGTCAAATTCCTTGACCATCTGCCCCGGGCCGAATTCGCCGAGATCTCCGCCCTGCTGGCCGGAAGGGCATTTCGAGTGGACTTTGGCGATATCGGCAAAATCTTCGCCGCCTTCGATCATGGTTTTCAGGGTGTTGCAGTCGGCCTCGCTCGGGACGAGGATGTGACGGGCTTTGGCTCTGGACATCTGAATCTCCTTTTAGGTGATATATTTGAGAGTTTATTAAATACCTGATCNCAGTGCCATTCTGGCGCGCCGCCATGAATCATGCAACCGCCGGAGATAATTTCCCCCGATTCGAGACCTTCGAGGATCTGCCTGGTCAGGGCCGGTTTACCATAAAGTATCTTGGCCACCTTGCCTGAGCCGCATTTTGGGCAGGCTGGGATATCGCTCAGTTCCAAATCCTGCTTTTCAAGAAAAACTTCCGCGAACGCGCCCGGTTTACGAGCCCGGCCACGTAGCGTGCGCCGCGCAATTGCCGGGGCGCCGAGCATTTCAGCCTCCTGTAACTCTTCGATAAGCAATCCGCTGGTTTCAATGTTGCTGACGGTTGCCCGGGTCAGGTGACAATTGCCGCAAGCGCAGCGCCAGAACGGTTCAGCGAGCTTTTGCCAACGAGCGGTGCGGTGGTCGGTTGAGCGGACATGCTCAATAAACAGCAATTGCCCGCCCGGGCGCAGCACACGGTCAATTTCTTTCAGGGCCTGGTGCTGGTCTTTGACTGAGCAGAGCACCAGGGTGCTGACGATGGTATCGATGGAACTGTCGGGCAGGTCGAGCTGTTCGGCGTTCCAAGCGGCGACCGAGATCTGTGGATAGTCAGCGGCGACCAGTTTTTTCTGCAGCTGGTTACGCATCTGTGGATCGGGTTCACAAAGGATCAAGCTCTGCGAGACAGAAGGGTAGTGCGGCAGGTTGACACCGGTGCCGGCGCCGATCTCCAGAATTTCTCCACGAGCCGTGGCCAGCAGGTCTCGGCGCCATTGGCCGAGACAGAGTTGCTCGGTTTTACGCATGGCCAAGTCATAGCTTTGGGCCATCAGCCAGGAGTAGAGTCCCATCGTCTGATTTTAATCCATCGGCAGCTTAAAGTTCCAGGTGCCGCTCGACAAAAGCTTCAACATCGTCAAGTTGATTGCGCAGTTCGATTATGCGGTTGTCGTAATCGATAATTTTCTCGTCAGTCCGTGCCAGGCGCTGCTTGAGCATTTTGATCTGATCCTGGGCTTCCTGTTTTGAGAGCTCATCAGTGTCGGCGTCAGCGTTGCTGGAGCTGTCTTTTTCATCAATCTGCTCCAGGCGCGTTTCCCATTGCCGGATGACATCTTCCAGGCGGGTTTTCATGTTCTGATTGTTCTGTTGATCACGTTCGAGCATTTCGATGCGCCGCGAACGGAAGTTCAGATAGGCAACCGCAATATCCAGCTTGCGCAGAACCTTATCCTGTTGCTCTTGCTCTCCCTGCGCGTACAGCAACTGGGTCAGACGATCGACGGAGGTCGACAGGTTGCGGACTTCCAGGGCGATAATTTCAGCCGCATCCGACTTTTCGGCGGCGATTGTTGCGGTTGGCAGCATGCTGCAGAATATCAACAAGCAGGCTATCAGGTATTTATGCATAGAGTTCCCTCCGTTTTATTGTGAAGTGGCAATTCATGGACTGCTGAACTCAGGGTGAAAAGTTGACAGGATCTACTTCAGGTGGTCAGCAGTGCGCCATAATTGATGACCACCCGAAGTTTGTCAAGGATGCAGGTCACTATTGAAAGTACTCCGGCGGTGCTTTGACAAAAGTCAAAGTGTAGTCGATGCCGCTGATCATTTCACCGGTCTCTGCTAATTCATATTGCTGCTGCGGATCAACGGGGAAGTAGTAGTCGAGATCTTCCGGCAGAGCAAAGAGGCGTTGCGAATCTTGCCGTAGGCAGGCCGGCTTGCCTTTTTCTGCGACCAGGGTTCCGAAAAATTCCTTTCGTTTCATGATGCGGCCACTCGCATCCACTTCGGTCAGGCAGGCGAGAACCTGTTTGCCGAGCATTTGTTGCAGTGTGCGGGCCATCTCAATCTCCTTTTTCGCCACCTTACGGTTGAGGTTTTAACGCCTGGGCCACTCCTCTTTCCTGCGGGTCATCTCCTCGCACTCATGATAATCCCAGCAGCGCTGTTTGCCATTCGCGGTGCGGACGATCAAGTGATCTGAAGGCAGGATGCAGTTATCGACCAGGCCCTCTTCCTGGCTCGAGGGGTGGATGACGAAGGCATCGCGCCCGGCTTCTGTTTCCAAACAGACATATTTATAACGATCGCTGTTCATAGCTGTCCTCCTCTCCCTCCTTGGTCACACTTACATTATAGCGATTAATCCAAGTTGATGACAGCCTGCGGCACCGCCCGGGTGCCGACGGAAAGACATTTTCTGCTTCTACATCTGTCAGCTTGTCAGCACTTCGTTTCGGGGTGTATAGTCGCCGGATGACTCAAGCTTTACGGATAGATAACCTGACGAAATCCTTTGCCGGCGTGCCAGCGGTCAACAATGTCTCTTTTGCGATTGAGCAGGGCGAGATCTTTGGCCTGCTGGGGCCGAACGGCGCCGGGAAAAGCACCACCATCAATATGATCGCCGGGGTTTGCCGGGTCGGCACCGGACAGATCAGTGCTTTCGGTTACGACAATCAGCGTGATTACCGTTTTACCCGGCGGATGCTGGGGGTGGTGCATCAGGAAATCGTCATCGACAATTTTTTTACCATCGATCAGGCGCTCAAACTGCACTCCGGCTACTATGGTGTCAAGGATGATCCGGCCTGGCGACAACTGCTGATCGACCGTCTCGGTCTGCGCCCGCATCTGGGCAAGGTGATGCTGAAGCTCTCCGGCGGCCTCAAGCGGCGGTTCATGATCGCCAAGGCGCTGATTCACAAGCCGCAGCTGTTAATTCTGGATGAGCCGACCGCCGGGGTCGATGTCGAATTGCGCCACGGGCTCTGGGATTTCGTCCGCGAAATCAATCGCCAGGGGACCACCATTCTGCTGACCACCCATTACCTGGAAGAGGCGGAGCAGATGTGTGACCGGATTGCGATTATGAATCATGGTGAACTGATCGCTCTGGAAGAGACCCATGAGCTGGTGCGGCGACTTTCGAATCGCCAGCTGCGCTTGTGGTTGCAGGAATCATTAACTGAAATGCCACCGGGGTTGGAGACATATCGTCCCAAATTAAAAGGGGATGGCCGTGAGCTGTTGCTCTGCCTGCCGACCGGGGAGAGTGCCGGGGTTTTGCTGCAGAAGATTTGTCAGCTCGGCTTGCAGGTACGCGACATTGAGACCGATCAGAGCGGCCTGGAAGAGGTGTTTTTGCAGCTGACCGGGATGAAGGAGGGGGCAGGTGGCTGATAACTCCAGTACGACCAGCTTCCATGCCTGGCTGCCGTTTGCCACCCTGCTGCGCAAGGAGATCCTGCGGTTCTGGCGGGTTTCTTCGCAGACGCTGCTGACGCCGATCATCACCGCTTCCCTGTATTTGTTCGTTTTCGGCGCAACCCTTGGCGAGCGGCTCAGTGTGCTCGAAGGTTTCAGTTATGCCCAGTTTGTGATTCCTGGGCTGATTCTGATGGGAGTGATTAACAATTCTTTTGCCAATACCTCCTCATCGCTGTTCATGTCACGATATCTTGGCGGTATTGTCGACCTGCTGGTGACACCGGTGACTCCGCCGCAGTTTATCCTCGCCTATACACTGGCCGCGATGCTGCGTGGTTCGCTGGTCGGGACCGTGGTCTGGGGGATATCGACCCTGTTTGCCGAGTTGCCGTGGCAGGCACCGCTGTTGGGCATCCTGATGGCGATGCTGGCCAGTTTTCTGTTTGCCCAGTTCGGCTTAATTGCGGCGATTTTTGCGCATAATTTCGACACCCTGTCGATGTACAGTAATTTTTTGATTCTGCCGTTGATTTATCTGGGCGGGGTCTTTTATCCGATTTCGATTCTGCCCGAACCCTGGGAGCGGCTGTCTTATCTGAATCCGCTTTTCTATCTGATTGATGGTTTCCGGCATGCGATTCTCGGCGTTGGCGATACCAGTTTTCTGCTCGCTTTCGGGGTCAGCGGCTCGATTGCTGCCACCCTGTTTTGCTGGGCTGCCTGGTTGATCGGCAAAGGCTATCGATTACGGAGTTAAGCAAGGAGGTGTCCTATGTTGTCGGCAAAAAATGGCAAGGCGTTTCGGGAATTTTACGATGCGGTGCGGGATGAGTCGGCCCTCGACCGGAAGACCACGATCCTGGTCGGTCTGGCGGCAGCGATGACTGCCGGCTGCTTGCCCTGAATGGAGCATTACCTTGGCGTTGCCAGGGAGCAGGGGGTTGATGAACAGGAAATCGGCGCAGTGCAGGCGATCTGTATGGCGGTTTCGGCCGGCCGGGTCAATGCGCAGCTGAAAGAAGTTGAAAAAGAACTCAGTAAGGAATAAAGGACGGACGCTTCATATATGCAAGATCATCTGGTAAGAGTTGTCAGCAAGGATGGCCTGTTGCGGGGGATGGCCGCGGTCACCACCAATCTGGTCGCAGAGATTTGTCAAAAACAGCAAACCGACTTGACCGCCACTGTGGCGCTTGGCCGGCTGTTGACCGGCGGTGCCTTGATGGGTTGTCTGCTCAAGGGGAGGCAACGGCTGGCCTTGATGGTAGAAGGAAATGGCCCGCTCGGAAAATTGGCGGTCGAAACCGATGCCGAAGGACGGATTCGGGGAACCATCCGCAATCCGATCGCCGGCCTGCCGCCAAGGGGCGAGCGTTTTGATGTCGCAGGGGCTATCGGTAAGGCGGGCTTTCTGCACGTCTGGAAAGACCTCGGCCTGAAAGAACCCTACCAGAGTATGGTCCAGTTACAGACCAGTGAAATAGCAGATGATCTGGCCTGGTATCTGGCCAGTTCGGAACAGGTTCCGTCGAGCGTCTCTCTGGGGGTCGAGTTGGATTCCGCAGGAGAAGTCGCCGCCGCAGGGGGCATCCTGATTCAGTCTTTACCGCCCGGGGATAAGCAGCAGGTGGGGCAGATTATCGAGAGATTGCAACAATTGCCCCCGACAACCAGCCTGTTACGACAGGGCTTGACCCCGCCCCAGATCCTGACGCGGATTTTCGGAGAGCTGGAGTTCGGGGTGCAGACGGAGGTTCCGCTTCGCTTCGTGTGCCCATGCAACGAGCAGCAGATTCGGTCGATGCTGATCTCACTCGGGCGTGAAGAGCTGCGGACGCTTGCTGACGAACAGGAGCAGGTTGAAGTGGTCTGCGAGTACTGCCGGACCGCGTACAGTTTGACGCGGGAGCAGATCCGGGAACTGCTCGATTAGAATCGGGCCGGGGCTGTCTTTGGGATAGATTTTATAGCCAGAGTTAAATTATTTATCGCTAATAAATTGGTAGTGAAAATAACCACTGGCTGACGCGCATGTTTCCCTTTTTGTATACGTGGTAAACCGGTGATTAAAAGTTCATAAATCTCGACCTCTCAAGTCGGGAAAATCAAAAAACCGTGAGGTATTCAATCATTAGAAATTCAAACACCGTTTGATTGTCGGGCAGCCCGCCTCGGCGACGCCTTAGGTGGTGAATTTACTATTTCATCCTGCCAGCGTAACATTCGAAAACTACAGTAATTCCGATAGAAAAGAAGACTGACGCGGTTAAAAATATTGCATACAGTATACTGTATTTTTTCCTTGACATGTCAGGGCGATTATCCTAATTTTCGACACGCTGTGGCGTAAACGCTATCGTCACTCCTACGTCAAACGGTCCAATTTCTTCAATGGAAGGAGCGGGTTTTATGCTGGAAAGTTATTTGCCGATTCTCGTCGTTATCGGCATCGCCTTTGCTTTTGCAATCGGGTCGGTTGTCATGTCCCGCCTGATCGGTGTCAAGAAGCCCACCGAGCTTAAGTTGTCGCCGTACGAGTGTGGGATGCCACTTCTCGGTTCAGCGCAAGAGCGTTTCTCCATCAAGTTCTACATTATTGCGATGCTCTTTATCCTGTTTGATATTGAGGCAGTCTTTCTTTATCCCTGGGCGGTCATGTTTAAGCGCCTGGGGATTTTTGGTTTCGTCGAGATGGGTGTCTTTATCATTATCCTGCTCGTCGGCTTTATCTACGTTTGGAAAAAAGGAGCTCTGGAATGGGAATAGAGCAACCCAAGACTCTCGGTAGCGGTTTTATTACCACCAGTCTGGACAAGCTGGTCAACTGGTCGCGTGCCAGTTCCATGTGGCCCCTGACCTTCGGTCTGGCTTGCTGTGCGATCGAGATGATGGCAACCGGTGCTGCCCGTTTTGACCTTGACCGGATGGGGATTCTGTTTCGTGCCTCACCACGGCAGGCTGATGTCATCATCATTGCCGGTACGGTCACCAAGAAGATGCTGCCGGTTATCAAGACCGTTTATGAGCAGATGCCGGAGCCTCGGTATGTTATCGCCATGGGGGCCTGTGCTTCTTCGGGCGGAATTTTCGATACCTACAGTGTTGTGCAGGGGATCGATGAGGAGCTCCCGGTTGATGTTTACATTCCTGGTTGCCCCCCGCGCCCTGAGGGCCTTCTTTACGGCTTGATGAAGTTACAGGATAAGATCCGGGCTGAGCGTAATACTTTCGGCGCTGCTATCGGTGTCGGTGAAGTGGTCCACAACGAGGTTGTGTAATCGCCTTTAAGTGATGAGGACAGGACAAGTCAATGAGCGATCAAGCGATTGTTGAAAAGTTAAAAGCAAAGTTTTCGTCAGCCGTGCTGGATGTCGTCGAGCACCGTGGTGAGACAACTGTGACCGTTGAGAAGGAGCCGATTGTTGCGATCTGCACCTTCCTGCGCGACGAATGTGGTTACAACTTCCTGTGCGATCTCTGCGGTGTTGATTATCTCGGCAAGGCCCCTCGCTTTATGGTGGTTTACAACCTTTACAACATCACCACCAAGCAGCGCCTGCGGATCAAGGCTCCGGTTGAAGAGCAGGATGCCACGATTGATACCGTCAGCGTTGTCTGGGGAACTGCCAACTGGCACGAGCGCGAATGCTGGGATCTGATGGGGATCAGCTTCAATGATCACCCGGACCAGCGCCGTATTCTGATGCCGGCCGACTGGGAAGGCCACCCGCTGCGCAAGGATTATCCTGTGCAGGGTCCTGACCGCGAGCCCTATCAGGGCCGTCTTTCCTAATTGACGCGATAACTATTCCTTAACTGGACGAGGCATAAAATGGCAGTTAACACTGAAACAATGACCATCAACATGGGACCTCAGCACCCGTCGACCCACGGTGTGTTGCAGCTGATCCTTGAACTTGATGGCGAGGTTGTGCAGAAGGCGACCCCCCACATTGGTTTCCTGCACCGTGGCACTGAGAAGCTCTCCGAGCACCGGACCTATCATCAGGTTATTCCTTTGACTGACCGGCTCGACTACCTGGCACCGATGAGCAACAACATCGGTTATGTTCTGGCCGTTGAGAAACTGCTTGGAATTACCGATGAAATCCCGGAAAGAGCCAATACCATCCGTATCATTTTGGCCGAATTGACCCGTTTGAAGAGTCACTTGGTCTGGTTGGCTTGCCACGCTCTGGATATCGGCGCAATGACCGTCTTTATCTATTGTTTCCGTGAGCGTGAATGCATCATGAACATTTACGAAAAGCTCTCTGGCGCACGGATGACCTCGAATTACTTTCGTGTCGGCGGTCTTTCGGCTGATTTCCCGGACGGCTTGGCCCAGGAAATTCGCGAGTTTGCCACGTCGATTCCGGGACATGTCGAAGAATATGAAGGCCTGCTGACCGGAAACAAGATCTGGCAGAAACGGACCATGGGCGTTGGCGAGATCAGTGCTGAGGATGCTATCGATATCGGTCTGACCGGCCCTTCATTGCGGGCTTCGGGTGTCGATTGGGACCTGCGCCGCGATAATCCCTACTGCGGTTATGAAAATTACGATTTCGAGGTTCCAGTCAGAGATGAGTGCGACACCTGGGCTCGTTACCACTGCCGTCTCGAAGAGATGCGTCAGGCTAGCCGGATCATTCTGCAGGCTCTCGACAAGCTGCAGGACGGCCCGATCCTCGCGGACTGTCCGCAAGTTTGTCTGCCGCCGAAGCAGGATGTCGTCAATACGATTGAAGGCCTGATCCATCACTTTAAGATCGTCACCGAGGGCTTCAAGCCGGAGCCTGGGGAAATCTACCAGGGGGTTGAGAATCCGAAAGGTGAGCTCGGTTACTATCTGGTCTCAGATGGGTCGCCGATGCCGCTGCGGATGAAGATCCGTCCGCCGTCTTTTGTCAACCTGCAGGCTCTGCCGCAGATGGTTGAAGGAAGATTGCTGGCAGACGTTATCGCCGTTATCGGTACCTTGGACATCGTTCTCGGTGAAATCGACCGTTAACCCTCAAGTAGTGATCAGATAAGAGGTCATCATGACGGAAACCGCAGAGCAGGTAGAAGAACAAGCTGTAGAAGAAGAAATCGACTTGGGGCCGGCGAACAAGGTCATCGATAAGTACCTGGACATGCACGGCAACTTGATGCCGGTGTTGCAGGGCATCCAGGAAGAGTACGGCTATATTCCTGAAGCGACTGTTCATTTGGCTGCTGAACGGCTGAACGTCTACTCCAGTCAGATTTACGGTGTTCTCACGTTTTATGCGCAGTTCCATCTTAAGCCGCGCGGCAAATATATTATTCGCGTCTGCATGGGAACGGCCTGTCACGTTAAGGGCGCTGGTCGGATCGGAGACGCCATCAAGGATCATATTGGTGTCGGCCACGCAGAAACAACTGAAGACCTGATGTTCACGGCTGAGTATGTCGCCTGTATCGGTGCCTGCGGTATGGCACCGGTTATTATGGTGAACGATGCGACCTACGGAAGCATCAGTGTTCAGAAGACGGTCGAGGTCGTTGATAAATACAAGGAAATGGGCTGATTCTGCCATTCAACCGTGCTGGTATCGAGGATAGTTTATGTCCGAAACTGCTGAAAATCTAAAAATTCTGATCTGCACCGGGACCGGTGGTCTCGCATCTGGTGCTGCTGACGTTGTCTCTGCCTTCGAGGAAGAATTCGAAAAGAAGGGCGTTGCAGCCAAAGTCGGTAGTCGCTGTGATGTCAGCAGCACCGGCTGTCGCGGTCTTTGCGCCAACGACGTGCTGGTTGATGTCTGTATTCCGGGCAAAGATCCGGTCACCTACGATTTTGTCACCGCCGATCTGGTTCCGCAGATTGTCGATGAGCATATTCTGGGTGAGGGGCCGATTCCGAAGAAAGTTGCCGGTCCCTACTATGCCAAATTTCTTGAGAAGCAGCAGCGGATTATCTTTAACCGTTGCGGGACCATCGATGCGGAAAGTCTCGATGACTTTCTGGCCCACGAGGGTTTCAAGGGGATCAAAAAAGCGGTCACCATGACTCAGGACGAGGTCATCGAAGAAGTCAAAAAATCCGGTTTGCGTGGTCGTGGGGGCGGTGGGTTTCCGACCGGAGTCAAGTGGTCTTTCTGTAAGGCGACTCCCGGTGATCACAAATATCTGATCTGTAACGCTGATGAGGGCGATCCAGGCGCTTTTATGGACCGTTCGGTCCTTGAAGGCGACCCCTACGGGTTGATCGAGGGGATGATGATCGGTGCTTACGCCATCGGGTGTGACTTCGCCTATGTGTATGTTCGGGCTGAGTATCCGTTGGCGATCAAGCGTCTGCAGATGGCGATCGACACCTGTTACGAAAAGGGCTATCTCGGCGACAACTGCATGGGCCTCGGTTTTAAACTCGACATGCGCATCAAGGCCGGTGCCGGTGCATTTGTTTGTGGCGAAGAGACGGCACTGATGGCTTCCATCGAAGGTCATCGCGGGATGTCACGTCCACGCCCGCCGTTCCCGGCCGTTCGCGGTCTCTGGACCAAGCCGACCAATATTAATAACGTTGAAACGTTTGCCAACGTTGCTTACATCTTCTACAACGGCGCTGACTGGTATAACTCCATCGGCACCGAGGGCACCAAGGGCACCAAGATCTTTGCCCTGACCGGAAAGGTCAAGCACACCGGGCTGGTCGAGGTTCCTGCCGGAACCACCATGAAGGAAGTTATCTACGATGTCTGTGGTGGTATCGAGAATAACCGTAAGTTTAAGGCGGTGCAGGCTGGTGGCCCGTCGGGTGGTTGCCTGCCGGCAGAGGGTCTGGATGCCGAGGTCGATTACGATTCACTGATCAAAGCGGGCGCGATGATGGGTTCCGGTGGTCTGGTCGTCATGGACGAAACCACCTGTATGGTCGATATTGCGCGCTTCTTCCTCAACTTTACCCGGGTTGAGTCCTGCGGAAAGTGTATCCCCTGCCGGATCGGTCTGAAGATCATGCTCGAGATCCTCGAGCGGATTACCGAGGGTAAAGGTCGGGAAGGTGATATCGAGATGCTGGAAGATATGGCCTACGATATCAAGAAGAGTTCGCTCTGCGGTCTCGGCCAGACAGCTCCAAACCCGGTTCTTTCAACGATCCGCTACTTCCGCGAAGAGTATGAAACACATATCCATACGGGCGAATGTCCTTCGCACTCCTGTAAAGCACTGCTGCACTTCCGCGTTATCGAGGAAAAATGTAAGAAGTGTGGTTTGTGTCCGCGGGTTTGCCCGGTTGACGCGATCGAATGGGAAAAAGGCAAAGTGGCCTATATCGATCTTGAGAAGTGCACCAAGTGTACCTCTTGTTACGATGCTTGCCGCTTCATGGCTATCGATTAGTCGCACTCACTGATTTGAGTTGATACGAGGTTAAGAGAAAACAGGTACAAGTCAGCAAAACAGCCACAATCTATGAGGCTGCGAAGGAAGCTGGCATCTATATCCCTGTGCTTTGCTATGCCAAGAAGCTGCTCCCTTACGGTGCCTGCCGCGTCTGTCTGGTAGAAGTCGAGCAGATGAAAGGTCGCCTGATCCCGTCCTGTACCACCCCGGCGACTGAGGGGATGGTGGTCACCACCATGTCGGACGAGATCCGCAAAGTACGCAAGACCGTGCTTGAGTTCCTGTTGGTCAACCACGTTGTAGAATGTCCGGTCTGTGATAAAGGTGGCGAATGTGATCTGCAGGACCTGACCTACGAATACGAAGTTGTCAGCAACCGCTTCGAAGGTGAAAAATTCGATCTGCCGACCGATGAGATCAACCCGCTGATCGAGCGGAACATGAATCGCTGTGTTCTCTGCGGTAAATGCGTCCGCGTTTGCGACGAAGTTGTCGGTTACGGTTCTTACTCCTTCATCAACCGCGGCTTTGAAACCAAAATCGCTACCGCTTTTGATCGCGGTTTGAACTGCGAATTCTGTGGCCAGTGTGTGTCCATGTGTCCGGTTGGTGCCATCCTGCCGCGCCCCTTCAAGTTCAAGGCGCGCCCGTGGCAGCTCAAAGAAGTTGATTCGGTCTGCGGTTACTGCGGTAACGGTTGTACCGTGACCCTTGGTACCAAGGACAATGAAGTTCAGACCATCCGCTTCAACGATAAGACCGGCGTCAATGACGGTAATCTCTGTATCCGCGGTCGCTTCGGTGCTTCTTACGTCAATAGTGGTGACAAACTGGATAAGCCGCTGGTTCGACGTGACGGTCGGTTGGTAGAAACCAGCTGGGATGACGCGATTCAGGCAGTTGTCGATGGTTTCAAAGCTGCTGGCGACAGCATAGGGATTATCTCCGGTGCCCGTCTGACCAACGAAGAACTGTTCCTGCTGAAGAACCTCAGCAAGACTGTCGGTACCGAGAATCTCGATCACTCTGGAGGCGAGTGCTACAAGGGCGTCAGCGAAGGGTTGAAAGAAACTCTCGGTCTGCAAGCCTCAACGGCAACCTTCCCGCAGGTAGAAAACTGCGATGCGATCCTGTCGATCCGTTCCGATTTTTACGAAACTCACCCGGTCTTCGGCATGGTCGTCAACCAGGCGATCCGTAACAACGAGGCTAAGCTGACGGTTATCGCTGACAAGCGAGGTAAGTTCACCAAACTACCGAACGCCCGGACCCTGTTGCATAAGCCGGGCTTGGAACTGAACATTCTTAACGGGATATGTTCGGTTCTACTGGAAGAAGGTTTGGCCAAGACCGATGGCCTTGAAGGGCTTGATGAACTGCAGGACGCGCTGAAGGATTTCTCAGCTGACGCCGTGGCGGCAGCAACCGGAGTCGCTGCCGATGCGATCAAGCAGGCAGCCCGCGAACTGGCTGCTGCTGAGAATGCTGCTATCCTGCTCGCTTACGGTCTGCCCTACACTGCCTACAGCAAAGAGCTGGGCATTGCCGCTGCTAACCTGTCGCTGCTGACCGGAATCGCCGGTCGTCAGGGTTCAGGTCTCTACCTCTGCGGAGAAAAGGCCAACAGCCAGGGTGCCATCGACCTCGGTATTCTGCCGGGTGACAAAGGTGCCGGTGCACAGCAAATGCTGGCGGACGCGGCCAGCGGTCAGCTGAAAGCACTCTACCTGGTTGGTGAAGATCCGTTGGTATCCTACCCGGATCGTGCCCTGATTGAAAAATCCCTGGAGAACTCCTTCCTGGTTGTTCAGGACCTGTTCATGTCCGCAACCGCTCAGAAGGCGGATGTCGTTCTGCCGGCTGTTTCCTTCGCCGAAAAAGATGGCACCTTTACCAACGCCGAGCGCCGCATTCAGCGGGTGCGCAAAGGGATCAACCCGAAGGGCGAAGCGAAGGCCGACTTTGATATTTTCAAACTGCTCCTTCAGGCCTACGGCGCCGAGGCGCCGAACAACCCGGCTGCGGCTTTCGCTGAGCTGGCTGCAGTGACCCCAGGTTACGAAATGGTCAGCCTCGACATGCTTGGTGCACAGGGCTACGTCTGGGGCGGTGATATTCTCAAGCCGGAAACGACCAAACTGGTACCGGTTGCCGGTGGTGAGGCTGTGGACAGCAAATACCAGCTGATCTTCGGTAGCGCGCTTTACCACAGTGGTACCGTTTCGACCCGCGCCAAGGGGCCGAATGCCGTTGTACCTGAGCCTTACATCGAGTTGTGCCGCGAAGATGCTGCCGCTCTGAGCATCGCCGACGGTGACCAGCTCAAGTTGAAGACTGCCGCGGGTGAGTTACAGGCGAAAGTCAAGGTAGATCGTCGCCTGCCGCAAGGAGTGATGTTTGCTCCTTATCACTTTGCAGAATTGGAACTGAACCGGATTTACAGTGGCCAGCCGGCCGTTGCGGTTGAACCGGTCAAGTAATATTTATTTTGGTTTGTCGGTGATTGCGACCGGCTGGATACGGCAGAAATGCCTTAGACACTAAGGAAGAGGATGGTCATGACGCCAGAAGTTCTGACAATCTCAAACACCCCGCTACTTTTCACTGCTGCCATGCTGGCGAAAATAGCGGTGGCGTTTGTCGTGACGCTGTTGATCGTTGCTTATGCTACGTGGTGTGAGCGTAAGATAATCGGCCGGATGCAAACCCGGTGCGGTCCGACTATGACTGGCTATAACGGTCTGCTGCAACCGATCGCAGACGGTTTGAAGCTCTTTTTTAAAGAGGACATCATCCCGGCACAAGCGCACTGGGCAGCCTTTATCCTGGCTCCGATGATGATTCTGGCTCCAGCCTTTGTCTCCATCGCAGTTATTCCGTTCGGCGGTGACTTTCAGTTTACCTATGATGGAACTCTTTACGCGGTTCCTCTGCAGATAACTGACTTGAACATCGGTGTTCTGTTTATCCTGGCGATGGCGGGTCTTGGGGTTTACGGAATTGTTCTGGCAGGTCTCGCGTCAAACAGTAAGTACTCTCTGCTCGGAGGTATTCGTTCCACTGCGCAGATGATTTCTTACGAGCTGGCAGCAGGTCTGTCGATTATTGCAGTCTTTATGCTCTCTGAAACCCTCAGTATGCGAGGAATCGTTGCCGTACAGGCAGAGCCTCTTTGGGGTGTAATCAGCTGGCTCCCTAACTGGTATATCTTCTCACAGCCTCTGGCCTTTGGACTTTTCGTTGTCGGTTCAATGGCTGAGATCAATCGGACTCCTTTTGACTTGCCAGAAGCTGAAACTGAATTGGTATCCGGATTCTGTACCGAATATTCATCCATGAAATATGCCCTGTTCTTCATGGCTGAGTATGCAAACATGATCACTGTCTCCGCTATCGCCACAACGCTTTTCCTCGGCGGTTGGGGAGGCCCACTGTACAGCTGGATGAACTTCCTGGCTAAGGTGTTTGCATTCATGTTCTTCTTTATCTGGATTCGGGCAACCTTCCCTCGTCTGCGTTATGACCAGTTGATGACTCTGGGTTGGAAAATCATGCTTCCCCTGTCACTGGCAAATATCGTGATCACGGGCATTGTGGCCCTTCTCTGGCAGTAACCAGACATTGCGTAGAGGATAGTTATGTTTAAAGAGTTTGCCAAAGGCCTGAGTATAACGCTGAAGTATCTGTTGCCGGGCAACACCACGACGGTACAGTACCCGAAAGAGCGCTGCGAAATTGCGCCCCGTTTCCGTGGTTTGCATCGCCTGGTACCAGAGCAGCATCGCGAAAAATGTGTCGCCTGTTATCTTTGTCCGACAGTCTGCCCGGCCAAATGTATTACGGTCGAGTCGGCTGAGAATGATAAGGGTGAAAAATACCCGAAAGTTTATGAAATTGACCTGCTGCGCTGCATTTTCTGTGGCTACTGCGTGGAGGCCTGTCCGGTTGAGGCAATTGAAATGACCGACGCCTACGAACTGGCCAATTTTAAGCGGGTAGATTTTAACTTCGACAAAGAACGTCTTCTGAAGTCGTAAGAGGGAGCAGCGAATCCATGGAAGCCATCCTTTTTTATCTGACAGCACTGG
>CALZHQ010000090.1 GCA_945787295.1 uncultured Desulfuromonadales bacterium
CCGCCGATGGAAGAGCGGATTCGTCGTTTGGAAGGGATGCAGATTTAATTGTCATCGCGTCCTGACGACAGCCCGCGCCGGGCTGCTTATGAAATTCTACTGCGGGTCGATGCCGGTTCTTTTTCCGATCTGGTACTCGATACGGTCCTCCGGCGTTCTTCGCTTGATGCGCGTGACCGCGGGCTGGTCACCGAGCTGGTTTACGGGGTTCTGCGACTGCGCGGGCGGATCGACTTCGCTCTGGAGCAATTCTGTACCCAACAGTTAAAACGCCTGCAGCCGGAAGTGCTGCGTTTGCTGCGCCTCGGGGCATACCAGCTCCTTGAACTGGATCGGGTGCCGGCCCATGCGGCGGTCAATTCGACGGTTGAGCTGGCTCGTGAGCTGGAACTGGACCAGGCAACCGGATTTCTCAATGGTGTGCTCCGCTCCCTGGAGAGGGGGAAGGCTGAAATCGCATGGCCGCCTCCGGAAAATATCCGCCGCTATCTGCAGCATGTCTGCAGCATGCCGGTCTGGTTGACCAAGGAGCTGATGCGGCTGTTGCCGAATGCCGAGGCGCGAGCCTTGGGCGAAGCGCTGACGTTGGCGGCTCCCCAAACCTTGCGGGTCAACACCTTGAAAACCAGTCGCGAAAAGTTTCTTGCCGAACTTGAGTATGCCGGTTTTCAGGCCCACGCCTGTCATTTTTCTCCTGAAGGCATCATCATTGACCAGCGAGCCGAAGCACGCTTGCCAGGAGATGCTGAAGGCTTATACCAGATACAGGATGAGGCGAGTATGCTGATCGCTCATCTGCTCGATGTCCGGCCGGAGCAGATGATTCTCGACTGTTGCGCCGCCCCCGGCGGCAAGACGACTCATATCGCCGCTCTGACTGAAAGTCAGGCGAAAATTGTTGCGCTGGATAAATATCCCCAGCGAATTGAGTTGATCGTGCAAGGTGCTCAGCGACTTGGGTGCAGCAATATCTCCGCGAAAGAATGGGACCTGACCGAGCCCCCTGCGTTTCTCGCAGAGCAGAGCTTCGATCGGGTCCTGCTCGATGCGCCCTGCAGCGGTCTGGGGGTGTTGCGGCGCAATCCGGAAAGCCGCTGGAACAAGTCGGCGGTCAATATCCGTGAACTGGCGCAGCTGCAGCAGGAGATCCTGTTTCATGTCGCGCCGCTGGTCAAGCCGGGTGGTATGCTGCTCTATTCGGTCTGCAGTTTCGCGCTGGCGGAAACTGATCAGCAGGTCGAGGGTTTTCTCGCCGCCCACCCGCAGTTCGCACTGGAGGATCTGCGTGAGCAGAGCCGGAGCGAATGGTTGGAGCTGTTCACCGAGCAGGGCACCATGCGCAGCTACCCACATCGGCATGCAGGTATGGATGCCTTTTTTGCCGCGCGTTTCCGTCGACTCGACTAAAATAATAGGAGCGCCGTGGTTGGTGCTTATTTCCCGGAGTTGTTGCCATGATCAAAATTGCCCCGTCAATCCTCTCGGCAGATTTCGCCAGGCTGGGTGACGAAATTAAGGCTATCGATGCCGGTGGTGCCGATTACGTCCATGTCGATGTTATGGATGGTCACTTTGTGCCGAATATCACCATCGGCCCGCTGATTGTCGCTGCCATCCGGCCGGTTACCCAGCTGCCCCTCGATGTGCATCTGATGATTGAAAATCCTGATCTTTACATCCCCGATTTCGCCAAAGCGGGCGCCGATATCATCGTCGTGCATGCCGAGGCGGCAACCCACCTGCACCGTTCCATTCAGCTGATCAAGTCGCTCGGCAAGAAGGCCGGGGTCTCGCTCAACCCGGCGACTCCGCTTTCGGCGCTGGAGATGGTGCTGCCCGATATCGACCTGGCACTGCTGATGACGGTCAATCCAGGTTTCGGCGGCCAGTCATTCATCGAAAATTGTCTGCCGAAGATCTCAGCGTTACGCAAGATGATCGATAGTCTCGGCAAGCCGATTGAGCTTGAGGTCGATGGCGGGGTGAAGATCGATAATATTGAGCAGATTGCTGCCGCCGGCGCCGATGTTTTTGTCGCCGGTAGTGCGGTTTTCAGCACTGATGACTACGCCGCGACCATCGGCCGGTTGAAGAAGAACGGCCAGGCCGGACAGGGCTGATGGCTCCGTTGCAGAAAATATCGACCCAGCTGGCCGGCTATCCGGCCAAGCCGATGGAGCGGAGGGAGTTGCGACCCGCGGCCGTGTTGGTGCCGCTGTTTTTGCGAGAAGGGCAACCCTGGGTGCTGTTTACCCGTCGTACCGAGCATCTGAAAAACCATGCTGGTGAAATCTCATTCCCGGGTGGCGGGGCAGAAAGCCAGGATGTCGATTTCTGGCAGACGGCTCTGCGGGAAACCGAAGAAGAGGTCGGAATCCGGGCCGCAGAAGTCAATCGGCTCGGGCAGCTGGACGATTTCCATTCGGTTTACGGCTACCGGGTCAAGGTCTGTGTCGGCAGCTATCGGAACAATTACCCTTATCAGATCGACAGCTTTGAAATTGCCGATTTGATCGAGTTGCCGCTAAAGCGGCTGAGTGATCCTGCCATATATCATCAGGAGGATTGGCAGCACAAGGGGCGGATGTTCCCGGTCGATTTTTATCAGCTTGACGGGCATAACATCTGGGGGATGACGGCAGCGATTCTTAGACAGTTGTTGGCGCGGCTTGAACCGCTTTTACGGAATGATCTTGTCGTGTGAGACTGTTTCAGTAGCTCGGCTGAAGGAGCAGTGGGTCGAGTTCGCCCTGCTCATCGAGGGCAAACAGCTCATCGCAGCCGCCGATGAAGCGGGTGCCGATAAAAATCTGTGGGACCGTAGATTTTCCCGAGCGCTGGCGCATTTCATCTTCAAGGGCCATGTCGTTGGTGACATCGATTTTTTTGAAAGTAACACCTTTGATGTTGAGGAGTTCGATGGCGCGATGACAGTAGGGGCAGTAGTTTTTACTATAGATATGAATTTTCGGCATGGGACTTCTCCTGCAAAATCTAATCGGCAATCGAACTGGAGCCGAAGGTCAGACAGTTTAGCCGATATCTGTGTCGCTGCAAGCTGTTTTGGGGAATAAAAAAAAGTTTTTTGCTTTCGTTTTTCTGCTGCCAACTAATGTTAGTCGCGGAGGTTTGAAGATGCGCATTATTATTTCTGTTTTCGTGATGCTGTTGCTTATGTTGCCGGCCTGTGCCGGAAAATTCGATACCGGTCCCGGGTTTGAAGCTTTTGGCAATCATTTTAGTGAAGCGATGCGCTGGAAGGATTTTGCCGGCGCGGCAGGTTATCTGCAGAATGATGTCCGTGGTCAGTTCAAAGATCTGTTTCCCGAGGATGATGATCTGCATATTGTTGAAAGTCAAATTGCCGGTGTTGATATAGATGCTCAGGACGGGTCGGTTGTCGCTGATTATCGGCTGGAGTATTATCGTCTGCCATCAACGCGGGTCAAGAAATGGCAATGGGCTCAGCGCTGGGAAATGTATCAGCCGCAAGGGATAAAAAAGAGTGTCTGGCAGATCATCAACGCTCCTCCACCGCTTCTTTAAAGGCAACGGTTTCATTCGCGACTTCTCAAGCTAACAAATTGTTTTTCCTTGAATTTAAGTCTGATTTTCATGGCACCACTGCTGAAAAAATAGCCTTGATTTAAGGCCCCCGTTTGTGGTATCTACCTGCATACTGTATACGATTTAGAGGCATAAAAACAGCCAGAACATCGGATGATTCTCCCCGTTTGCGGGGTTCACGGCCTTCCTCTTTGGGGAAGGTCGAAGCAGGTCATAGGAGGCCGGTTTGTCACAGGTTGCTTTTTCCAGCTGGGGAAGACAGGTTATCGATAATCGGCAGGGTGGCGATGCGGAAGTACTGCCGATTACGTTTGGTAGCGAAAAAGAGATTGCCGCATTCATGGGGTGGGACGGACTGATCCTGAAGGATCCCAATGTTGATGTGGTGGCAATGGCTGCCGAGTATGCCAAGCGGGTTCAGGAAGATTACTGCTGTGCGAAATGCTCGCCGGGCAAAAAGGGCACCCGGGTTATGCAGGACACCCTGGCCCGAATTGTTAATGGTCACGGTGAAGAGCGGGATCTTGATACCCTGCTGAATATTGCCGAGCTGATGCAGAACTGTAAATGCACGCTCTGCCAGACCTCGGGAATTCCGGTTGCCGATACCGTCAAGCATTTCCGCGACGATTATCTTGCCTATATCAGCGGCAACAAAAAAGAGAAGAAGGCGGTCGACTACAAGGTCAAGATGACCGCCCCCTGTCAGGATAAATGTCCTGCACATATCGATATCCCTTCTTACATTGAAGCGATCAAAGAGCGCCGCTTTGGCGAATCGCTGGAGATTATTCGCGAGAGTATGCCGCTGCCGGCAGTTTGCGGCCGGGTTTGTCCGCATCCCTGTGAGACTGCCTGCCGCCGCGCCAATGTCGACGATTCGGTCAATATCATGGTGCTCAAGCGGACCGCGTCCGACTACGAGTGGCAGCATGATTTAAAGCCGCCGATGCAGCCGAAGCCGAAAAAAGACAAAACCATCGCTATCGTCGGTGCCGGGCCTGCCGGGCTGGCCGCCGCCTACTACCTGGCTCTCGAAGGCTACCCCTGCACCATCTATGAAGCCCTGCCGGAAGGTTTTGGCGGTGGCATGATCGCGGTCGGCATCCCCGCTTACCGGATGCCGCGTCACATCCTGCAGCGTGATATCGACATTATCGCTTCCATGGGCGTTGAGATCATCTACGACACCAACGTCGGCACCGATATCAGCCTGATGGAACTGAAAGAAAAGTTTGATGCTGTTCTGGTCGCGCCTGGTGCTCACAAGTCGAAGCCGGCGGGCATCGAGGGTGAGAACGAGGGCTACAATGGTTTCCTCGCCGGTGGTATCGAGTTCCTGCGCGATGCCTACATGGGCAAGCCGACCGGCATGGGCAAGAAGGTCTGTGTGGTCGGTGGTGGTAACACCGCGATCGACTGTGTCCGTGTCGCTCTGCGCGAAGGTGCCGAGGATTCAGTGTTGCTCTATCGCCGGACCCGGAAAGAAATGCCAGCAGATGTCTGGGAAGTCGACGGAGCCGACGAGGAAGGCGTCCAGTTTGAATTTCTGGTCCTACCGAAGAGGATCATCGTTGATGACAAGCGGCAGGTCACCGGCGTTGAGTGTGTCCGCATGGAACTGGGCGAGCCGGACGATTCGGGCCGTCGCCGGCCGCAGCCGGTTGAGGGGAGCGAGTTCATTGTCGAGTGCGACACCCTGATCCCGGCCATCGGTCAGGATCCGGACCTTTCCTTCATCACCGAGGATACCGGTATCGGCATCACCCGTTGGAACACTGTCGTCACCAAGTTCGTGCCGCTGAAGAGTGAAGCCGGTCGTGACCTGAACGATGACATGGGCAACCCGCTCTCCCGTGTGCTGATCACCGACATGGACGGTGTTTTCGCCTCCGGTGACGCCGAGATTGGCCCGCTGACCGTTGTCGCCTGCGTCGGTAATGCGCACCGTGCCGCCAAGGTCATTCAGCGTTATCTGGAAGAGGGTGAAGCCTACCTGACCGACGACGACTTCCACGAAGATCTGCTCAGTCACATGGGCGTTTACGATAAGAACGAAGAGGTTCCCTGGCTTGATGCGGTAGAACGTTTCGACCAGCACGAGATTCATGGGGCGGCGCGCGCCAGCAAAGGGAATTACAACGAAGTTGAACTCGGCTTTAAAGATACAGAAGCGGTCAAGGAGGCAGAACGCTGCCTGCGTTGCTACCGCGTTTCGATGATCGCCGTTTAACAGCTAAATATGAACATAGAGACTGCACTGTTTTTGACGGATGGTGCAGTCGACATTCGAGGTGAATATAATATGGTCAGCCTGACGATTGACGGTAAGTCGGTAAGTGTGCCCAAGGAAGCGACGATCCTTGATGCTGCGCGGCAACTGGATATCCATATCCCGACTCTTTGCTGGTTGCAGAAAGTGACGCCGACTGGCGCCTGCCGGATCTGTGCTGTAGAAATTGAGGGGATTGACCGGACCATGACCGCCTGTAACACCCCGGTCAAAGAGGGGATCAAGGTCACCACCCAGTCGGAAAACCTGACCAAAATCCGCAAGCAGATCATGGAGCTGATTCTGGTCAATCACCCGCTCGACTGTCCGGTCTGTGATGCTGGTGGCGAATGTGACTTGCAGAACACCTGTTACGAGCTGGGGGTCAACCGGCAGTCTTTTGAAGCGGAGGATGTCAATCCGGCGACCATCGATCGCTGGCCGTTGATTCAGCAGGTTCCATCCCGCTGTGTGATGTGCGAAAAGTGTGTCAAGGTCTGCCACGAAGTGGTCGGCTCCGACTCCCTGTTTCTCAATGACCGGGGTGACAAGGCATTTATCGACAAGGACCTTGAAAAGTGTATCTTCTGCGGTAACTGTGTCGCGGTCTGCCCGACCGGCACCATGATTTCCAAGCCGTTCAAGTTCAAAGCCCGTCCCTGGGCGCTGCGCAAAGTGCCGTCAGTCTGTACCTACTGCCCCAGCCAGTGCCAGATCGATATCAATGTTCAGGGCAATGAAGTTTTCCGGATTACTTCGGACGATGAGTGCACGACCAATAACGGTAACCTCTGTATCGGTGGTTTCTTCGGTTATGGCTACATCAACAGTAAAGAGCGGTTGACCGAGCCGAAGGTCGGGACTGTTCCGGTGACTTGGGACCGTGCCCTGGAAACGGTGGTCACTGAGATCGAACGGATCAAAGAGACGAACGGTGCGGAAGCGATTGCCGGGTTGGCATCGCCCCGGTTGACTAACGAAGAGAACTATCTGTTCCAGAAATTGTTTCGTGCTGCTATCGGCAGTAACAATATTGATTCTGAGGCACGTTTTGGCGCAATCCGTGCCTTGCGGGCCCTCGATAAGGGCCTCGGCCTGCGTGGAGCCAGTAACCTGCTTTCTGCGATTGGTGATGCTGACGCAGTGTTGGTGATCGGCGCTGACCCTTCAGCAGAAGCTCCTGCGGTTGATTGGCAGATCCAGGAAGCCACCCGGACCAAAGATGGCAAGCTGGTCATCGCCAACATGCGCGAAGTCCATCTGACCCAGTACGCGAACAGCCAGCTGACCTATAAGCCGGGCAGTGAAATTGCACTCGTCAATGCCCTCGGCCGGTTGCTGGTCGATCGCGGTCTGATCGATGAAGGCTACCTCAACAGCATGGTTGCCAACCTTGACGAGCTGAAAGAGCAACTGGCGGCGGTCAATGTTGATCAGGCTGCTGCGGTAACCGGCCTTGAACGGGCCGATCTGGAAGCGGCGGCGGATATTCTCGGCAAGGCCGATAACGTGGTGATCGTTTTCGGTGGCGACATTGCCAAGTCGGAACAGGGAACGGCGAAATCAGCCGCAATCGCCAACCTGGCGATTCTTAGCGGTGCTTTGCGTAACCAGGGTGGCTTGTTCCCGTTGGATGACAAAGGCAACATGCAGGGTCTGCTCGATATGGGCGTTTACCCCGAGTCGCTGCCCGGTTACCAGTCCTACGAAGAGAATAAAGAGAAGTTTGCCCGGGCCTGGGGCGCAACCCTTCCTGCAGGCGGTCTGGATGCCGAAGGTATTCTACAGGGGATCGAAGCCGGGACAATCCGTTTCCTCTACCTGGCAGCGGTCAATCCACAGGCCTTCCCGAACAGTGCGCGCTGGATGAAGGCGCTGGCGCAGGTTGAAGTGCTGGTGGTCCAGGATATCCTGCCGACCGCAGTGACCAAACTGGCGAAAATTGTCCTTCCTGGGACCTCTTTTGCGGAGAAGTCAGGCAGTGTCACTTCCCTCGACCAGCGGGTCCGGTCCTTAGAGCAGGCGATCCGTCCGATTGGTGAGGCCCGCGAGGATTGGGCGATTTTTGCAGAATTGTACGGCCGTCTGAGTAAAACCCATGTTACCTTCAGCCGGGCCAGCATTCTCACTGAATTGAGCAGTCTGACCTCTCTGTACGGGGACGTCTGCTTTACCGGAGAGGATCGTCATCGCCCCTGCCTCAAGCAGCCATACAGCCCGGCTGAAAAGAGCCTGAATTATCAACTGGTCGCTGTGAGCGACGAGAGCGACGGTCTGCAGTTGTTAAGTGGCAAATCGATGAGCCATTTCGGCACCACTTCGACCTGGGCGGCTGCACCACTTGAAGTTGAGCCAGAGGGACTGATTCAGATGAACGCTGCTGACGCCGAAGCGACCGGCGTGAAAGATGGCGATGCCCTCAAGGTAAGCAGTGCCACCGGTTCGACGGTTGGCAAGGTTAAGGTGACCAGCAAAGTTCCTCAGGGACTATTGTTTGCTCCTAATAACTTTACTGAGCTGGGCATTGCGCAATTGCTGCCGGATGGCAACAACCGGACTGCGGTACAGATTGCCAAAGCCTGATTTTGCTTACATACCGATGATTATTACGCCCCGGGGATTCTCGGGGCGTTTTCTTTTGACCGCAAGACGAAAGGGCGACAGATGTCTACAGAATTCTGGAATTATCAGGAACAGATCGCTTACAGCCAGGAAAAGGCCAACAAGGTGCAACTCGGTGCGACTGATCTCAGTCGCGCAACACTCTGGTGTTTGTTGCCGGGCCAGCACATTCATCCGCATGTCCACGCCGGCGATCATATCTGGATCGTGCTGGAGGGGGAGGGTGAGTTTCTGCAGCAAGGGCAGGACCCGGTCGCGATTCAGCCGGGCAAGATTCTGCTCGCTCCGGCCGGGGATTCCCACGGGGTGAATAATACCGGCAGCGACGGACTGGTTTTTCTGAGTGTGTCCGCCGGCTGAGCAGGCAGGATCACGTTGAAACTAAAAAGGCCAAACAACTGATTTTCTGTTTGGCCTTTTCATTGTCTCTGGCAACCTAACTAGGTCGCAATTTCGCCGCCTCAGGTGAAGCCGGAACCGGCGGTACAGCCGTAACAGTGCTCGCCAACGGCGATAGGCGCACCTTTTTCCGGGTAGGACTCCAGCTCGCTGATATGGGTCGCCTTGCCACCGATAGGTATTCCCGCCGCCAGATTGAAATCACAATCGAACAGATAACCATCCCAGTTGACTGAGAGCAGGCTGCGGCACATCAAACCGTCGATGGTGCAAGGGTTGAAGCCGGCCGTCAGCATATCCATATAGCTCCGTAGATTCTCCGATTTCTGCAGCCAGTTGAGAAACCGGCCGAGTGGCATATTGGCAAAGATGAACAACTGATTGAACTCCAGCCCCCACTTGCGGGCCAGGTCGCGTTTAAATTTTTTCTCAGCCTGCTCCTGCCCGGTCGGCATAAAAGCACCCGATGGGCTGGCGACCAGATCAAGTTGCAGGCCGCTGCCGGGAATGCCATAGCCGGCCTCATTCAGCTGCTTGAGCATAGCAACAGAGCTGTCCATCACCCCTGCACCGCGTTGCGCTTCCAGTTGGCCGCTGTTGGTCGCTGGAAAAGAGGCGACCAGCACCACTTTGTGTTGTTTGAATAGCTCGATTAAACCGCTTTTGGCCTCCTTGCCGAGGGCGGTCAGGTTGGTTCTCAGCATCAGCCGCTCAGTCAGGGGTGCCAGCTGTTCGATCAGGTAGGGCAGATCGGGAACCAGTTCCGGGGCTCCGCCGGTGATGTCGATGGTCGGATAATGGCAGTTGCGCGCATGGGCAATCACCTGCTCCATGGTTTCGCGGCACATGAGTTCTTTGCGCTGCGGCCCGGCGGACAGGTGGCAATGGCGACAGCAGAGGTCGCAGAGCAGCCCGGTGTTGATCTGCAGCGTAGTAACTTTATCGCGCTGTAGCTGTAATTTATGTTGCTCGAGCTGTTCACTGAATGCGCGCAGTCCGGGAATCTCTGTTAAGGAAATGCGTTGTCCTGCCACTAGAGAGACACCTTTTCTGCCAGTTTGCGCATCTGGATGCCGTGGACCAGGGAGGCGCCGCCACGGATGGCATTGGCGACATGCACTGCTTCGGTCATTTCCGCCAGGTTTGAGCCTTTTTCAAGGCAGCCGGTGGTGTAGGCTTCGATGCAATAGGGACATTGGACAGCGTGAGCAACCGCCAGGGCAATCAAGGCTTTTTCCCGTTCGGTCAGCTCCCCTTCGGCAAAGACACTGCTGTAGTAATCGAAGAATTTGTTCGCTAATTCGGGCGCTTCCTTGCCGATGTCAGCGAAGTTTTTCAGGTCTTGCCGGTCGTAGTAGTCACTCATCATTTCCTCCTGAAGAATTAAAGTATTCAGGATAACAAATATGTTTGCAAATGGTAACTAGCGCCGGCGTTTTAATTGGTACTTGTAGACCGCCCGGTTGTGCTCTTTGAGGGTTGCGGAAAACTGATGGCTGCCGTCACCGCGGGAAACGAAGTAAAGGTATTGACTCGTTGCCGGTTCAGCGGCCGCCAGCAGTGCCGCCAGCCCGGGACTGGCGATGGGGCCGGGTGGTAAGCCACGGATGATATAGGTATTGTAGGGCGTCGGGGTCTTCAGGTGGGTGCGGGTCAGGTTGCCATCAAAATCCTTGAGGCCGTAAATCACTGTCGGATCGGTTTGCAGCTGGATATTGCGCTGCAGGCGATTATGAAAGACCGAGGAGATCAGCGGCATCTCTTCAACTTTGCCAGTCTCCTTTTCGATGATTGAGGCCAGGGTCACCAGTTGATGGCGGTTCAGTTTGAGCTGTTTCGCTTTGCTCAACAGCTTTGCATCCAGCCGCGTATGGAATTGCTCGACCATCATTTTCAGCAGGGCCGCTTCGTCAATCCCGGGGGTAAACAGATAGGTTTCCGGGAACAGGTAACCTTCGAGGCTCTCCGTTTCCAGCTGCAGCGATTTGATGAATTCCGGATCGTGGGCCAGTTGCTGTAGCTTCTCTGCATTGCCGAAGCCAAGCTCAGCTATCCGCGCAAAGATCTGTTGCTGGGTATAGCCTTCCGGGATCGTCAGGCTGACCTTTTCGACATCACCCGCAACCAGTCGCTGTAGGATCTGCTCAGGGGTGGCCGCCGCAACGAATCGGTAACTGCCGCTCTGGATCTGTCCACTTTGGCCATTCAGGCGGGCGAACAGTTTTAAGGCCAGCGCATTGCGCAGCACTCCGGCAGTCTGTAAGTCTTCAGCAACCTGTGACAGGCTGGCGCCCGGTCGCAGTTGATAGATAACCTGTTGCGCAGGGGCCAGCGGACTCAAAAGCTGCTGATAGCCGATGCCCCCGAGAATGGACAGGGATAGCAGGATCAACAGCAATAGGCTGGGGAGCAGTTTGCGCATCGACACTCTCTAGAGGGTGAACTTGTTTTCGCTGCTCGCCAGCAAGCGATCGATATTGGACTTATGCCGCCAGATCACCAGTCCGGCAATGATCAGGGTTATGGCAAATACCGCCAGCGAACGTTCGAACAACAGGACCAGAAAGGGGACCGCTGCTGCGGTGGAGATCGAGGCGAGGGAAATATAGCGCCATCTCCAGAGGATCAGGGCAAACAGCGCCAGGGCGCAGAGGATCGATTGCGGCGAGATGACGAGAAAAACCCCAAGGGCGGTTGCCACTCCTTTGCCACCTTTGAAGCCGAGATAGACCGGAAAACAGTGGCCGATGAATGCCGCCAGCCCGACCAGGGCAAGTTCGCCGCCCTGATACTGAAACAGCTGGATGGCAATCAGCAGCGGAATAATGCCTTTCAGGCAGTCGCCGATCAGGGTAATAATCCCCAGCTTGCGGCCAGCGGTTCGATACACATTAGTCGCGCCAATATTGCCGCTGCCGAGCTTGCGGATATCTTCACCGCCAGTCAGTCTGGTCAGGATAATACCGGTCGGAATAGCGCCGATCAAATAGGCGGCCAGCAGCAGGAATAAGAGGGTCATTCTCAAAAATCTCCAGGTACAGAAAAAGCGACCACGATGGGCCGCTTTTCAATAAACTCGGAAAATGGTCGGGGCGAGAGGATTTGAACCTCCGACCCCCTCGTCCCGAACGAGGTGCGCTACCAGACTGCGCTACGCCCCGACATCATCTTTCCCGAAGTACGGCGAACATTTTTAGCACCATTGATGGCTAAAAGCAAGATTTTTTGCCCCGATCGGCAGGCAGGGGAAGAGGCTGTAGAAACCTTTGAATCGACTGCTGCGCTGGCTGATTGACCTCGTGATGACCTCTCCCGGGCGGGGGCGTGTGGCGTTCAGAATCTGTTATCGTCAAGACCTTTGAACCGAATTTCAACTGGCGGGTTTACAGATCAGAGCGGGCTGTTAACCTTCAATTAGAGACTTGCCTTACTGTTTCAGAAGGAGGACCCCATGACGTACGGACAGGGCAGGACCTACAAGAAGGTAGAGGTGATCGGCATCTCCGGTCAGGGTATCGAGGATGCGATCCAGCAGGCGGTCAGCAGGGCTCAACAGTCCCTGGATAAGCTTTCCTGGTTCGAGGTGCAGGAGGTGCGCGGTCATATCGGAGATGATGGCAAAATCAATGAGTATCAGGTGGTTATCAAGGTATCTTTTGAGTTGAAGTAACAACCGCAGATGGATTGATTAAGCGGGCACAGTTGCGATGAGAGAGCGGCCGGCCCCCGGGATGACCAGCGTCTATGGTCTCGCCAGTCATCCCGGAAATCACCAGCCTGTCAGGATTTATTGGAGTCGGCTGTCTCAATTGCCGGGGCCAGGCTGTTGCCCTGCGTCTTCTCTTTCTCGTTCTGGAAAATCAGCACCCGCCGGGCAAAGGGAATTTCTATACCTTCTGTATCGAAGGCGCTTTTGATCATTTTCCGCAGCGCGAATGACACATCCCGGTGATGACCAGGCTTGACCTTGGTCAGGGTGCGCACCAGCAGTTCCGACTCGCCAAAGTTTTTCAGTCCTTTGACCTCGGTCGCTTGCAGCACGTTCGGGTTTTCTTGCTGGAGTTTTTTTCCCGTCTCGCTCAGCACCCGAAAGACATGGTCGAGGTCGGAATCGTAGGCGACACCGACCTCCACCACCGCATGGGTGAAGCCCTTGGAGAAGTTGACCACCGAGCCGAGTTGCCCGTTGCGGAGGATGTGAACCTGTCCGTCCGGATCGCGGATCCGGGTGGTGCGGATCTGGATGGTTTCGACCACCCCGCGCGCCTCCCCGGTTTCCACATAATCCCCGACCAGAAACAGATTTTCGAACAGGATGAAAAATCCCGAGACGATATCGTTGATCAGCGGCTGGGCCCCTAACCCGACCACCACCCCGACGATGCCGGCCCCGGCCAGAATCGGCAGCGGATTGAGTTCGAAGACCGCAAGCACCAGGACGAAGGCGACAAAATAGACCAGGTACTGCAGCAGGCTCTTGATGATCGGTCCCAGGGTCTTTCGGCGTTTGCTCTCGGCATCATCCAGACCCTTGGTCTTGCCCATCGCCCTGTCGACCAGCAGGTTGACGATTTCAATCACCACCCGGGCCAGAAAGAAGATGCCGATCACTTTTACCACCCGCGGTCCATAGGCGGCGAACCTGGCGATGAAATCGACCTGCAGCAGAACCAGGGTGGCGACAAAGACATAGATGGCATATTCCAGACAGCGGCGGAACAGGGGGATCAGCCCCTTCAGCTTTTCATACCAGCTGAGATAGTCTTCGCGGTACCAGTATTTTCTGCTCAGAGCCTCAAGGCTGTCGACGATTGCGGCAACGCTCCGGACCACCAGGCCGCCAATCGACAGGATCAGGAAAATGCGCAGGGTGATCCACAGGGTGGCGGTGACCACAGTCGGCAGGGGCAGCAGGCTTGAGGAGAGGATGAGGACCGCCAGCCAGATCGTGCTGGTCAGAATGCGCGCCAGGGTGCGGAAAAAAGCCTTGATGCTGTCATCGTTGCTTTTTAGCTGTTCATAGGATATGGCCCGGTCTTTTATTTTGCTCAGCAGCCGCAGCAGCAATCGGTTGGCCAGCCAGGCGGCAACCACCAGGGCCATCACCTTGAGACTGCCCAGCCCGAGCTGCATCCAGAAATCGGGCGGGATCCGGGCAATCCAGTCGTGGGTGTATTGCAGCAGATCCTTTTTCTGGTAAATCTGGTAACCGTTGAAGCCGGTGACGCCAAGAGTGAGGAAGAACAGGATCAGCAAGAGCAGCTTGCTGCTGGCTCGGCGCAGATTGAGCAGGCGTTGTTGGTGCTTCTGCATTGAGGAAAAGGAGGCCAGCCAGCGAAAGACCAGGGCTACCAGAAGATAACTGAGCAGGCAGCCGATACCCAGCAGCAACAACTCCGCACCGATTACGGCCAGGTTGCGATAGAGCCCTTCCCATGATTCTAAAATACTGAAGATAGAGTGAATTTTTTTGATTTCAATAAGCAAAGAATTGCATCGCCTCCGCAAAACAATAGGCAGTTTTGAGTTCAATAAATGAATTCAGGACAGCCCCGAATCGATAGCGAGCCGGTGCTACTTGCTCTCTTCAAAATCAGAAGATCACTTTTCATAGCCTTATCTCGCTAGGTCCGGCTGAATTTCATAACTGGTAAGTTATGCCTGATCGAAAACGCTCACTCAGAGAGCCAAATCAATGAATCAACTTTTGAATTGTCGTGATGTGATATGTCTCTAACCGGTTCTAGCCGGTCTAATAACAGCCTATTTCGTTCGCATGCTGCTCAGGCTTCCACCTTGATCACCATCAACGTCATATCGT
>CALZHQ010000091.1 GCA_945787295.1 uncultured Desulfuromonadales bacterium
ATGACCGCCGAATCGACCATGGAAAACGCCGTAAACGCGATGAAAAACGGCGCCTACGACTACCTGACCAAACCGTTCGATCTGGATGTCCTCGATGCCATCATCCTCAAAGCCCAGAAAGCGGCCGAAGTCAGCGATCAGATTGGCCATTTAAAAGAAGAGCTGCAGGAGCAGTACAGCTTTGGCCGATCGATCATCGGCAACAGTCAACCGATGCAGGAGGTCTACAAAATTCTCGGCCGGGTCGCCAGTTCCGATGTCACGGTCCTGGTGACCGGTGAAAGCGGAACCGGTAAAGAGCTGATCGCCCGGGCCATCCATTTCAACAGCCCGCGGCTCGGCAAACCGTTCCTGGCCATCAACTGTGCTGCGATCCCACGAGAATTACTGGAAAATGAACTGTTCGGCCACGAACGTGGAGCCTTCACCGGCGCCACCGACCGCAAAGCCGGCAAGTTCGAACAGGCCAACGGCGGCACCCTGTTCCTCGACGAAATCGGCGACATGCCATTGGAGCTGCAGGCGAAGCTACTCAGGGTCCTGCAGGAAAAAGAGATCACCCGGACCGGCGGCAGCCAAACCATGCAAATCGATGTGCGGATTGTCGCTGCGACCAACCAGAACATTGCTGAACTGGTCGAAGAAAAGAAGTTCCGCGAAGATCTTTACTACCGACTTAACGTGGTACCGATCAGTCTGCCGGCATTACACCAACGCAAAGACGACATTCCCGCGCTGGTCGAATTTTTCCTTCAGCGGGCCCAGGAAGATCTCGGCGTCGGCGCCATCGAATGCAGCAAGGAAGCGCTCAGTCTACTGAAACGCCATAACTGGCCCGGCAATGTTCGCGAGCTGGAGAACGTCATCAAGCGCGCCACCCTGCTCTCCCCCAACCATGTCTTGATGCCGTCCGACTTCCCAGGCCTGCTGACTGGCCAGGGCAGCAAGAATCAGGACGAATCGCTAGAGGCCCTGGTCTCGCGCAAGCTGGAAAACTCCCTGGCGCAAATGGATCTACACGAGCTGGACAACCTGTACGAAATGGTTCTGCATCAGGTCGAACGGCCACTGATCAACATCATCCTGCAACAGACCCGCGGCAACCAGGTCCGCACTGCAGAAATCCTCGGTATCAACCGCAACACCTTGCGAAAAAAAATCAACACCCTGGAGATCGATGTCAAACGGGGAAGCTGAATCCGAATCTTCACGACGTTCTCTGGCCCAATCAGCGGATCAGACAATAAAGCCCCGCGACTACTAAAATCGCGGGGCCTTGTTTTAAACCAGGACTTTCCTGTGCCTAATAGCCGTCATCCCTGCGGGCCTGATTTTCGAAGCGGGTAAACTCGCCGCGGAAGGTCAGGCGGACTGTGCCGATCGGGCCATTCCGCTGCTTGCCGATAATAATTTCGGCATCCTTATCGTGCCCCTGATCACAGGAGCCGTCCCGTTTTTTACAGGCCTCGCAATAGACCGCGTCACGATAAACGAACATGATCACGTCGGCATCCTGCTCAATCGCACCCGATTCACGCAAATCGGACATCATCGGCCGTTTATCGGTACGGCTCTCCAACGAACGGTTGAGCTGCGACAGCGCTAGAACCGGGACCGCCAACTCCTTGGCCAGGGCTTTGAGCGAACGGGAGATTTCCGATATTTCCTGCTGACGACTCTCGGGATTACTGCCGCTCATCAACTGCAGATAATCGACGATAATGATCCCCAAGCCGTGCTCAGCCTTGATCCGCCGCGCCTTGGAGCGTAATTCCAAGACCGAAATTGCCGGTGTATCATCGATAAAAATCTGTGCCTCGTTAAGCTGACCGGCAGCCATGGTCAGCTTGGGCCAGTCAGACTCACCAAGATGGCCGGTCCGCATCCGTCCGGCATCGACCTTGGCCAGGGAACAGAGAATCCGCTGGACCATCTGCTCCTTGCTCATCTCCAGAGAGAAGATCACTGCTGAAGCCTTTTTCTCGGCGATAGTGGTCGCATACTCAGCCACATTGAGACTGAAAGCTGTTTTACCCATCGATGGCCGTCCGGCGATGATGACCAGATCGCTCGGCTGCATGCCAGCGGTCATCTTATCCAGATCGTGGTAACCGGTCGGCACCCCGGTGACCAGTTCTTTCCGCTCGTAGAGCTGCTCGATCGATTTGAAGGTGTCCTTCAAAATATCCCGCACCGGATAATATGATGGCCGAGTGCGATTCTCGGAAATCTCAAAGATCGACTTTTCCGCCTTGTCGAGGATCATCTCCATGTCCCCGCCTTCATAACCACTGGTGGCGATATCGGTCGAAACCTCGATCAACTTGCGAGCCACCGACTTCTCTTTGACCAGCTTGCAATAGTAGGAAATATTGGCCGCCGTCGGCACGTAATCGACCAGGGTGGCCAGATAGGTACTGCCGCCAACATCCTCCAGCTCGCCGCGATCTTTGAGTACCGCGGTGACAGTGACCAGGTCGGCCGGTTCATTCTTCTCCGAGAGGGAGATCAAGGCGAGGAAAATCTTGCGATGGCTCTGGCGGTAAAAATCATCCGGGGTCAGATGTTCGAGCGCCCGGTTGAGCGCTTCATTTTCCAGCAACACCCCGCCCAGAACCGACATTTCAGCTTCAAGATTCTGTGGCGGCAAACGCTGCCCGTGGCTTTCTTCCATAACAACTCCTGCGTTAAATCGAATCGGCAGAATAACAGAGTCGGAGAAAATAAAAAAGCGGAAGCCAGAGCGACTTCCGCTTTTCTGCATGCCAAACTGCCGGTCAGATAACTGCTATTTGACGGCCACCAGCTGTTTGCTGTTCAAATCTACCTTCCGGTAGAAACAGGTTTCTCGTGTCTTGCCGGTTTCAGGGTTCTTGGTGTGACAGGAACCACCCCCCTGAGGCTCAACCTTGTAGATCAACGCGTCCTGATCACAGTCAGTTAGGATCTCAACGATCTTCAGAAAATCACCGGAGGTTTCCCCCTTGGTCCACAGTTCATTGCGCGAGGTCGACCAGAAGGTGGCCATCCCTTTCTGCAAAGTGGTCTCGTAGGCCTGGGCATTGACATAAGCGAGCATCAGCACCCGACCATCCTTGACATCCTGCACGATCGCCGGGACAAAGCCGCCCCGTTTTTCAAACTCGATGCAGACCTCGCTGCCTTCTTCCAACATCTTCTTATCCATCATCTATCTCCTAAAATTTATTGGCCTTGACCATGTCCTGGGTGAACACCTTCGGGGCCGGAACTGGCACGATACCATCAACACCAAGGCGCAGCAGCTGCGGGGCGAGAATGTTCAACTGCGTTTCACGGATAACCACCGCGACACTGCGCCAGTTTTCATCGACCACCGGGCTGACCGTAGGTGAGATCACCGACGGGAGCATCTTTTCAACCTGATCGAGAACCTTGGTCGGAACATCCATGAAGACCATGTAGACCGGCTCGCGCTCGGCTTGCAGCACGGCGTCGAGACAGATCCGGATATCCTCCATTTTCTCCAGCAGGTCAGCGTCCTTAATCGTCTCTCTGTTTGCGATCAGCTGCGGGTTGGAGGTGAACAGCTCGGCGACAATATTGTTGCCGTTGGCCTTCAGGGTGGCGCCAGTCTCGGTGATATCGGTGAAGGCATCGCACTCGCCCATATTGACCTTCGCCTCGGTCTTGCCTTCGCTGCGCAGGATCTGAATATCCTCAATTCCGTAAAGTTCCTTCATCCGCCGCTTGGTCAGATTCGGCAGCTCGGTCGCGATGATCTTGCCTTTGCAGTCCTCCGGTTTTTCGATGCCGAGCTCCGGCCGGGACGCCAGCACCAGGCGGGACGGTTGAGCGGTGTACTTGGAGAAGATAAAATCACCGAGTACCTCGACACTCTCTTCCATCCCGGCTTCAAAGATGTAGTCCTTACCGGTGATGCCACAATCTACGATGCCATCTGCCACCTTCTGCGGCATTTCCTTGCGGTCCAGAACCCGGAAAACGACGTCGGGGTCATAAGAGGTGGTCAATTCATATTGGCGCCCTTTTTTCAATGGGCGGCCAGATTTTTCCAGCAGGCGCATCACCTGTTCATTGAGGCTTCCGGATGGGATCCCGAAATAGAGAACGCCTTCTTTTTTTCCGTACGACATATGCTTCCCTCTACAGTTAGATTTTTCGGCCAGCAGAACCGTCTGCAAAAACAATCCGCAGCATTCTGCCAAGAACCTGGACAAACATCAATCTTAGTTTTTATTTGTGCCCTTGCGTCTGACATAAACAAAAACCCCGCAGCTAACTAGATACAGGGTCGAAAAACAGCGCGGCATATGTGCTCTAGGGATAAAGCCGATCATCCATCATCATCGCCTCAAAAATCTGCATCGGCGAGGCATCGCTGCGGGCAGCAAGGGCCTTCAAGGTGGTTTTCTCTTCCACACCCGTGAAGCCCTTCTCTGTCAGGAAAGCCAGCGCGCCTTCAAGATCCAGGTCCATCTTGCTGGTTAATTGCTGCAGAGTCATCAGTTCGGCGTGAGCAAAAGGCGGATACACATCCTGCCCGGCATACCAGGTCTTCTTGATTGTACTGCCGAGGTCCATAATTGTCGTGAAAGGTGGCACTCCGGCAATACTGCCATGGGTACAGATAATCGTGATCAGCAGCACGATAACCAGTTCGCTGCGCATGCTGTAAGTCTTTTTGACCTTATCTTTCAGATAGGACACAAGCGCCTTGAAATTGAAGAACAGATGGAAGCAGGTGGCAACAACGAAAATAAAGCCGAGGACCGTGTGGATGGTGCCCCACTGCTCCTTACCCAGGCCCCACAGCCGCCAGTCAGCCCAATAGGCAATCCGCCCTTCCGGCATGATATAGGCAACAATCCCTGAGACGATCATGACCAGACCGCTGAAAGTCACCATTAGCGATACAAACCCGCGAAACCTGAAGCCGCTCTCCCAGAACATAGAGACCTCTCTGCATTTCTTACTCATGAAAAAGGCGAAAGATCAAGATGACCTTTCGCCTTTGCTTTTTCAGTTGTCAGCGACAGTGAGTAAATTAAGCTTCTTCTGCACTGACAGCAACCTTCAGCTCGGCAATAACACCGGCATCCAGCTTGATGGTAACAACGTGCTCACCGAGAGTTTTGATCGGCTCAGCCAGTTGAATCTTTTTCCGATCGATCTCGATGCCAGCCTCTTGAAGCTTGGCTTCCAGGTCCATCGAAGTGACCGAACCGAACAGCTTGCCTTCTTCACTGGCACGCTGAGTAAATTCGCAAGCAACCTTTTCGACGCGGGCCTTGATGGCTTCGGCATCCTTGGTGGCTTTTTCCAGTTTGCGCGCCAACTGACGCTTCTGGTGCTCAAGCTCTTTGACGTTACGCTCGTTAGCGATAAGCGCCAGGCCCTTGGGAACCAGGTAGTTACGGGCATAACCAGGTTTAACAACAACCTGATCACCGATCACGCCGAGACCATCGACGTTCTCTTGCAGAATAATATTGACACTCATGAGTTTCCTCCGTATCAGAACGAGTTTTTAAATCTCTTTATTCCGGGGGCGGCGAAAGTCGATCCACAGATCGAAAACACCGACACCGGTTATTAACAATTGCAGCGGGTTGAAAATAAACAACATGGCATAGATCAACCCTTTCACTGCCGGTGGATACGCTTTGCGCTGCAAGTAACTGCTGACCACCGCCAAGCCTTGCAGAAAGTAGAGCGGCAGCAGGACAACCAGCAGGTTGCGACCGGTCAGAGCAACGAGCTCGACCGGAGTGAACGAAGCGAACCCAGAAACAATCAGGACCCAAATCAGACCAGCCGGCAACCGCCAGTTGGCAAAGGGAGTTCCTGATATCTGGTAGTCATTCTTTTTCAGTCGTTGCAAAAGAGCTAGAGACAGCATCTGTATTGCCAACACACCGGCGACCAAGAGACCGTAAATATTCTCTCGGATAAAGCCGGCTAAGCCGTCTATAAACCCCTGCATCTCCTGCAGTTGTGATTCAGAAAATCCTGATTCACGGTAAATCTTCATCGCCTGGTCAACCTCGGTCTGAATCAGTTGATTGATCAACTGATCGATGCGACCTTGATCGGCCAGCAAAACGATGACCACCATCCCCAGAGTGACGATGATTGCCCCGACCACCGAGAGAAAAATCGCCCGGTCCCAGGGCTGGCCCTGCCTAAGCAACCAGGGCATCAATAAAGAGCCGACTCCAAACAGCCCGATATATTCAATCAGGATGTATGGTGGAGCCAGTTGAACCAGCAACAGGCTGACGACAGCAACAATGACAAATCCGGCCTGCAGGCCGAACCGCATACTTGTATAGGCGGCAGCCACCGGGGTCAGCAGATATAAAGCAGCCCCCAGCATTCCAAGCCAACTGCCTCCCATCAAGCAGAGCAGCGTGATGCCGATGCCGACTGCAGTCAGAAGTGCAGCTTGCCCTTTCATCAATGACCTGCTTGACGCCTTCTATCTGACAGCGTGCGACTCAGTGTAAGGCAGCAGTGCAATCTGCCGGGCATTCTTGATCGCCTCGGCAATTCCGCGCTGGTGCAGTGCGCAGGTTCCGGAAATCCGGCGCGGTACGATCTTGCCCCGCTCGGACAGGTAGTAGCGCAGGTTATTAATATCTTTGTAGTCGATCTTCGCATTCTTATCTGCACAGTAGCGGCAGATTTTGCGGCGGCCAAAACGACGACGCGGCGCAGAGGAAGATGGACGTGATGAATTTTCGTAAGCCATGGATATTCTCCTCGGTTGCTAGTGATTAGTCTTCTTCAGCAGAAACTTCTTCCGCAACTGCAGTCTCTGGCTCGGGTTCCTCGGCAACTTCTTCAATCACCGGGAATTCACCTTCGAGACGGACAGTCAGGAAACGCAGCACCTTTTCGTCCAGACGCATGCGACGCTCAAATTCTGCAATCACCTGCGGCCCGGCCGTAAACAGGGTCTGCACATAGCAACCGCGCTCAGCCTTGTTGATCGGGTACGCCAGCTTGCGGACGCCCCAGTTGTCCAGCTTGTAGATTTCAGCACCCTGATCGGTGAGAACCTTCTGGAACTTTTCCACCATGGCAGTCAGCTCGTCGGCGACCACTTCCGGATGGATGATGTAGAGTGATTCGTAATTCCTCATCAATGTTTCTCCTCTCGGATTAAGCAGCCCCGGGTCCGGCCCGGAGCAAGGAAACATCCGCAACCCCTGTGGCAACGGACGAAACAATAGCTTTTAGCACAATCGCCCAAGCGGTTCAAGCACTTTCCGGAGAAAAAAACTCCGCTGTTCAGGTCGGTTAGAGTAAATCCTTGGCGATGACTATCCTCTGTTTTCCAAACCTCGTCGACCGGCAATAAATGCCGTTGCCCAAGCAGACCATAAGCCGAACCTGCTGAACGGCTTTCCGCCCCGGCGCACCCTGACAGCGACTCCTGAACAGATGCTGGTGGAAGTTTACGCTAGCGCCGCACACGGATGATCCCAGGGAACCTAATCGTGCGGATGCTCATGCTCTTCATCCTCATGGCCAGGATGAGGGTGCTCATGGAAATTGCGCTGCGATTGATGACTGTGCCCGTTGGTCGCCGTTTCATGGCTGTGAGAATAATTATGCCTGTGCTCGTGCTCATGCTCGTGGGGATGGCTGTGCACCTGATCACCATGCCGATGGGAATGATCGTGGAAGTGTCGGTGCCGGTGGCTATGTTCATGCTGATGCTGCAGGTCAAGCACCTCGCGGGAGCGGACATTTTTATAACTGAGCGCCAACAGATTGAGCTCCTTCTGCCCCTGATCGGCTAAAAAATCGGCAGTAGAATAATCCTCCAGCACCTCCCCACGATGCAGCACAAGGGTCCGGCTGGTCAGCTCGGCGACCAGAAACGGATCGTGGGTCACCAGAATCCGGGTCTGCGGCAACTCCTTGAGGATCTCCAGCAACAGCTCTTCTCCTTGCGGATCGAGGCCAGCGGTCGGTTCGTCAAGAATCAACAGCTCCGGGTCCATGCTCAGCACCGTGGCAATCGCCAGCCGCTTGCGCTCTCCCCCAGAGAGATGCAGCGGAACCCGTTGCTGGTAACCGTCCAGCCGCACCCGCTGCAGAGCAGCATCAACCCTTCGTTTAACCTCCGTCTTCGGCAGGCCGAGCTGTTTCGGGCCAAAACCGACCTCCTCGGCACAACTGGCGCAGAACAGTTGATCGGCCGGATCCTGAAAAACCATCCCGACCTTACGCCAGAGCAATTGACGTTGCTTTTTGTCGAGCGGCCGACCATTAAACAGGTGCTGCCCCTCGCCGCTGAAAATCCCCATCAGACAGTTCAGCAGGGTGGTTTTCCCGGCACCATTCTCCCCGACGATGGCGACCGATTCGCCGAGTCGCAGCGAAAAGTCGACCCCGCGCAGAGCGTAAGTCCCGTCCGCATACTGATAAAGATAATCGCGCAGCGCAACCACTTCTGACCCGGCAGCAGCTGGCGATGCGGCAGCATGGGGTTCCGGGGGGAGACTGCAGGCCTGCTGAGGAGGCAGGTCCGCATCAGCCAATCCGGCCAGCCGGAAGGAAAAATCGAGACCATGCTCACGCATCGACGGTGGGTGGGCGACCAGCTCGGCCATACTGTAGTCGTGATGCACCTGCCCCTTGTCGAGCACCACCGCCCGCTGGCAGAGCTCAAATGCGAACAGCAGGTCATGGGTGATGCAGATCAGGGTTCCCTGATAGTGACGCAACAGTTCAACCAGCAGATTTTCCTGCCCCGGGTCGAGATTGGCCGTCGGCTCGTCAAGAACCAGTACCTGCGGTTTCATCGCCAGCAGGCAAGCCAGGGCCGCGCGTTTTTTCTGCCCGTAGCTCAGATGGTGTGAGGGTTTATAGAGCAACGGCTCCAGGCCGACCGATGCCAGCGACTGACGCACCAGCGGCTCCATACCGCCGAGGGCAACCCCCTGGTTGAGTGGACCGAAAGAAACATCATCGTACAGGGTGGAGCAGAACAGTTGATCGTCGGGGTCCTGGAACAGCACCCCGATCTCCAGCCGCGCCCGCTGGAGATGTTCACCGGCCAGCGGCAGCCCCTGATAGATCAACTCACCCTGCTGCACCGGCAGCAGGCCGTTCAGATGCTTGATCAAAGTCGACTTGCCGGAACCGTTCTGGCCGACCAGGGCGATCCGGTCTCCGGCGGCAATGCTCAGATCGATACCGTGCAGCGCCTGCTGACCGCCGGGATAGCTGTAGTGCAGATCGCGGATTTCAAATTGTGCCGGGCCATCGAAATCGATTGGCGGCAGGCGTTTTAACTCATGCATCAGACGCCCCCCAAACGATCGAACAGGAACAGAGCAACACCGAGCAGCAGCCAGATCGACGCGTGCAACCAGTCACCAGCCGTCACCTTGAAATAAAAGGGCGCCGGGAAGCGTCCCTGATAACCGCGCGCCTGCATGGCATCGTAAACCCGGTGGGTACGCTCAAAACTGCGCACGAACAGCATGCCGAGAAAATTGCCCATCACCTGCAGTGTCTCGACCCGGCTGCGGCGCTGAAACCCGCGTACCTGCATGCCGACCGCCATCCGCCGTGCCTCATCGAGAAAAACGAAGATGTAACGATGCGCCAGCAAGATCATTTGGGCAACCTTTTCCGGCACCCCGAGACGGGTCAAGCCTTCGACGGTCCGCGGCAGTGACGCCGTCGCCAGCAGCGGCTCCATCAACAAAGCCACCGCACAGGCCTTGCCGGCGATTGCCAGCGCCAGTTGCAATCCGCGCAGGTTAAAGGAAAGCCAGTCGAGATTGCCGAATACCAGCAGGGTATCACCAGGACGGGTCGCAGCGGTCAGCGGCATGACCAACACAAACATCGAGAGGAAGCCACTGATAGCGAGCAGACGACGCACTGAACGCTGCAAAGGCAACCGGGCGAGCAGGACAGCAGAAAACGCCAGCAGAATGGCCAGCAGCGCCGACCAGGGGGAGCGGGTGGCCACCACCAGAAAAGCAAAGCCGAGTAACGCGACAAGCTTAAAGCGTACATCCCAGCGATGAAACAGTGAATCGCCTTCCGCGTCAGCGTCGAGCACCGGCACCGACCAGTCCCGTTCCTGCTGAACCTTCCGGTCAGCGCGCAACGCAGCCTTGAGGATGCGCAGAGTCAGCCACCAGCCGCCGAGTAGCAACAGTAGACCGACAAACAGGGTATAAAGGGGTAAGGAAATAAGCTGCGCTTCAGCCATCAATCAGCCTTGCGAGAGAGCGCCGAGACGTTGCTCGAGCAGGTCGGGCTTGACCCGGAACAGGAAAGAGACGGTAAAACCGCTGACCAGACCTTCAACAACAAAAACCGGCAGATG
>CALZHQ010000092.1 GCA_945787295.1 uncultured Desulfuromonadales bacterium
CTCCAGCGCCGCGACCGGCAGCGTGATCGGCGGGGGTGAGGTGTTGACCAGGTTCGGTTTCAGCAGGATCCGCTTCTGGCGGGCGAAAACCTCGGCGGCACCGATGCGGTCGAGCAGCGGTGGCAGACTCTTTGAATAACTGTCGAAGGTGCAAATCTGGCAGGCCTGTGACATCGGCTTCCCCTTGGCTTTATCGCTTACCGCAACGTTAGCATCGGCAGGCTGGTCTGGCAAGGCGGGGAATTGGAGAGAGGAACCTCAAATTGCTGCCGGATAGTGCTTGGCCACGATCGGCAGCAATCTATTGTGCGTTTCCGGCGTACCGCAGACCAGCAGCCGGTCGCGGTAGGGGGAGTAGGGTTCGCCGCGCTGGTTGCTGACGTGGCCGCCGGCCTCTTCCAGAAACAGCAGCGCCGCGGCGACATCGTAGGGCTGCAGGTCGCTCTCCCAGAACCCCTGCAGATAGCCTGCCGCGACGTAGCAGAGGTCGAGGGCGGCGGCACCAAAGCGGCGGATGCCGCGGCTGGCGTAGAGCACCTCCTGGGCGCAGGGGAAGAAGCTGCCGGCCAGATCCTTCGAGCGGTAGGGGAAGCCGGTGCCGATCAGCGCATGACTCAGTGGCGTGTCGGCCAGCGGCGGACAGGGCGTGGCGTTACGCTGCAGCCCCTGGCCGCGCAGGGCCGAGTAGCATTCCCCCGAGGCGGGCCGCAGCACCACACCCAGCTCACTGTTGCCGCTCTCCTCCAGGGCCACCGAGATGCAGAACTGCTCCAGACCGCTCAGGTAATTGGTCGTTCCGTCGAGGGGGTCGATGACCCAGCGCAGCTGCGCATCGCCGCGGGCGCCGGTCTCCTCGCCGTAAAAGCCTGCCTCCGGCAACAGTTTCTGCAAGCCCTCCATCAGCAAATGTTCCGAGTGCAGATCGACCTCGGAGACGAACTCGCGGGCGAGCTTCTCCGCGCCGCCGCCGGGCGGCAGGCTGCGGAAGCGGCTCAGCTGATACTGGCCGACCTGACGGGTCAGCGCGATCACCTGCTGCAGCAGCCTCGCGTCCGCCATTTTCAGCCCTGTTCGTCCAGTTCGCGGATGAAGATCCGCGCGTCGGGGGAGAAGGTGCGGCGGTACTGGCGGATTTCGAGGATGACGATGTTGATGATGCTGGCGATCGGCACGCCGATGATCATGCCCAGCACGCCGTAAAGCTTGCCGCCCATGATGATCGCCAGAATGACCAGCAGCGGGTGCAGGTTGGAGACGCGCGAGATCAGGATCGGGATGAGGATGAAGTTGTCGAGGATGATCTGTGCGATCAGCAGGTAGACGCAGAGGATCCACCAGAACTGGGCGCCCATCCCCAGGTCGACCAGGGCGATCACCAGCCCCGGGATCATGCCGACGATCGGGCCGATGTAGGGGACCAGGTTGGTGATGCCGGCGATGGCGCCGAGGATCGGCGCGTAGCCGATGTCGGTCAGCGACAGCCCCATCCAGACCACGATGCCGATGATCAGCGCTTCGAGAATCCGCCCGCGGATGAAGTGCGCCAGCTGCCAGCTGACGTGATCGTAGATATCGAGCGCCATTTCGAAGTAGCGGTTCGGGGTCAGCGCGATCACTCCGCGCAGGATCCGCCGGCTGTCGCGCAGGAAGAAAAAGGAGAACAGCGGCACCAGCAGGAACAGGCTGCCGATCCGCATCGCCGATTTCGGCGTGGCGATCAGAATCAGCTCGAGTATGCTCTGCGCCCACTCGCGCAGCTTGTTGGTGACGTCGTAGTTCTTGATCAGCGGGAAGTGGGTCTGCAGAGTCGCCAGCTGGACGTTGAGGTAGTCGATGGCGCGACCGATATAGCGCGGGAAGTCGGCTTTGAGGGCCTGTATCATTCCTTTCCAGTTGGGCGGGCCGATCAGCAGGAACAACAGGCTGATCGCCGCCAGCACCAAAAAGTAGACGATAAAGATGCTGGTGGTGCGGCTGATCGTCTCCCGCTCGAAGAACTGCACCGCCGGGTCGAGCAGGAAGGCGACGATCAGGGAAATCAGCACCGGCAGAAAGAGTCCGTCGGTGGCGGTTTTGAACATCGCCGTCACCGTCGAGGCGGAGGAGAAGATGGCGATGCCCGACGCGATCGCCGCGGTCAGCACGAAGTAGAGCAGAATCACCTGGGCGCGGCTGAGGCCGCCATGCTCGCTCATGATTCAGCGACCTCCGGCTTAGGAGCATGCTGGCTGCGCTGCAACTCCTGCAGCTTCATGTTGCTGTGGTGCAGCCGGTCGCTGAGCACCCGATTGAGGCCGAGCAGGATCTTCGATGCGGTCGAAGGGTGCTTGCGCACCGTTTCCAGCAGGTCGGAGCGGAACAGGCCGACCAGGGTCGTCTGCTCGGTGGTCCGCGCGGTGGCGATCCGCGGGCGGGAGCTGGTCAATGCCACTTCGCCGAAAAAATCCCCCACTTCAAGGGTCGCCAGCTCCATCTCGCCGCCATGTTCGTCGCGGGTCGAGATGCGCACCTGGCCGGAGCGGATGGCGTACATCCCCGAGCCGATGTCCCCCTCCTCGAAGACGATCTCGTCGCCTTTGTAATGGCGCTCGTGGACGATGCCCTCCAGAAAGGCCAGCTCGCGCTTTTTCAGTTTGCGGAAGACCGGCACCGTGCCGAGGAAGTAGGCCAGGGTGTCTTGATAGCCGGAACTGCGGAAGATATTACTCCAGAAAGGATTCACGACATGCCCTCATTTCGACGTCAGCTCTCGTCAGCCTTGACTGACGGCATTGTAACAGGAAGAAAGTCAGCATTATACCAATAGTTTAGGCCAGCACCAGACAAAAAGGCGGGACGTGAATCCGGGCTTTATCCCGCCGCGGAACTTAGATTATGCTAAAGGCTATGTTGCAGATCGACTTAAGCCGCTATCCCAGCGCTCCGGGGGTTTACCAGATGTACGGCGCCGCTGACGAGATTCTCTACGTCGGCAAGGCGAAACAGCTGCGTAACCGGCTGCGCAGTTATTTCTCCGCCGCCGGCGATGGGCGGGCGCAGATACCGCTGTTGATGGAGAAGGTGCAGCGGATCGAGGTGATCGTCACCGACACCGAAAAAGAAGCGCTGCTGCTGGAAAACACCCTGATCAAAGAGCACCGGCCGCGCTACAACATCGACCTGCGTGATGATAAGACCTACGTCTCGGTGCGCATCGACCTGCACGAGGAGTTCCCGGCGCTGCAGGTGGTGCGCCAGGTGAAAAACGACGGCGCCCAGTACTTCGGCCCTTATTCCTCGGCCGGCGCGATCCGCCAGACCCTCAAGGAGATCTACCGCATCTTCCCTCTGCGCCATTCCGCCATCGAGCGCTGCCGCAAGCGCGGGCGCCCCTGCCTGTTCCACCAGATCGGCCAGTGCAGCGCCCCCTGCCACGGCAAGATCAGCGTTGCCGACTACCGACAGCTGGTCGACGGAGTGATCGACCTGCTCGAAGGGCGTGAGTCACAGGTGATCGAACAGCTGCAGCAGCAGATGCGGGTTGCAGCAGATGAAATGCGTTTTGAAGCGGCGGCCCGGCTGCGCGACCAGATCCGTTCGATCGAAAAGAGCGTCGAAAAGCAGAAGGTCGCCGATTACGGCGGCGGTAACCAGGACGTCATCGGCATCCACCAGGAGGGTGGCGAGGTGGAGCTGGCGATTCTGTTTATCCGCCAGGGGAAGCTGATCGGCCGGCGCAGCTACCCGCTGCAGTGGACCCTCGATCTGCCTGAGCTGCTCTCCAACTTTCTGCTCGAGTACTATTCGCGCGATGTCATCCTGCCTGATCAGCTGCTGCTCCCCTTTGAACTGGAAGACGCCGCTCTGCTCGGCGACTGGCTGAGCGAGAAACGGGGGCGAAAGGTGGCGCTGCTGACCCCGCAGCGCGGCGAGAAGAAGCGCCTCTGTCTGTTGGCCGAGCGCAATGCCAAAGAGGCCTTCCGACAACGCGGCAGCCGCCGTGAGGCGCGCGAACAGCTGCTGGAAGAGCTGCGGCAGAAGTTTCATCTGCCCAGCCTGCCCCAGCGGATCGAATGTTTCGATATCTCCAACGTGCAGGGGAACCAGGCGGTCGGCAGTATGGCTGTGTTGCTTGGCGGCGAGCCGGCGGCGGCGGAGTACCGTCGCTTCAAGATCAGGACGGTGGTCGGTGCGGACGACTACGCCTCGCTGGCCGAGGTGCTGCGCCGGCGGCTGCAGCGGGGGATTGACGAGGACAAGCTGCCGCAGATGATCCTGATCGACGGCGGCAAGGGGCAGCTGGGTGTGCTGACCAGCGTGCTCGGCGAGTTCGGCCTGCAGGGACAGATCGGCGCGGTCGGCATCGCCAAGAGCCGGGTGATCGCCAATGTGCGCGGCAAGGCTGTGGAGCGCAGCGAAGAGCGGTTTTTCCTCCCCGGGCGCAAGAACCCGGTCAGCTTCCGCAGCGGCTCGGCGACCCTGTTCCTGCTTGAGCGGCTGCGCGACGAGGCCCACCGCTTCGCCATCACCTACCACCGCAAGCTGCGCAGCAAGGCCAGCCTGCGCTCCTCACTGGAGGATATCCCCGGCGTCGGGCCCGCCCGGCGCAAGGCGCTGCTCAAGCATTTCGGCAGTCTCAAACAGATCCGTTCGGCTTCGCTTGATGAGCTGCTGACCATGCCCGGCCTGCCGGAGCCGCTGGCCCGCACCATTTACGGTAGCTTGCGGAACAGCTGAACCTCATTCTGCCTGCCCATGACGACCTTCAGGGTTCTGTCCCTCTCACTCATTCAGGAGGTTCGTCATGCCGCAAGCGCCAAAGCTGCTCGACCAGGTCCGTAACGAAATCCAGCGCCGCGATTACAGCCCGAGAACAGAGCAGGCCTACCTGGGCTGGATTCGTCGTTACATCTTCTTCCACGCGAAACAGCATCCCAAAGATCTGGGGGGCGAAGAGGTGGCCGCGTACCTCTCCTGGCTGGGGCGGGGGCGGAAATACTCCGTCGCAACCCAGAAACAGGCGCTGAACGCCCTGGTCTTCCTCTATCGCCGGGTCCTGGAGATAGAACTGGGAGATTTCAGCCACTACCTTCCGGCCCGGCAGCCGAAACGCCTGCCGGTGATTCTGAGCCGGGACGAGCTGCAGGCGGTTTTTGCCGAACTGAAAGGATCATCCAGGCTGATGGCCGGACTATTGTACGGCTCCGGTCTGCGCTTGACCGAGTGTCATCAGCTGCGGGTCCAGGATGTCGATCTGCAGACCAGGCAGATCGTCGTGCGCGATGGCAAAGGGGGCAAGGATCGTCGCACGCTGATCCCGGAGATAATAATTCCCCGGCTCAGCAGACATCTCGAGCAGCAGAAAACCTTTCATCAGTGGAATCTGGCGCAGGGCTACGGCGCGGTTTATCTGCCGCGGGGGATCGGGCGTAAGTACCAAAATGCCGCAACCCAATGGGCCTGGCAATGGCTCTTTCCTTCAACCTCGCGATTACGGGATCCTGAGACCGGGGCCTTCAAGCGCTGGCACCTGCATCCAAGTGGCCTACAGAAGGCGGTAAAGGCAGCGATAAACAAAGCAGGGATCGGCAAGCACGCCGGATGCCATACCTTTCGGCATTGTTTTGCAACGCATCTGCTGGAGGATGGTTGCGATATCCGCACTGTTCAAGATTTGTTAGGTCACAAAAAAGTGAACACGACGATGATTTATCTGCATATTCTCAATAAAGGCGGAAGGGGTGTGACGAGTCCGCTCGACAAACTGGTCTTCTGACGAAAGCTGCCGCCGGGTGCCGTGACAGCTACGGCTCCGGCGGCAGTTGGCGGGTCTTGATCACCGGCAGCGCCACGAACTTTGTGACCCTCCGATGTAATAGATTTTGCTTTTACAATTCAGCGCAGAACTATTAGTGACCGGATCACTATTTCAAACGCTTATTCCGCGTGATAGTAATTTAAGGCACGGTCGATAGTTTTTTTGAACTCAATATTTTTGCTCAAGGATGGGTGCTCTTTTCTATATTTGGCAATCTGGATCATTATCTTTTTTTCAGTATTTCGTGCGTCTGGAAATTTTAGTGGATAGGGAATTGATAAATCATTGTCATTGATACCTGCTTGATAAAATATAATATTACTGTCCAGTGTGTTTTCAAGTATTTCAATAGCCTTTTCGATATCTTTTTCACGAAGAGCTTTCAAGACAAATACATTCTCAATCCCTTCTAGTGGGCTCGATGAGACAGATTGATAAACGTACCCACGGCTGAAACCTGTCGAAAGGCCGGTTTGATATGCAACTACAGCAGTGATTATAAATAATAATAAAAAAATAAATTTATAAATATTTGTTTTCAAAGTGCTCTCCCATGTTTAAAGACCGGCTACCTGAGATTATAAAACTGCCCGAATCTCAAATTGTTCTTTTAAGTTTAACAGGCTATATACTACCTGTATCGGCTTGATCGGCAGGGCGACGGTCGTCTAAAGACATTCTTTGTCATGTTTTGAAAAGGCTGAGTATTAGGTTCCGGTGAGGGTCTTCAGTCGCTCCTCAAAATTACGGTCAGCGCAACCAACTAAAGTGAACAATGTGACAATTAACAGAATCCGTATTTTCTGCGGGAGAGTCAACCCGTTAACTCGGCGTTGATAAAATGGTAATGCATTTCTTGAGCATATTCAGTATGCAATCTACAGGTTGGCAGATCGTGCGGCAATGCACTCGTATTCACCCATCTCAAATTCACGGCATATCCATGGCCGTTTCTCGTAGATCGTACAAAGCCTGGTATTGCGGTCCAGGGCTTTACACCAGCCATCTTCCAGCCGCGCCATGCTTCTCTCCCCCTGCGAGTTTATCTCAACTAAATTATCAGGTATTTCAGTATCGTTAAAGAGCATTGCTTCTTGGCGGCAACAGCAGGCCTCACAGCTTGCACAAGTCACTTTGGTATCGTTCAGGGACGCAACTTCGTTTCTCATGGGTACCTTCTCTTAATTGATATGGCTATCCATTAATAACGCACACAATTGAGTTTTGCGGTTCATGTTAACCGGCGGTGATGCAAACTTGCTTGATCTAACGCAATTTTAGACATTGCTTTTCAATTTAGCGCAGACGTATTTTCCGTCCGGTTCATTGCATTGTTAGGGCGTTTTTGCTATTATGTACGGCAAGTCCGTACATAATTGGAGGTTTATTTATGGATACTGTAAGTGTTAACAAATTTCGCGACAATTTAAAAAACTATGTAGAGCAAGTTGCTCACGAGCACCTGCCACTGAAAGTGACTCGCCGAAGTGGAGAGGACTTTGTGGTTATCAGCGCTGAGGACTGGGAGCGAGAGCAAGAGACTCTTTATGTTCTTCAAAATTCCAGCCTCATGAAGCAAATTGCTGAATCTTCTGCAAGTCACGCAAAGCGATCTGGCTACAAACCCAAGGATGGAGAAATGAATGAGATCCTTGGTGTTTGAAGGCCGAACTTGGGAAACTTATGAGGCACTGCGAGTAAAGGACAAACGCTTACATAAGGCTCTTTGCTCACTTTTAAAAGAAATGCTGCGAGGAGATCCTGCTGTGGGGACAGGGAAGCCTGAAGCACTTCGTCACAACCTTTCGGGGTTTTGGTCACGCCGATTGAGCCAAAAAGACAGGCTCGTTTATAAGTTCGATGATGACTACATCTACATTTTTGCAATTGGGGGCCACTTCGATCAATTCTGAGCCCTGACGGTTCATTGCATTGTTATGTGCTTCCTTTAGTGGTACAATATTCTGTACATGTACCGAAAAGGAGAATTGCTATGGAAGCTATTTCATACACCTACGCACGAAGTAATTTAGCAAAAACAATGGAAAAAGTATGCGAAGACCATGACCCTGTCATTATTACACGCCGAAACGAAAGCTCGGTTGTCATGATGTCTCTTGAAGATTACCAAGCTCTTGAAGAGACAGCGTATTTGTTGAGAAGCCCAAAAAATGCTCGACGTCTTTTGGAGTCGATTGCTCAGTTGGAATCTGGTGACGGTACTGAGCGTGAGCTTTCTCTGTGAAACTCATATTTTCCGAAAATGCTTGGGATGATTACCAGTATTGGATAAAAACCGACAAAAAAGTCCTCAAGCGGGTGAACGCATTGAGTCAGGATATGCAGCGTTCACCTTTTTCTGGTATCGGGAAGCCCGAACCGTTGAAACATGGTCTTTCCGGCTATTGGTCCAGACGAATCAACGATGAGCACAGAATCGTTTATAAAGTTGAAGAAGATTCCGTTTTTATTGCTCAGGTCCGTTATCATTACTAATTTTTGCACATACCGGTTTATGATTACCGGCGGCGACGCGAACTTGCGTGTACCACCGCAATTTAGATTTTGTTTTTCAATTTAGCACAGACGTATTTTCCGTCCGCATTGATTTGTTTGTTAGGCATTATGCTTTTTTATATTCTTCAACTTTAGCTACCCCTATAACTTTAAAGTCTTCACCTGCTAACCAGTCAGATTCTTCAGGAGAATAAATCCCATTTCCCAGTCTGTAATGAACCCTTACTCCTTCAGGTAAATTTTTCAATTCACCTTCTATTTGCTTTTGCTCGTTTTCAAAACCGCAAGTAGTAACAATTGCTTCTCTTCCTGTTTTCTTTTCTAAGACCAGAATTCTAGAAACTTTCTTAACAAAATAGTTTTCATCACCGACTCTTATTATTTTTTTGGCGTTGTTTGTTTTTTTGAGAAGAGAGTGCTTGGATTTTGTTTCCCTGTAGACAAGCCAGCCTCCCACCAAAATAAATGGAATAAGCGAAAGTATTATTGTGAATATTGAATTCACTTTACGGAGCCCATTGTTGAATGCCTAACGGTTCATTGAGTTGTTATGCCTTGCTCATGAGCTGAAACTTTTCGAGATTGAGAAGGAATTTATCACTGAGGTCTACATCGAGGTCGGGCCAATAGAAATGTCCGGCGCACTCTAGCTGAACATTGAATATTTTATTTAATTCAACGTTTTTGAACCATGGGAACTTTTCAAAAGGAACGAAGTACTCGTGGTCTTCATAAGATAAGCAAAATCCAAGTTGGCAAATATTTGTTATTTCAAGAGAAGTGGTCTTTCCACGCGCTGATGATCTCATTTTTTCTGTTCTCCACAATTTTTTGGAGGCGGAGGAGTTGCCTCCTGTTCAGGCCAACGTAGTCGGCCAAGGCTACGGTTGGCTCAAGCCAGAACTTCGCTTCACCTTCAGGTGAAACGACATGTACGTGGATTCTCTCTTGCTCCCTGCTGAAAAAGAAAAACCTTTATTTTCCGTCACGAAATATCGTTGGGCTCATAATTGAATTCTGACACCAAAGTTGCTATTTGCAAAGGGGAATTAGCCCCTTTCAATTTGAGAGGCATAAAGAGTCTGCAGAAAAAGCTATATTCAGCAACGCCCCTCTGCCCGGCCTTAGCTTTTCCTGCTGTTCATTCTGGTCAAACACCCCAGGGCGATCAGGGGTCTTTCCGGGCGTGTTTTTTGGTTACCATAACATCCCTTATCCGACCTTGACCCCCTTTGGGGCTGTTTTATGTCGCTAAACCGTACCGATGGATTTTGAGCATATTGTGCAACATGGTGAACAGCTTCCACTGACCATCAACCTTATCCCGTCCTCGCAGGCTGAACCTTCTCAACCCCAGATTTTCCCGCAGGTGACCAAAGACCGGTTCGACGATCCCCAGCCGTCTG
>CALZHQ010000093.1 GCA_945787295.1 uncultured Desulfuromonadales bacterium
GCCGGGCGAATGTTTTTCATAAGCCGGATGATTTTGCGGCCTTTGTCGATCTGATTGGCGAAGCGAAGGAGCGCTACCCGGTTAAAGTGCTCGCCTATTGCTTGATGACCAATCATTTTCACCTGGTTGTCAAGCCGACCGAGGGAACCCATAAAGGGGTCAGGTCTTCACATCTGACAGATTGATTTGAACAATGTTTTTGTGATGAATAACAAGCTTAGGAATATCGTTAATTTTTATTTGAAGCTTTAAACTATCTAAACTCAAGGAGGTCGGGGATGAAGTGGGCTGGAATTCAGGCCATTATTGCAATGGTCGTGCTGTTGAGCCTTACAACGGCAAATCTCTTTGCTGCCACTGACGGGTATTATCAGCTTTCCGAGGTCTCCCCGGCGTGGGAGGGCACTTCAGCAGACAGGTTGCTTCCTGAGAGCAGTACCTACAAATTCAATTACGGCGATGAAGAGAGGGTTGTCTTTGATCTGCCTTGGGACTTTACCTATTACGGGAATATCTACAATCAGATAATCGCAGATACCGATGGCAGCATCTGGTTCGGGTCTTATGCTGTGGTTAACTCCTACAATCTCTCGACGACAGGTCCAGTCATCAGTGCATGGAACAGCGATCTGTCCTCATATGCCTTCGGTGGAGTATTTGTCCAGCATAAGACTGCTCCGGAACGGATCGTGGTCGAGTGGCAAACCGAAACTTTTCTCGACCAGGGGCTTTCCAGACCCAACACTTTTGAAGTGGTTCTCTACCCAGATGGCAATATCCACCTGAACTACCAAGGCTTTGCCCTGGTGCAGGGGCAAGATTCCGGCTCCGGTATTTCCAGCGGTGACGGGTTGAACTTCATCAATTTATCTGCAAACTATGGTGATGTTCAAACCCTGGCTGGGCGGTCTTTCCTGATTGAGGAGATTGTTCAGACCCCGGACCCGTTGTTGGAAGTGTTTTTTGCCGGTAACGGTAGTGGATCAGTTGTAAGTACACCAGCAGGCCTGGACTGTGTTACCGACTGCAGCACGCAATTTCCCACTGGTACAGAAATCACTCTTTCTGCGTCTGCCGTTACCGATAGCAGTTTTACCGGTTGGAGCAGTGGCCTCTGCAGCGGTACAGGGGATTGTGTTCTGACGCTTAATGCTGACACTGCGGTAACCGCCAACTTTACCGTCATCAATATCCCCTTCCCTGTCCTGCTTGAAGGCACTCAAGGGACATATACGACGATACAAAGTGCCTATGACAGTATTGGTTCAGGCCAGGTTGATACAGTCAAAGTTAAAGCGGGAGAACAGATACCAGAAAATCTATATTTTGACAGGGATGTCACCATCAGCCTACGTGGTGGTTACGATAATGTCTTTGAAAACGTTATTTCCGATTCGTCATTTTTTGGCACCTTAACAATTACTGGTGGACCGGTGTCCGTATCCGATTTGATTATTAAATAGCCAAATTGTAGAGAATTGCTGATAGCTTCAAAGTAAGCATTTCCAGCCATTTATAAACCGGCCCAACCAGAATCTAAGCAAGGGGTTAAGTTAATCTGTTGATTTTCGATAATTGAAGAACGAAAGGCCTCTGAGTCAAGGGACTTAGGGGCCTTTTGCCTTCCAGGGAGTTTCCGGACCCCTTAGAATCTAAGCGGTTGGGCCGGCTCACATCTTGTTAGAAGCTTTCTTTTCAGCGATTCTTTGCCCGTTTCTTCCATTTTTTTCAAATATGGATAGGTGTACAGATTTCTGAGGGTTGTGGAGCAGTGTCGAGAGGTTGTATGATACAAGGCTTTGAATCTTTGTGGATTATTTCTAGACAGATTAAGTTATAAGGAGTTTTTTGATGCCGAGTTTCGATATTGTTTCCAAGGTCGATCTGCAAGAGGTCGATAATGCGGTCAATCAGGCCGTCAAGGAGATCGGTCAGCGTTACGATTTTAAAGGAACCGACAATGAGGTGACCCTGGAAAATGAGGCGCTGACCATTCTCGCGGCCGATGATTACAAACTGCAGGCGATCAAGGATATTCTGATCGCCAAGCTGGTGCGGCGTAATGTATCGCCAAAATGTTTCAATTATGGCAAGGAAGAGCCGGCCTCTGGCGGCGCGGTGCGGGTTAAGGCTGGCATCGTCCAGGGGATCAGCAAGGAAAAGGGCAAAGAGATCGTCAAGCTGATCAAAGAGACCAAGCTCAAAGTTCAGGCACAGATCATGGAAGACCAGGTTCGGGTCACCGGCAAGAAGATCGATGATCTTCAAGAGGTGATGCAGACCCTGAAGGGTAAAGACCTGGACATCGAGTTGCAGTTCGAAAACATGCGTTCCTGATAAGGAACGGCCCTTTTCACCAATCTCCGCGTCAAACTGCGAATCGGCATTGTGCGGCGTACGATGTACGCCTCCGCTGCCGATTCTCGCTTTCCTTGACCTTGGAGAAAATTGCTCGTTCCTTCACCGTCGAAGTGGGAACGAAAACCGAAAATCTAAAACAGGAAATCTAAGTACGTGGATAAATTAAAAGTGAGTCTGGTCAGCTTGGGCTGTCCGAAAAACCTGGTCGATGCCGAGGTGATGCTCGGGCATCTGCCGCTTGATCGTTACGAAATCGTCACCGACGAAAGTCAGGCCGATATTATTGTCGTCAATACCTGTTCCTTTATCAATGACGCCAAAGAGGAGTCGATCGACACCATCCTTGAGGTCGCTGATTACAAGCAGAATGGCAACTGTAGGCTGCTGGTGGTGACCGGCTGTATGCCGCAGCGCTACAAAGCGGAGCTGGCCAAGCAGTTGCCGGAGGTCGACCTGTTCATGGGAACCGCCGAGGCGCCGCGGATTGTCGAACTGATTGAACGGCAACTGCAGCTTGACGCCCCCAGCCAGGAGATCGGCGAGCCTGACTACCTTTACGATCATGAAACCCCGCGGGTTAACTCCTCGCCCTTCTACAGCAGTTACATCAAAATAGCCGACGGTTGCGCCAATCATTGTTCCTACTGCATCATCCCGCAGCTGCGCGGCACCCTGCGCTCGCGGAGTATCGACTCGGTGGTGCAGGAAGCGAAGAATCTGGCGGATAAAGGCGTCAAGGAGATCAATCTGATCGCCCAGGATATCACCGCTTACGGCATGGACGCTGCAGCACATCGATGATCAGATTCTGGTGGAGATGAACCGCCGGGTGGGTGAAGGGCAGATCCGCGCTTTGCTCGAAAAGCTGCGGGCCAAGATTCCCGACCTGACTTTACGCACCTCGTTTATCGTCGGCTTCCCCGGTGAGACCCGCGAGCAGTATGAAAAGCTGCTCGCGTTTGTCAAAGAAGGGCATTTCGAGCGGGTCGGGGTGTTCCGTTATTCACGCGAAGAGGGAACCGCGGCCGCCAAACTGCCAAACCAGGTGCCGGCGCAGACCAAAAAGGGTCGCCTCAACCGTTTGATGAAAGCGCAGGCCCGGGTGTCCTTCAACAAAAACCGGTCGCTGCTCGGTCGCACGGAAACGGTGCTGGTGGAAGGCTACAGTGAGGAGACCGATCTGTTGCTCAAGGGACGAAGTGCCCGTCAGGCTCCGGATGTTGACGGCCAGTACCTGATCACCGCCGGGCAGGCCGATGTCGGTCAGCTGGTGCAGTTAAAAATCACCGATTCCTCCGAGTACGATCTGATCGGTGAAATCGTCGAGGGCTAAGAGATGTTTGGGCGGCCATGGGTCATTCTGCTGCTGGTGCTGATCGCCGGACTGGTCTGGTGGCGGATTCCGGCTGATGATCAGCAGCTGTCGCGGACCGCGCTGGTGATGGGCACTCTGGTCGAAATCAAGGCTTTCGGAGCGGATGAAGCTCTGCTTCATCGTGCCGTCAGTGACGCTTTTTCCGAGATGGGCCGGCTGGAAGAGCTGTTTTCGAGTCACCGGGCTGAAAGTGAAATCTCTCTTTTGTCGGCGGCGACGACAACGGTCAGCGTGAGTCAGGAAACAGCCGAGTTATTGCTGCTCGGCCAACAAATTGCGGTCCAGAGCAGCGGTGCCTTTGACCTCTCTCTCGGAGCACTGAAAAAGCTCTGGGCGATAGAGACCGATGCCCCTCAAGTGCCGACGGCTGAGCAGCTGGCAGCCGCTTTGCGTGGCGTCGGGCCACAGGCCATGCAGCTGGATGGCCTGCAGGTTAAAAAGTCGATTCCGGAACTGCAGATCGATCTTGGGGGAATTGCCAAGGGCTATGCTGTCGATCGGGCCCTTGAGGTGCTGCGCCGGGCCGGCATCGCTTCTGCTACGGTCAATGCCGGGGGTGACATCGCCCTGCTGGGAGATAAACAGGGCCGGCCCTGGCGGATCGGCATTCAACATCCGCGCAAAGCGGGCGAACTGCTGACCAGGTTGGACGTGACCGATCGGGCGGTGGTCTCCTCCGGTGACTACGAGCGTTTTTTCGAGCGTGACGGCATCCGCTACCATCACATATTCGATCCCCGCACTGGTCAACCCGCCCGCTTGTGCCAGAGCGTCACGGTTGTTGCCGCAACTGCGGCCAGCGCTGATGCTTTAGCGACTGCAGCGTTTGTCCTCGGTCCGCAAGCTGGCTTGAAACTGCTCGAGCAACTGCCAGGGGTGGAGGGTTTATTGGTTGCTGCTGATGGCAGCATTTTTCAGACCAGCGGTTTAACACGGAGCGACAGATGAAATTCGCTGACTTGTTGCAGCGCTTGACACCTTTCGATCGCAAGTTGGTGCTGCTGCTGGCCGGGTTGGTGCTGATGTCGTTCCTCTTACCGCTCCGGCAAGGAGTTGGGGCACGGGTGCTGGTCGATTCCGGGGAACAGACGGTTTTTGTTGCTGATCTGCATAAAAATCAACAGGTTGAATTGAACGGCCCTTTGGGGACCACCGTGCTGCGGATTGCCGATGGCAGCGCGTGGGTGGTCAGTTCGCCCTGCCCGCAAAAAATCTGTATCGGACTCGGCAAGGCCAGTCATTCCGGTGATCTTTTGGCCTGTGTGCCGAACCGCTTGGTGATCAGGATTGAAGCCGCAGCAGAAAAGGACCGGGGCTATGACCTCCTCAGCCGTTGACCAGCCGGATCTGGAACTGGTTCGCCAGCGGGTGTTTCTGGCGTTGTTTATCGCTTTGGCGGTGGCGCTGCACACCTTCGAGGCCTTGTTGCCGAACCCGCTGCCCTGGTTTCGGATCGGTCTGGCCAACATCCTGGCCCTGACCGCCCTGTTTCTGTACGGTATCCGGGCGCTCTGGATCGTTAATATGGCGCGGATTCTGGTCGGCAGTCTGCTGCTCGGCAACCTGTTTTCACCCGCCTTTCTGCTCTCATTTTCCGGCGGTCTGCTGGCGACCCTGTTGATGAGCCTCGCTTTCTGGCTCTGGCGACCTCAGATCGGCATCGTCGGGGTCTCGGTGCTCGGGGCTCTGGGGCATGCTGGAGGGCAACTGCTGATTGCCTGGTTGCTGATTGTCCGCCATCCCTCGATCTGGATGATGCTGCCATTCTTCCTGCTCTTTTCGCTGATCAGTGGTATGGTTAACGGGTTGGCTGCCGATTATCTACGCGAATCATTACTTAACCATCCGGCTTTTGAACGACTGCGTCAAATGGTTGCTAGAGAGGCTTTATGAGGACGTTCGTTGCTGGATTGATGGTCTTGTTTCTGGTCGCCTGTACGCCTGCCAGTGCCCCACGGGCAGTGACGCTTGTTGCCGTGAACTTGGTGCAACAGCTGGAAACACTTCCCGGAGCAGTGGTGACCAAGGATCCGTTGCAGTTCAGTTATCCGGACCAGTCGTTGTTCGGTGCTGGTGCCGTTCTACCCCTTCCGGGGGGAACAAAAGTTCTCGATCCGCTGGCCGATTTTTTTCTCAGTAATCCCGGTTTGAACTGGCTGGTCGACGTCCGAGTATGGACAGGGTATGGGGTCGATTACGATCAGACCCTGGCGGAAAAGCGGAGTGAATTGCTGGCCACCTACCTGCTCAGTAAAGGGGTTGCTTTAGATGGAATACACTTTCAGCCGGCGGCGGCCGAAAGAGAATCTCTGCTCTTTACCTTAACATCGCCGTCGGATACAGCGAATCAATAGATACGGAGGGAAAAAATGAAGGTTGTACTTCCTGTCGCGGGCAAAGGAACGCGCTTACGCCCCCACACTCACACCAAGGCCAAATCTTTGGTCCATGTCGCCGGGAAAACCGTCCTTGAGCATATCATCGAACGGCTGCAGGCCATTGATGTCGAAGAATATATTTTTATCACCGATGAAAATGGTCAACAGGTGGCCAATTTCATGCAGCGTAAATTCCCTGGCCTCAAATGCCATTACCTGGTGCAGAAGGAGCGGCTCGGACCGGCGCACGCGGTGGCCCTGGCGGCTCCGGAAGTCAAAGATGGTGACGACCTGCTGGTCGTCTTCAACGACACCATTTTCGTCACCGATCTGGCCAAGATTCCGGAAATATGTGCCGATGCCGATGGTTTGATCTATTCCAAGGAGGTCGAGGATTACCAGCGTTTCGGGGTCAACGTGATGCGTGATGACTACATCGTCGATATGGTCGAAAAGCCGGACACGCCGATTTCCCGCCTGGCCCAGGTTGGCCTCTACTATCTGAAAGATGGCGCCGGATTTCTGCGTTATATCGAGAAGACCATCGATGCCGGGGAAACGGTCAAGGGCGAATATTATCTGCCTTCGGTGTTCATGCGCATGATCGAGGACGGTGTTAAGCTCAAGGCGCCGGAAATCGACGCCTGGCTCGATTGCGGCAAGCCGGAAACCCTGCTCGAAACCAACCGTTTTCTGCTCAAAGGGCGGCATCATATCCATGGTGAGGCGATCGATTGCGTCCTGAAAGAACCGGTTCACCTGGAGCGGGGCGCGATCATCAGGAATTCGGTTATCGGTCCGAACGTATCGATAGCTGCCGGCAGTGTCATCGAAAACAGTATCATCCGCGATTCGATCATCAATGCCGAAAACAGGGTCAGCAACCTGGTCCTCGATCATTCGCTGCTGGGCGATTCGGTCACCTTGGTCGGTTCGCCTCGCAAAATGAACATCGGCGATCATTCATTGATAGAGATGGACCAATAAATAACTTTTTATGGAATATCAGCACTATCTCCCTTATCTGATTCCCCCCTTGCTCGGGGCGCTGATCGGTTATGTGACCAATTACATCGCGATCCGCATGCTGTTCCGGCCGCTGCGGGCCTGGCGTCTGCTCGGCCTGCGAATTCCGCTGACGCCGGGGATCATCCCGTCCAAACGGGATGAGTTGGCGCGCAAGATGGGCGAGATGGTCGGCGAGCATCTGCTGACCGTTGATGATGTCGGTCGCGCCTTCGGTAAGGATTCGATCCAGCGGGAATTGCGGCTGGCGGTGACCGATAAGCTGGGCGTCTTTCTCGACCGGGAATTGGGTCCACTGGAAACCCTGATTCCGGACCGGTTTCGGGCGCGGTTTCGCGAGCTGGTCGATCTGCTGCGCGGAAAAGTCGTCAAACTGGTCTTCGACTACCTGCAGAGCGAGACCTTTGACCGCAAACTGCGTGACTATCTGCAGCGCCAGGGCGATCAGCTGTTGGCGCGGGATCTGGCCAGCTTTCTGACCCCGCAGCGCTACCGCGACCTGCAATTGCACCTGGACGGCAAATACGCGGAATTCTTTCAGTCGCCGAAGGTTGCCAACGCCGTCGGAACCTATATTGATCAGAAAGCCGAGAAGTTACTTGCCAGTGAACGGCCGTTGCGAGAAATTCTGCCGCGCGATCTGGTCGAATTGCTGTTGGCGCAGTTGGAAAAAGAACTGCCGCCCTTGGTGGAAAAGTTCGGCGGCATGCTCTACGATCCCCTGTTCCGGAAAAGGCTGGTGAAAAAGGGTAAGAAGGCGATCGATTCCTTTCTCGATTCCCTTGGCGGTCTGGCCGGGTTGCTGAGCGGCTTCATCGATCTGAACAAGATTTACGATAAAATTCCCGAGTTCCTCGACAAGGCGGGCGATGAAATCGCCAACTGGCTGCGCGAGGCAAAAACCCAGGAGCAGCTGGCAAAGCTGCTGCGGGAGCGGGTCGATGGCCTGCTCGATCGTTCGTTGGCCAGCTACCTGGAAAAGCTGCCGTACGAAAAGGTGGTCGGGGTCCGCCAATTCATCCGCAAACAGGTGGTTGAGACCGTTCAGTCGCGCAAAACCATCGACACCGCTTTGATTCTTACCGAGAGTGCCATCGACCGGATCAAGGACCGGTCCTTCGATAATCTGCTGCGTACGGCGATGCCGGAAGGCGGCGTAGAGCGGACCCGGGAACAGCTGGCCGACCGGTTGTTGGAGTTGATCCGGTCGCCAGAGGCGCGCAATGCTCTGGAGACGATCCTCGGCGAGCAGAGCGAAGAGTGGATTTACCGCAAGCCGCTCGGCCTGTTGTCGGCGAAGCTGCCCGGTGACCTGCGCACCGAGTTGGAAACCGCGATCTGCCAACTGGTAGAAGAGATGCTGAAGAAGGAAGCGCCGCGGTTGGTGGAGACCCTCAATGTCCGCAGAATGGTCGAGGAGAAGGTCAATGGTCTCGATATCCTGCAGGTTGAAGGGTTGCTGATGGGGATAATGAAAGAACAGTTCAAGTACATCAACCTGTTCGGGGCGCTGCTCGGGTTTTTGATCGGCTTTATCAACCTGTTGGCGCTGCAGATCATGTAAATTATCCAGAGGAAAAGGCGAAGCCCGAAGCTGAAGAGCTAAAAGGGCAGCTACGGCACGAACTGGCCGCTGAGAGCCGGATTGGCGTAGAATGGAACGAGGAGATACGCTAGGCCGCTTTGCGGTGGTCGCATGATAAAAGCAAACGCTGCGGGCGGACTGCATTGCCGTTTTCACGTTATTGGGTTGGTCAGCAGCTAGTGAAGCGGGGTCAGCTATGGAAAGAGCAACATTCGCTGCCGGGTGTTTCTGGGGTGTTGAAGAACTGTTCCGCACGCTGGATGGGGTCTTGGAAACCTCGGCCGGTTACATGGGTGGCAGTACTGAAAACCCAACTTACAAAGACGTTTGCAGTGGTGCGACCGGGCATGCAGAGGTGGTCGACCTGAAATTTGATCCGACAGTTGTCAGCTACGAGCAGCTGCTGGAAAAGTTCTGGGCCAAGCACAATCCGACCAGTCTTAATTTCCAGGGCTGGGATGTCGGCACCCAATATCGCTCAGCAATCTTCTACCATAGCGATGAGCAGCGTCAGGTTGCGGAACGCTCGAAGACAGCTTTAGCGGATTCCGGAAAATATTCTGCGCCGATTGTGACGGAAATCACCCCTGCGGGGCCATTCTGGCGGGCAGAGGAGTATCACCAGCAGTATGTTCGCAAAAACAAGCCCGCCTGCCGCGGTCTTTAAGGAGCAGACCGATCCGCCCACCTGAGCTCTTCAAACTGCTGCGTCTAGCCAACCTGGTGCAGCTGTGTGCTTTTTTGCTGGTGGTTGGTGGTTGTTGCTGGGGGCTGCTGCTGGGGGCGGAAAATCTCGGTTATAATTGGCAATGGAACCGGGTTCCCCGCTATCTGCTGCACATGACCGCCAACGGCTGGCAGGCAGGCTCGTTACTGCAGGGGTTGTGGCTGACGTTGGAAATCACGCTGGTCAGTCTGATCCTCTCGCTGCTGATCGGCCTGCTGACCGCTATGATGCGCCTGTCTAGCAGTCCGATGGCCAAAGGGATCGCCTGGACCTACCTGGAAGCTATCCGTAACACCCCGCTGTTGATTCAGATTTTCATCCTCTATTTTGTCTTCGCGCCGATTCTTGATCTCGGTCGTTTCAGCTCTGCGGTTCTGGCCCTGAGCCTGTTTGAAGGCGCTTACGCTTCCGAGATTATCCGCGCCGGAATCTTGGCGATTCCGGCCGGGCAATGGGAGTCGTCCGCCTCACTCGGTTTGCGGATGCCACAGATCTATCGGTTTATTATTCTGCCGCAGGCCTTCCGGCAGATGATCCCGCCGTTGACCAGCCAGGGGATCTCGCTGATCAAAGATTCGGCCCTGGTGTCGACGATCGCCATTTACGACCTGACCATGCAGGGGCAGCAGATCGTTGCCGAGACCTTTTTGACGTTCGAAATCTGGTTCACCGTTGCAGCAATTTATCTGGCTGTCACCATGTCCCTTTCAGTTCTGGTAAGATATTTGGAGTATTTATTTCCGGCTCATTAGCCTGATATTCATTCAGGAGGTTGCATGAAGTTTCGAATTGGTCTGCTTTTACTGTTATTCTGTACCCTGTTGGTTTCTCCCTTGTGGGCCAGCGACGTGCGCCTGGAGCTGGCACAACAGAGTACTTTGGAAAAAGTGATTGCGAAGAACCAGTTGCGGGTCGGTTTTTCGACCTTCGTGCCCTGGGCGATGAAAGATAAAAAAGGCGGTTATACCGGTTTTGAGATCGAGGTGGCAAAGCAGTTGGCCGAGGATATGGGCGTCGAAGTCCAGTTTGTGCCGACCAAGTGGTCGGGCATCATCCCGGCACTGCTGACCGGCAAGTTCGATATCATTATCGGTGGTATGGGGATTACTCCGCAGCGCAATCTTCGTTGCCAGCCAGAAACTGGCCGGCGGGAAAACGGGCCTGGAAGCGTTCAACTCGGCTGATATGACGGTGGTTGCCCGGATCGGGACCACGGCTGCCGCAGCGGCGAAGAAGTTTCTGCCGAAAGCCCAGCTCCGTCTGTTCGATGACGAAGGTCAGGCCTTGCAGGAAGTGCTCAACAACCGGGCCGCGGCGATGGTTTCCTCGCAGCCGTTCCCGGAATTCCAGACTTTGAAATATGCGGACAAGCTGTTTCTGCCACTGTCCGGAAAAACCTTTACCCAGGAGCCGATCGGCTTTGCCATCCGTAAAGGGGATGTCGATTTCCTCAACTACCTGAATAACTGGGTTCGGGTGAAAAATGCCGATGGCTGGCTGCAGGAGCGCTACGATTACTGGTTTACCACCCAGGACTGGAAGAGTCAGGTTGAATAGGAGTTAACGCTTGATCATGCGTCGTCGGCCCCGCTGGGGCCGACTCGATTATATCCTGTTGCTGCTCGTGATCGGACTCCTCGGGTTTCTCGGCTACCGGGTAGAAACCGGCCTTGAGTATCGCTGGAACTGGCAAGTTGTCCCGCAGTATCTGCTGCGTTTTGATGAGACCGATGGCTGGACAGCCAACCTGTTGCTGCAGGGGTTGCTGACCACCATCCGCCTCAGTTTCTGGAGTCTGCTGTTCGCGCTGCCGATCGGCTTGATTGCCGGGCTGCTGCGCACCAGTTTGCACCTGTTCAACCGGCTGCTCGGCGGCACTTTTGTCACCCTGCTGCGCAATCTGCCGCCGCTGGTGCTGGTATTTATCTTCTATTTCTTTTTGAGTAGTCAGATCCTGCCGCTGCTGCAGATCGGCGAACGGCTGGCTTCGGCTCCGCAATGGCTGGTGAGAGCTTCCGAGCTGCTGCTGGCTCCTGTCGACCAGGTCGAAGCTTTTGTTGCTGCGGTCTTGACCCTGGCCCTGTTCGAAGGCGCCTACATTGGTGAAATTGTCCGTGCCGGCATCAATTCCATCGCGACCGGGCAGTGGGAAGCCGCGCGGGCCTTGGGGATGAAGCGCTGGGACGGGTTGCGGCATATTGTTCTGCCGCAGGCGTTTCAGAAGATGATACCGCCTTTGACCGGCCAGGCGATATCGACGATCAAGGATTCGGCCATTGTCTCTGTCATCTCGATTCAAGAACTGACCTTTCAGGGGATGGAACTGATGGCGGCGACCTATTTGACGTTCGAGGTTTGGATCAGTGTCACGCTGCTCTATTTCCTCCTGACCTTCAGTTGTTCAAGGCTCGCCGCGCGGCTGGAGTTGCGTTTGCGGCAAGCTTATCTGTATTGATTTGAAAAGAGGTCCCGATGCAAATGATGAGACAGCTGGTTTTATGCGGTTTGGTGGCTTTCCTGCTGGTTGGCTGCGCCACCCTGAGTCCTGATTTCGAGCAACCGAGTGTTATCGTCAGCAGCTTCCGGGTGCTGCCGACCAATAGCGTGGTGCCGAAATTTGAGATTGGGCTGCATGTGGTGAATCCCAATCGGGACCCCTTGAAACTGGTCGGAATGGCCTACAATGTCGAGCTTGAAGGGCATCGCATCCTGACCGGGGTGGCCAGCGATCTGCCGGTCATCGCTGCCTACGGTGAAGGGGATGTGTTGTTGCAGGCTTCACCCGATCTGTTCAGCACCATCAGCCTGTTTACCGACCTGATGAATCAACCGCGGGAAAAATTTCAATTCAATTTTGTCGCCCGCCTCGATGTCGGTAGATTCCTGCCGAAAATCAAGGTGGAAAAAACGGGTGAAATTAATTTGAAAGGGAAGAGTCGCCAATAAAATGTTGATTGAGGCAGAAAGTTGCCCCTGTGGCAGCGGTCATAAATACGCTGAATGCTGCAGTCTTTTCCATTCAGGAAAACAGTTTGCCACGACGGCCGAGCAGCTGATGCGATCACGCTATTCCGCGTATGCGCTGAAATTGATCGATTATCTTTATCAGACGACCCACCCGGACAAGCGCACTGAGGATTTGAAAACAGAGATGAGCGCCTGGGCGAATCGGGCTGAATTCACCCGCTTGGAAATTCTCGGCAAACGGCAAGGGCGTTCGCTTGATAAAGTCGGGAAAGTAGAGTTTGTTGCCTATTATCGACAGTTTGGAGAAGAGAAACAGATGCATGAGATCTCCAGGTTCCGGCGCTACAAAGGGAAGTGGCACTATCTTGATGGTGAAATTGCTTAGGATGTCATATGGCCGTTGAAATCGAGCGGAAGTACTTAGTGAACGATGATTCCTGGCGTGAAGGCGCTATGGGGATCCTTTTTCGACAGGGTTACCTGAGCACCGACCCAGAGCGTACGGTCAGGGTGCGCCTGGAAGGTGATATCGGCAAACTGACCATCAAAGGGAAGTCGCTCGGCATCAGTCGCAGTGAATACGAATATCAGATCCCCTCAGCGGACGCTGCCGAACTGCTCGATAACCTCTGCCTGAGGCCTCTCATTGAGAAGACCCGTTACCGGGTCGAGTATGCCGGACAGGTGTGGGAAATCGATGAGTTTCATGGTGATAATGATGGGCTCATCATTGCTGAAATAGAACTGGAGGCAGAATCTGCAGAATTCGAGTTGCCCGACTGGGTTGGCCGAGAGGTGTCTGCAGAGCCTCGCTGCTACAACGCCAACCTGGTGAAAAATCCTTACAAAAACTGGTAGTTATGGCCCCATCAGCATATCGTACTGGGTGAAAGCCATTATCGCGCCGAGCAGGATGCAGATAATTATCAGCAGAATTATTTGGCCTTGGGTCATTTTCCCTCCCTTTTAACCGCCCCGCAGCAAACGGATGAGGTAAGCTGGACGAAATATCTCAGACGGCTAATCTACCCGCGACCGGAAGACAGGTCAAGATTCGGAACTCTAAATGCAGGAACAACTGGAAATCATTTATCAGGATCAACAGCTGGTGGCGATCAACAAGCCATCCGGATTGCTGGTCCACCGAACCAATATCGATCGGCATGAAACCAGGTTTGCCCTGCAGCTGCTGCGCAATCAGCTCGGTCAGCATGTTTATCCGGCGCACCGGCTTGATAAGCCGACCTCCGGGGTGCTGCTGTTTGCCCTCGATCCGGATACCGCGCGGCAGCTGAGCGATCAGTTTCGCTATCATCAGATCGGGAAAACCTACCTGGCGGTGGTCCGTGGCTGGACCGAGGATCGAAAGACGATCGATTATTCCCTGGTAGACGGTCCGATCAAGGCCGCTTATGCCGAACAGCAGAATTCCGCTAAGCCGCGCGAGGCGGTCACCTGCTATCAAACCCTGGGACGGACCGAATTGCCGATCGCGGTCGGTCCTTATCCCAGCAGCCGTTATTCACTGGTTGAGGTGCGACCGACGACTGGCAGGCGCCACCAGCTCCGGCGCCATTTCAAACACATTTTCCATCCGATCATCGGCGATACTACCTACGGCGACAGTCAGCACAACCGCATGTTTCGTGAACAATTTACCTGCCACCGGTTGCTTCTGCACGCCCGGCAGCTCGACTTTGAGCATCCACGCGATCGGCAAAGAATCTGTTTAACCGCACCGCTGGAGAGCAATTTTCAACAATTGTTGGCACAACTCGGTCTTCAGCAATGGGATGATGCAAATGCATCCAGCTAAAATCTCCTCACAACAGACCTTGGATGATCTTTGTCTTTCGTAGCCGAAAAAACACTCCACTCTTAGCTAGATGGTTGTTTCTGTTGGTGACCAAAACGGTTTTTAGCTTCTGAGTGTTTTGCTTGGATCTGCATTGGCCAGGTAGGATCCGCTCACCACCAGGGTACCGCCGGTCAGCAGCGATAACGTCAAGGGTTCGCCGAGGATTAAGGTGGCCAGCAGGACGCCGTTGACCGGCACAAAGCTGATAAACACCGCCGCGCGTGACGGCCCGATCGCCTGGATCCCCTGAAAATACCAGAGAAAGCCGACCACGGTCCCGAACATCCCGAGATAAACCAGTGACAAATAGGCCGCGGGTGGGTAATCGAGTGCTGCGCTGAAGTTCACGTGCGGCATTGCGGCGACAAAAAGCAGCAAGGCTCCGGCGATTGAGGAATAGCAGACCGCAACCAGCGGAGACAGCCCACGCATGGCGGTTTTGCCGATCACCGAATAGAGGGTCCAGGACAGGACGCAGCCGAAAATCAGCAGCTCTCCCCGCCCGATGCCGCTGGCAAAAATGGTCAATGGCTGCCCCTGGGTGATGACGATAATGGCCCCGCTGACTGATAACAGGATGCCGACGATTCTCCGTTTCGGTAACGGCTCCCGGTGAATCAGCGCCGAGGCGAGAGTGATAAAGACCGGGTTGAGAGCGATGATCAACGAGGCACGACCGGCGCCGATCAGGGTCAGGCCGTTAAAGAAGAACAGGTTATAAGCCAGGATGCCGGTGGCTCCGAGGGCAAAGACCACCAGCAGCTGCCGAAAGGACAGGCTGGGCAGCTGTTCACGTTTCAGGGTGATCGCCAGAAGCAACAGCGAAGCGATGGCAAAGCGGAAAAATGCCGCCGCCTCCGGTTCGACGACACCGGCCAGACTGCGGCCGGCGACAAAAGTTCCGCCCCAGAAAAAAGCCACCAGGTAAAGCCGGATGTAAGTGCCGATCACAGCAGCTCAGCCCGGCGGAAACAGTCGAGGGTATGGTCATTGACCAGGCCAGTGGCCTGCATGTGGGCGTAAATGATGGTTGAGCCGACGAAAGACATGCCGCGCTGTTTCAGATCCTTGCTTAAGGCATCCGATTCTTTTGAGGTGGCCGGGATGTCCTTCAGCGTTTTTGGTGCGTTGATGATCGGGCTGCCATCGACAAAGCGCCAGACGTAGTCGCAGAAGCTGCCAAATTCGTCCTGCAGGGCGAGAAAGATCCGCGCGTTGTTGATCGCTGATTTTATCTTGGCGCGGTTACGGATCAGGCCCCGGTTCTGCAGCATCCTCTCCATATCCTCTTCACCGAAACGGGCCACTGCCTGCGGATCGAAGAGCTTGAAAGCCTGCCGGTAGTTCTCCCGCTTGCGCAACACCGTGTACCAGGAGAGGCCGGCCTGGGCCGATTCGAGCAGCAAAAACTCGAACTGAATCCGGTCGTCATGCACCGGAACGCCCCATTCCTGGTCGTGATAAACGATGTAATCAGGCTTGCTCAGGTCGACCCAGGGGCAGCGGCAGGGGCTAGTCATATGTTTCTCCGAAACTTTCAAGATCAGGAGAGCATGGCATTGGTTGGTTAAACCAGGCTATCGCCGACCAGATGGTTTTGAGCAACGACCCTGACTCCCGCCGCAATCTTAGGCATATCCATCCGGTTGGCCCAACATGCTACGGGTTACCAGAACGATACCTTTCGATGAGAGTCTAAAACCGTTTGCTTTGTCTTGCTCGGCGTCAAAGCCGATAACAGTTCCTTCCGGGATGTCACAACCACGGTCAATGATGGCACGTCTGATTTTACAATTTCGATTAATGACAGCCTCCGGCAAGATAACCGTTTCCTCAATATCCGAATAGGAATGGACCCTGACATTTGAAAACAGCAGGGTCTTTTTGAGATGTGAGCCAGAGACAATGCAACCCCCTGAAACAGCTGAATCGACGGCCATCCCCCGACGCCCGTCATCATCAAAAACAAACTTTGCCGGGGGCAGCTGCCTCTGATAGGTCCAGATTGGCCATTCAGGGTCGTAAAGATTGAGTTCCGGGTCCGGCGCGATCAGTTCCATGTTGGCTTCCCAAAAGGCATCCAATGAACCCACATCACGCCAGTAGGCCAGTGCATCGGTTTTTGGGTCCCGAAACGGGTAGGCATAGACTTCATGATCATCCAGAATAGTCGGGATAATGTTTTTACCGAAATCATGCTCGGAATCAGGCTGTTTGCCATCAGATTCCAAGAGGTTTAAAAGTGTTTCGGTGTTGAAGATATAGTTGCCCATAGAGGCCAGGGTGATGTCTGGCCTTCCGGGAATGGGGGTCGGGACTTCCGGCTTTTCGTCAAAGCGTAAAATGCGGTTTTTTTCATCGACGGTCATAACTCCGAATGCACCGGCAGCCTCTTCGACCGGCACCTCAAGACAAGAGACGGTCATATCGGCGCCATTTTCGACGTGAGCCAGCAACATCGAACGATAATCCATCTTATAGATATGATCACCGGAAAGGATCAGGATGTACTTTGGCTTCGTTGCGCGGATGATATCAAGGTTCTGATAGACCGCGTCTGCAGTCCCCTGATACCACTCCTCGGAAAATTGTTGCGAGGCCGGTAGAATTTCGACGTATTCGCCAAGTTCCTTTTTGAAGTGACTCCAGCCTCGCACCAAGTGCCGAATCAGTGAATGTGACTTGTATTGCGTCAACACGCCGATCCGGCGGATACCCGAGTTAACGCAATTGGACAGGGGGAAATCGATAATGCGGTACTTGCCGCCAAAGTGAACCGCAGGCTTGGCTCTAAAGTTGGTCAATTCATGCAGCCTGGAACCACGGCCACCAGCTAAAATCAACGCCAATGTATCCTTGGTAAGATGACTTACGTAACGATAAACAACTCTGCTGTTTGGTTTGTCGGGCACGGGCCTCTCCTTAGGGGAAATGGACAACTTTTATTATTAAACAACCTGGGTGGCCATTTATCAAGAATGCTTAGGCTGATGCACATAAACGGGGACAGATTTATTTTCAGCGGCATCACGGACGTCGGCTCTTAGATTTCAGCAGCTTAGTCGCTTTGTGGAGTAAAAAATAAAACGTCTCAATTCTTGTTACTTCTGAAATATAATCATCTGTATATGAAATGATGTTGAAAATCGCCCTCTGATGATAGCATGGCAGTTAGCGTAGATCGTTTTTAATAATGTCAATCACACTTGATGAGATCACTATGAAAAAAACGTTTAAAATGACCCACCCTAAACTCAAAGTTCCAAGGCTTGTTGAAGCCATCAAATATGAAGTTAAAAAGTATATAAAAAGAGAACGAGGAAAGACACTCCCCGACAATGCGGATTTTTGGGATTTTGACTGCCGGTTCGGTGCTGATGAAGCAAGCAGTGACGTTATTCATCTGTCCGCCATTAATAAGTGCATTTCAGAGGCTGAAGCAAAACAGCTCGAATCCTTTTATTTGGAAATTCTGGCCAAACCAGGGTATCGAAGCAAAAAACCCAAGGAAGAGCAGCAAATAAACCTAGAAGATTCAGTAATTCAGGGTAAAGAGGACGAACCGTAGAAAAATCGATGACGCCAAATCGTGATAAATAGACCGGCTAAAGCTCCTGAGGGCATGGTGGACATTTCCACCAGCCCACTCCCTGATTAACAACCCGAGATATCTCAATGACTCCCTGGACATTACTCGATACGGCACAGATACCCGGAAGCGATGGTGAACTTTGCCTCTACCAGAGCGATAATCACTTTTCGATCAGCATCAAGAGTGGTGGTCAACTTATGAACACCCTTGAGCATGAATCCGAAGATGCGCTGGCCAAGCTGACCTGCTGCAAAATCGCCGCTCGATCCCAGCCCCGTGTTCTGATCGGGGGCCTGGGCATGGGTTTCACTCTCGCCGCCGCACTGCGTTACCTCGGGAACACTGCTGAAGTCGTCGTGGGCGAACTTGTCCCGGAAGTGGTGACGTGGAATCGAGGCCCGCTTGGGGAGCATGCCGGCCATCCGCTTCAGGATCCACGGACCAGGGTTCGTGTCGGTGATGTCAGCAAAATTCTGAAGGCGGAACGAAAGGGCTATGACGCGATCTTGCTCGATGTTGATAATGGTCCGGAGGGGTTAACCCGCAAGAAAAATGATTGGCTCTACGGCATGGATGGGTTGACGGCCGCTTATTCAGCGCTACGGCCAGAAGGCATTCTGGCCGTGTGGTCGGCCAGTACGGACCGGGACTTTATGGAACGCCTGCGGAAGATAGGTTTCATCGTGAGGCAGGTGCGGGTGCGGTCAGACGGCAAGCAGGGTGATCTTCATGCTATCTGGCTCGCTGAGCGTGGTCCTTAATCGTTCGAATATCTGATATGTTTGAGGCTCTTCACAGCGCTGTGAACAGATGATGATGAATATTCCTTTTAGCAGGCATTCAGTCGAAGGTTGGGACGGCAACGCGGCACCGATAAGCCGTGCAGCGTTGCCGCTGATGCTTACAGGTGTTAAGGCTGGCGGAAATACCTGTCCTGCTATCACTATCAATCAGACACTTCGTGCCCTTCCTGCAATCGGGAGAGGGGGGTGTTTTTGCAGCAAAAGCTGGTGGCAGGTTTCAGATTGAATTCGCTGGTTGGATGGGGCTAGAAGATTCACCAAAGAACGAATTTCTTACTGGTGCTGTTGGACCACAAATAATTATTAAATCTATTACAGAGGGAGGCATAGATGGATAACAGTATGCGTTATCATATCGGTTTCAGCCAGAGCGATCTGGGATCGCCGGCCGCAACTGCGACCTTGCTTTGTGGTGATCTGCAGCGGACACGGCGGATCGCGCAGGAAACCGAAGGGGTGCGGTGCCTGAAGGTCTTGTCGGAGAATCGGGGGCTGAACAGCTACCTCTGTGAATTGAATTCCGGGACCCGCTTTGTCGCGGCGACTTCGGGGATGGGGGCTCCGTCTCTGTCGATCGTCGTCAATGAGCTGGTGCAAGTTGGTATCCGGCAGATCATCCGGGTCGGTACCTGCGGTGGGATTGCCGATCAGGTCAAAGTTGGCAGCCTGGTGATCTCGCAGGCAGCCCTCTGTCGACAGGGGGCGGCACACGACATTGCGCCGCGCGACTACCCTGCTGCTGCAGATCCATTTCTGACCGTTGCCCTGGTGGAAGCTGCTCGTGCACTGAAAATTGACTATCATCTCGGCGTGACAGCCAGTGTCGATACTTTCTACGAAGGACAGGAGCGCAGTGATTCGGCAAACCCGAAAATCCTGCGGACACTGCAGGGGATGACCGAAGAATACCGGCAACTGCAAATCCTCAATTATGAAATGGAGGCCGGAACCCTATTCAAGATGGGGCTGGTGTATGGCTTTGCCGCTGGCTGTGTCTGTGCCGTGTTGGCGGAACGGGCCAGTAGTGAGAAGGTTTTTGTGGAGCGGAAGCAGCAGGCCGAACGGGATGCGGTGCGGGTTGCTCTGGCCGGGTTGACTTGACCAGCGCCATTTTGAACCAATGATGTGAAACCGGGGACATTCTGTTTCTCGAAAAGTCTTATGGTTTTATGAAAAAGGGGTTTTGAAAGGATATTTGACCAATAGACGGCAGGCTTTTGGGTCTGCTGCTGGTATCTATCACAGATCCTAAGTTT
>CALZHQ010000094.1 GCA_945787295.1 uncultured Desulfuromonadales bacterium
GCAGTAAACTGAATCTGTACATTATCAGACGAGCCCAGCAGGGGATTGAACGCCGACACCGCGAAGCGCGTCGAGCCCTGCTGCAACATGATCGGCAGACCGGTCGGCTGCTCGCTTTCAGCGGTCATATGGAATGACAAAGGGATGAACATCGAACATCGAACGTCCAACATCGAATGATGAATAAAAAAAGATGAAGGCACAGACTTATGACCTAGAAGAAAGGCTGCTCGAGTATTCGGTGAGAATTATTAAGATTGTTGAACAGCTTCCAGATACCAGAGTAGGCAACCATGTAGCTGGCCAATTGTTAAGGTCGGGAACTTCACCTTATCCAAACCATGGTGAAGCTCAGGCAGCGGAGTCCCCAAAAGACTTTATCCATAAGCTTCGTATCTCATTAAAGGAACTTAGGGAGACCGAGAGATGGTTAAAACTTATTCAGCGAGTACCACTAATTAAAAAACATGAACTGCTAAATGAAATTTTACAGGAAACAGACGAATTAATTAAGATTTTCGTTACGAGTATAAAAACGGCTGAAACGAAAAAAAAGTAGTCATAATAAATTTCGTATCGGATGTTTAAACAAATTAAATCACGGAGCGGAGCGACATCATTATTCGATGTTCGACGTTGGGCGTTCGATGTTCATCTTTCAAGAAACTTAATCAAAAACATCTGGAATCGGAGATAAAACTTTCATGTTGATTCTACCTAAAAAGACTATTTTAAACCTGATTCTGGTTGCTATGCTACTGTTCGCCACGGCAGTGTGCGCCGAGACGGTCGAGTACGACGGCCTGATCGAACCATACGTGGTTGTTAATATAGGTGCGCCGGCGGAGGGGGTTGTCGCCGGAGTCACCGTTGATCGGAGCAGTTCGGTCAAAGAGGGGCAAATCCTGGTGGAGATGGAATCCTCCGTGGAGCGGGCGGCACTGGAAAAAGCCAAAGCAATGGCGACCTTTGACGGCGAAATCGGCTTGCAGAAGACTCAGCTGGCCTTTGCCAAGCGGGCGCACAGCCGGTTCAAGAGACTGGAGGCGATTGCAAACCACGATAAGGACCAGGCTGCGACCGAGATTCTCCGGGTCGGTCATCGCCTGAAGCAGGCACGTGAAAAAAGGACGCTGGCCAAATATGAGTTGAAAAAGGCACAGGCCATTCTCAATCGGTGTTCGATCAAAAGCCCCATTTCAGGGGTGGTGGTCGAGCGCTATGTTTCCCCCGGTGAATATGTTAACAGTCAGCCGCTGCTGCGGGTGGCGCAGATCGATCCGCTGCGGGTGGAGGTGATCGTTCCGGCCCAGATTTTTGGCCGCATCATCCCCGGCATGACCGCGACCATTGTACCGGAGCTCCCGCAGTACGGCGAACAGACCGCCACTGTAACCATTGTTGATAAAGTGATCGATGCCGCCAGCAGCACCTTCGGGGTACGCCTGGAACTGCCCAATGCCGAACAGCAGATGCCGAGCGGTTTGAGGTGTTTGGTCCGGTTTGAAATCGATCAAACCGCTGATGAGGAGAATAAGGTGACAGCGCAGAACTAATTATGAATTCTTAATTTTTAATTTTAAATGAAGGCATTCTATCGTTTTAAGGAATAGACAGAATACATTAATTCAAAATTTATAATTCAACATTAAGAATTATAAATATGTTTGGATAAGTATTACCGTTCCTAAAGGGGGGCAAGCATGTTTAGAAAAATCAAGGAGCCGTTCAGCAAAATCAACAAACCAGCAAAAAAACAACCCGAGATTCTTCGTTATGAAGAGCTGGAACAGCGTCTGCTGTTTTCGGCCGATGTTGTGCCGGGTCTGGATAGCATTGCCGTTGAAGAGCAGGTGCTGGTTGAGGATATCACCAACAATGTTCAGGTCGAGCGCGAAGCTGCCCGGCAAACGGTTGAACAAACGGTTGCGCAAGCACGCTCTGAGCTGGTTTTGGTCAACGAGGACGTGGCCGATTATGAACAGCTGATCGCCGATCTGCAAGGCAACGATAACAACCGGATCATCGAAGTGGTGGTTCTCGAATCCGATCGCGACGGCATCGAGCAGGTCACAGAAATCCTTTCAGAGCGCTTGGATCTGGCGGCCGTGCACATCATCAGCCACGGGACCAACGGGCAGATCAACCTGGGCGACAACTGGTTGAACAGCACCACCCTGCAACAGAACAGTGATGCCGTTGCCGGTTGGGGCAACGCCCTGAGCGAGAACGGGGATATCCTCTTTTACGGCTGTAATATCGTCGCCGATGCCGACGGCCAAACCTTGCTGAATAATATTGCCGAGCTTACCGGCGCCGATGTGGCTGCCTCAGACGATGCAACCGGGCATGCGGATCGCGGCGCGGATTGGGAGCTGGAAGTCGCCGAAGGTGATATCGAAGCCGATATCGTAGTAAGTACGAAAACGCAAGACACTTGGACCAACCTGCTTGCAGTGATCGCAACCGACGATTTTTCCGCTGGCTATACCGGCGGGGGCGGCTGGACTGGCAACTGGACGGAGGTCAACGACGACGGCAGTTCGGCTGGCGGAAGGGTTAAGATTTCCGGTGGGACCCTGCAGGTTGAAAATGCGTACGACAGCAGTGGCAACCCGGCCAACTATAAAGGGGCCTACCGGCAGGTCGACCTTTCCAGCGCCTCGGGTGCAATCCTGACTTTTGACTATCAGCGCTTTACCCCGCAAACAGGGGGACAGGTTCTCGTCGAGGTCGGTTATGGCGGCGGTAATTGGCGAACTCTTGCGACCTACGATTTAATAGCAGCGGATGGCAGTCCGGTTTCCTCCGGCAACTTGACCATCAATGCCAGTGAAACTGCCGTCGACACCCAGATCCGTTTCAGGTCCACCGGGACGGATACCGACGCCTATATTCAGGTGGACAACGTTCAAATTACGACCAGTACTGACACCACCACCGTTGGCAACGGCACCGCCCCGGCCGATAAAAATGTCTGGGCCGGCGGCTATCACTTCACCGTCAACTCCTTTACCCTATCGACCGACGCCGGTGCTGACACCCTGACCGACCTGACCGTCACCTTCAGCGGCACCGATGTCAATGACGTCGCGGCTAGCGGGGTGAAAATCTGGCGGGATGACTTCGGCACCCCCAATATCTGGGACGAAGGCGACACCCTGCTTGGCACCGCCACCTTCGCCGGCAACACCGCCACCTTCACCGGGCTGAGTGAAGGGATCACCACCACACCAGTCCAGTACCTGGTCACCTACGATATCGACGGTGCCGCCCCTGCCGGCAACACCCTGCAGGGGGCTGTGACATCGGTGACCACGACCAATGCCGTGGTTTACAACGACAGTGTCGATGCCACCCTGACCGTCGAAGCCGACAGTGTCCACGAAACCTCGGTCTACAAGATGGTTTACGCCCCGGGGATTGTCGAAGAGCTCTATCTGAAAAACAGCAGTTCGCCGACCACCAATATTATGAACGGGATGAGTATTGGCAGTGTTTATGCGGCCACCCCTGGTTCGCTGCTGCTGACCTGGGACCCCGATGCCGCGGTCACCACCATCGTTGACAACAGTTCGGTGAAACAGGTGCAGATGTCCGGCCGATTGATGCACACCTCAGGTGTATCTTACGGTTCGGTGACCACGAACATCACTTTTTATGAAGATCGGGTCATCTTCGACCTGTCGCTAACCATGGACGCCGCCCTCGTTAACGAATGGATGTTCATGACCTACGGCACCTGGGACGATGCTCTGCTGGATGAGTCCTTTGAATGGAGCAGCAACAACAGCGGCACGTTTAATACAGTTGATCCAGCGCCGAACTTCAATTCCGGCAACCAGTCTTCGCCGATCAGCTTCCAGGGACTTTTTGAACTGGGCGCGATCGATGGCCAGGTCAATGCCACGATGCAGAGCATCAGCAATTATAGCACCTCACAAATCAAGAATACCGATAATGACGGCGGTTCTGTCGACATCGCATTTCAAAAGCCGAATCCAGTATTATTAACCACCTACCAGGCCTCGGTGCAATACAGCTTTGACAGCACCACCAGTGGTTTCAATACCACCACCGCTGAAGAACGGCAGGATGATTTCGTCACTCCGGCGACGTTGAACTTCGGCATCGCCGGCGGTGACGGTGCGCTTACTGGTGACGGATATGTCGAGGAACGCGGCGCCTACACCCTGGATGATAACGATGCCGACGATCATGTCCGCTTCGAGTTCCAGTCCACCACCAATCACCATTCCCCGGCCTTTGAAATCAACAACTGGAATTCAGCCGATCCTCTCTATTTGACAGTCGATGGTGCAATGAAAGTTGAGGGGCTAGATTTCCACGCCTCGGTGACAGGAACCACTCTATATGTCCAGTATCTTGGCGATATCTCAGCTAACTCAATTTTGGAGTTGAATCCGAATAATGTGCCAACCATTGGTGGTGCTGTGGCAGGGCAGGGGGTGAATGATACGGCGACCGTTTCGCCCTTCACAGGCGTTACCATAGGTGACGCCGATTCATCTCAGATCCTGGCTGTCTCTGTCAATCTCGATACCGCAGCTAAAGGGACCTTCTCGGTTCTCAACGGTTTCAGCGACGCCGGTGGCGGAGTCTATACCTTCAGCGGAACTGCCGCCGCTGCAACAACCGCCATTCGTGGTTTGGTCTTTGATCCGGCTGACAACCGGGTTGCGCCTACGCTGACCGAAACGACGACGTTCACGATTTCGGTGGATGACGGCATTGCAGCACCAACAACAGACACCACCACCACCGTCATCTCCACCTCGGTCAACGATGCGCCTATATCCACCGATGACAGCTACACGGTGAATGAAGACAATACGCTCACCGTCGATTGGTGGGATATCGACTGGAGCCGTCGACAGCAACTCACCTTGGACAACCTTGCGCAGTCCGAGACGCTGACCGACTTCCCCGTGCTGGTCATCGTCAACTCGAGCAACATCGATTACGCGCAGACCAAGGACGATGGCTCGGATCTGCGTTTCTTCGCCGCCGATGGCACGCCACTGGCCTACGAGATCGAGCAGTGGAACGAGGGCGGCGACTCCACGGTTTGGGTCAAGGTCCCGCAGATCACAGGCACCTCCAACAGTGACAGCATCTGGATATACTACGGCAACGATGCCGCCAAATCGGGCGAAGCCGCCGGGGGAGTGTGGGACAGCAACTTTGTTGGTGTCTGGCATCTGAACGAAGAGCAGGCCGGCGTCGGTAGTACGGGCGTCTATAAGGACTCAACATCCTATAGCAACGACGGCATCGACCGGGTCGCAGCCACAGGTCAGGAAGGTCAAATTACCGATGGTCAGGAATTCGGGCCTAACGACTGGGTCGAGATCGCACACGACGCGAGCCTCGATCTTAAGGATTCCATGACGATTTCGTTCTGGATCAAGCCGACTGCTGACTCCGGCAACTTCAACCGTGTAGTCGAGAAGGGGCTGTGGGGCTACAACAACTCCTATTACTTCGGCGGTGGCAACGGCACCAACGACCTGACCTTCTACCTAAACGGCCAAGAAGTCTTCGACACCCCTGATAACGTGTTGACGGTCGGTGAGTGGCAGCACGCCGCTGTGAGTTACACCAGCAACGGCGATGGTACCGGCACCTCGCAGCTCTATCTGAACGGCGTCGAGATCGCATCCGGCAACTACACCAACGGGCTTGTTACCGGTAACACTGAGAGGCTCGCCATTGGGCACTCGGACCCGCTTTACGACTTTGACGGCTTCATCGACGAAGTGCAGATTTCCGATACCGATCGCAGCGCGGACTGGATCGCTGCCCAATACCAAGCGACAAAGAACCAGTTCGGTACCGAGTTCGTACAGTTCGGCGGCGAAGAGTCGGTACCGGCGGTCGGCGGCGTGCTAAGCAATGACACCGATGTGGACGGCGATCCGCTCACCGTCACCCTGGTCGACGGCCCCGACAACGCTCAGTCCTTCACCCTGAAAAAGGACGGCACGTTCATATATACCCCAACCGCAAACTATCATGGGACTGACACCTTTACTTACGAGGTTAGTGACGGTAACGGTGGCACTGCCCAGGCGACGGCCACGATTACCGTCAACCCTGTCAACGATGCCCCGGCGGGCGCCAACAACACGGTCAGCGCCGTTGAGGACACCGACTATGTGTTTGCCGCCGGTGACTTCGGTTTCACGGACCCCAACGACAGCCCGGCGGACAACCTCGCCAATGTGATCATCACCACCACGGTCGCCAACGGCACCTTGTATGTGGATGCCAATGGCAACGGGATCGTCGATGGCGGTGAAGCGCTCAGCGACCTGGATACGGTCAGTGTCGCCGACATCAGCGCGGGTCGCTTGAAGTTCAAGCCCGCCGCCAACGCCAACGGCACGGGCTATGACAGTTTCACCTTCCAGGTCGTCGACGATGGCGCCGGCGCCGCCGACACCGATGCCACGCCCAACACCATGACCATCGATGTCAACGCCGTCAACGACCCTATCGGTGCGGTCAGTGATAGTGATGTTGCGACCAACACCGTTGCTGAAAACGCTACTATCGGTACCGTGGTGGGCATCACCGCCTCAGCCACCGATGTAGACACTGGTGATACCGTGAGCTACTCCCTGGATGATGACGCTGGGGGCTTATTTACTATTGATGCCGATACTGGGGTGGTGACCGTCGCAGCAGCCCTGGACTATGAGACTGCTACCTCGCATAACATCACTGTACGGGCGACCAGCAGCGACACCAGCTTTAGCACCCAGGCCTTCACCGTCAATGTCAGCAATGTAAGCGACAGCATTTCTGGAACCGCCTTCATAGATGAAGGGGTGGCCAATATTGGGGCCGGGAAAACCATTAACGTATTGGTCAATGGTGTCAGTGTTGGTACCAGCGTCACCGCGGCAGATGGTAGTTACACCGTCGATACCGGTGTGATCAACGCCGGTGATGCGGTGGTACTCTTCATCGATAACGATGCTACCTATAAAGGTGTGACGGTTACGATAGCTGATGGTTCAGATCTTGCGGGGGTCGATGTTTTTGCCGACCATGTCATGGTGCGCCATGAAGGGGGAGGTGCTCTGACCATTGCCGATATGGGTACTGCCTTGGGTGGTCATTCAGATACCGATATCGGTTACAGCGTGACTGCGGGGACGCTGACGGTTACTGGCGGTGAGCTCTACGTGCCTGCCGGTCACACATTTACGCCAGATGGTGATATAATTATTCAAGGTAGTAGTGGCAACATAGAGATCAACGGTACGCTTAATGGTGGCTCGAACACCCTGACGGTTTCCGGGGACTGGGATTCCAAGAATGGAACCTTCAATTACGACACCAGCACGCTGAAGATGACCGGTGTCGGCAAGACTTTGACTCAGGCTGCTGGTTGGGTGGACCGGTTCTACAACCTGACAATCGGCAATGGCGCCAGCATTACCCATGCCGGCGGCGTGTCCGGCATCGCCAACGACATCACCATCGAAGATAATGCATCGCTTCTGTTTACGATCCATACCTTCCAGTCGCAGGACTCAGGTACCGGCGATCTGATCATCGGCAACAATGCGACCCTTGATATCAAGTACAAGTTCTACCACTACATCACCGATGCCAGTAATCACATCTCGACCACCGGTACGATCAAAAGCACAAACGGCACGGGGGTCTTCTATTACGCGGCGCTGACCGGCAACACGGCAGTTCCGGTGACCGCGCGTACCTATGATCTCGATGTTGCTGTCGCCGGTGCTTCGGATGCGGTTGCGGTTTTGAGTGGTGGAGTCAGTATGGATTTGGGGAGTCACGATCTGCTGTTGTGGGATTCCGGTCAGCTTGCCTACTACTATGGAACGCTTGATAATCCTTTTGATATTCCGATCGTATCTACCGGCACCCTGGAAATCGCTGACAAATGGGATAACGCAACCTTTACCGGCAGCTTGATCGCCCGCTCTGCCGATTACGAATTCGGATCGGTCATTCTCCGTAATGGAAGCGGGTTGGATGCTGCGACAGGTGGTGGCGCATCTAACTGGACGGTTTTGGGCAATGTCACGCTGAACGCCGGTTCCACCTTCGATGCGGGTGGCTCGACCTGGAATATCGCCGGTGATTGGATTCGCAACGGCGGTTCTTTCACCGCCGGAACCTCGACGGTCAATCTGACCGGTGGCGATCAGGCCATTCTCGGTTCTACAAATTTCTATAACCTGAGCAAAACCGAAGCCAGTAATGACGGCACGGATGTCACCTTGACCTTCGATAACACCGGTACTCAAACCGTCACGGGCACCCTGACGCTCGAGGGCCTCGATGATGACGACCGCATCAATCTGGTCTCCGACAGTCCGGGAAACCAGTGGGACCTGGTGCTTGCCGCCGGAGCGACCAAGGCGATCGATTACGTTGATGTCCAGGACTCCGATGCCTCCGGATCCGATCCCAGCCAGAAACCGATCGATGCGCCCAATGCCGTAGACAGCGGAAACAACACGGACTGGTTCGACTACGTCGCACCGACGCAGGTGAACAACATCGGCTCGATCGTCAGCGAAGGCGGCACGGACACGATCACGAACACGGAACTGCGCTACGACGACAGTGAGCAGCCGGCATCCAACGTGACGTACACCGTCACCGGCGGCCTGGTCAACGGCCAGTTGGAACTGACCACGAACCCCGACGTCTCGATCACGACCTTTACCCAGGCGCAGATCGATGCCGGCCAGGTGGTCTACGTCCATGGCGGAAGTAACACCACCAGTGACAGCTTTAACTTCAGTGTGGACGACAGCCAGGGCAACACGCTGGCCGGCCAGTCCTTCGTGCTGACGATCACCCCTGTCAACGACGCACCTGTGGTGAATGACCAGGTCTTCGCGGTGGCGGAGAATTCCGTGAACAACACCGTGGTCGGCACCGTCGCGGCGAGCGATCCGGAACCCGGCGACACGCTGACCTATTCAATTACTGGGGGGAACACGGGGGGCGCGTTCGCGATCGACCCGTCAAACGGCCAGATTACCGTGGCGAACAACGCAGCGCTGGACTTCGAAGTTAACCCGAGCTTTGCCCTAAGCGTTCAGGTCCAGGACGACGGCACCGGTAACCTCACCGATACCGCCTCCGTCACCGTCAACCTGTCGGACGTCAATCTGAGCTTCGCCGGGACAGCCTTCGCTGCTGACGGCGTGACGCCGCTTGGAGTAGGAACTACCGTTCGCTTGCTGGTCAATGGCTCGGCCGCGGGAACCGGAGTGACTGCAGCCGACGGCTCGTTCTCAGTAAATGCTGAGGCAA
>CALZHQ010000095.1 GCA_945787295.1 uncultured Desulfuromonadales bacterium
GACATCGTCGTCCCGCATCTCGGCAAACGACTTCAGCCGCGCCCGGCTGCGGTCCCAGGGGTGCTGGTTGTGCAGCACCATCGCCCAGCGCCGCAGCGCTTCGAGCTCGGGCTGCTCCTCGGCGACATCGAGGATGTCGTCGACGCTGTAGTGTCGGTGGTCGGGGTTGAAGTCGCCGAGGACGGTGGTTTTGGCGTCGGCGGTGGTGAGCGCCTCGGCGATGGTCGCCTTGATCGGCGGGAGCTCCGAAGCACGATAGAGCTTGTTCGAGAAGCCGTCGAAGAGCATGCCGAACAGATCATCTTCAGCCGTCTGATCCCATTTGGCCGGCAGTTTTCCGTAGGCCTCGAGAACGCTGGCGGACTTTGCTTCGCGATTCTCTCTGGGGCGCAGCAGCGGGACGAACACATCTTCGCGGGTGCGCGGGACGTCGCGCCAGCGGGTCGGCCGTTTTTCGTACATCGCCAGGGCGAAGCGGTTGGCCCAGAACAGGTGCAGGCCGAGGGGCCTTCAACTGATCAAGATCGGCGATGATCGAGAAATCGAGATCGACAAAGATACTTGAGGGGAATACCAGCTTGCCGTGTTTGTTCAGTCGAAATGGCTTCATAAGTCCTCCTTGCTGTTGTCAGCGGATATAAATTTGCCTTTGTCCTTGGTTAAATAAGGTTGCGCCGACGGCGCCCGTGGCAATGAAACTCAAAATCGGCCTTTCCTGGCAACAGAGCCCCGGATGTGACCGCAGTAAATATTTTCGGTTTTCAGTTTGTCAGCAAAAAGTCATGCAACCAGTCGCAGATCACGCTAGCCCTTGGTCGTCCTGAGAGCTGAAAATAATGCGGTTTGCAGGACTGGGGCCAAACTCATTAGGCACAAGCCACATATTGTATACACTATATTGATTTCAGTACCTTGCTTTCTGGTTTGTTTTTTCCAAACCTTTGATTTTGAAAAATATACACTTCATTTTTGCTTGTTTTGGTTATGAAAAATCGCCTGAAATGGCCATTTACTGCCTGTAGCTTGTGTCCCTACCTGCGGGAACGACTTTGATTTGGTTACGAAATTGTCCGTCAGTAAAATCGTTCATATTCTGCGAGCGGGATGAGAACCTCTTTGTTCAGAAACCACAGGTAGATCGAGAACACCATTGTTCAAGAGTCTTCGGCCGTTCAGGGCACAGCGGACAGAATGTTTTGTGAAAGGTGTGAATCATCAGGACACTATTGCGTGCTTCGCAAGCGGGTGCGCAATGATTCAGATATTGGCAATTTCAATCTATAGAATTAAACCAAGTTGGTTTCTTTGTATTGGTCAATGCAGGTCAACCAGAAAGCAAATTTAAGTCGGTTTGTCTGTCCCCTGTCGGTTGTTTTTACCGAATCTAAATGGACAGGGGTTTGCTTTGCTCTCGAGAATCGCTTCTGATGACTCTGCAAATTATCCCTGCCTGGCCCTCCTCGTTGTCACATAAGACGTTCACAGTTAGCGAGAACTCAGAAGCAGGCATTGTGTCTATTTTCTTTAACTCTATTTCCTAATTAAAACAAGAAATTTCCGACTGTCAAGCTAGAGAACCGAGCAAATTATTTACCGTTCAGCGGCTGTCGATCGTCTCCAGAGTGCGGGTCGCTTTAATCGCTCCTGCACTCGGAAAAACCAAGGGAAAACAACGACAAAGTGAATCTTTCTGGTTTTTTAAAGCTCAGCCTGGCTCTGGTTTGAACAGTCTCGGGAGGGACAGGGGGATGGCGGGATGGGTTGGAATGTCTTGCTGTCACGAAAAGACCGCAGCTGCTGCTCGATTATCCGTTCCTTGACGGTGCCTGAAAGGTGGTTGGCGCTTAGAGCGAAGAGAGGAACGTCATTATTGCCTGGTTCACCTGTTCCGGTTGGTCAACCGGCGACAGATGCCGTGAGTTTCGAATGACGGTCAGCTCTGCCCGGGGCATTTTTGCAATATATGCTTCTTTGAAGGGGACCGGCGTGTAATCGCCGTCGGCGGCGATCACCAGGGTGGGGGATTTGATGCTGCTGATGCGATCTGCCACGCTCCAGCCGATGATGGCATTAATTGACTTCAGGTAGGCCTTTTTGTCGTTTTTTGCCCAGCGCTGAACCAGCGTCTTCTGCAGTGACTTCTGCTGTGGCTCGGGCAGGAGAATCTTCCCCAGCAATTGGGCCATATGCTTCATACCCAGACAACGAACGATCATTTTTCGTTGCAGAAAGGCGATGCGCTCCGGGAAGCTGCGCAGGACGAGCTCCGGCCCGCTGTTGATGATGATCAGGCTGTTAACCAGTTCGGGGGAATCAACAGCGAGTTGAAAGGCGACCATGCCCCCCAGGGAAAGACCTGCCAGGTGGACTGCGGGAAGTTTCAGGGCGCGGATCAGTCTGGCCGTATCTGCGGCAAAAAGAGGGACGCTGTAAGGACCGGGCGGTTTGCCCGACTTACCATGTCCGCGCAGGTCGACGGTAAACGTTTGAAAGTGCCTGGAGAGAGGCTCCACCTGGTATTCCCAATCGAGGGTGCTCGATCCCAGACCGTGGATCAGCAGAAGCGGTGGGCCTTCCCCCTGGACTTCATAATAAATGTCCAGCTCGTCAGTCTGCAGTACGGGCATATAGAGACCATTTCTAAATTCCCCGCAGCAGGCTGCGGGGAATTAGACCCTATGTTTGATTACATTCTCTCAAATACCGCTGCGACCGCTTCGCCGCCGCCGATACAGAGGGTCGCCAGGCCGTAACGCCCGCCGGTTTCCTCCAGCCCGTTCAGCAGGGTGGCGACCAGGCGGCCGCCGCTGGCGCCGATCGGGTGGCCGATAGAGATTGCTCCGCCGTTGATGTTGACCTTGCTGCGATCGAGCTTCAGCCGGTTGATCGACATCAGTGCAACAGCAGAAAAGGCGGTGTTGACTTCGAACAGGTCGATCTGGTCAAGCGACAGCCCGGCCTTGGCGCAGGCCCGCTCGATGGCGCCGATCGGGGCGACCGGGAACTGATCCGGGTGCAGGCTGTTGGTCGCGTAGGCGATCATCTCGGCTTTCGGTTTGAGACCGTATTTTTCGCAGGCGGCACCGCTGCCGAGCAGCGCGAAGGCGGCGCCGTCGTTGATCGTCGAGGCGTTGCCGGCCGTTACCGTACCATCTTTTTTGAACGCGGGGCGCAGCTGGGTGAATTTGTCGAAGTTGACCCGGCTGGGCTCTTCATCGCAGTCGACGATGACCTCTCCCTTGCGGGTCGATTTCACCACCGGGACGATCTCCTTGGTGTGAAAACCGCGCTTGATCGCAGCCTGGGCGCGGTTGTAGGACGTGATCGCGTATTCGTCCTGGGCTTCGCGGCTGATCCCGTGCTCGGCGATCGCGGCTTCGGTGATCTCGCCCATGTGTCGTCCGCTGTAGGGGTCGAGCAGGCCGTCGTGAAGCAGCAGGTCGACCGCCTCGCCGTTCCCCATGCGCATACCGAAGCGGGCCTCCAGCAGGGCGTAAGGGTAGCGCGACATGTTTTCCATCCCGCCGGCGATCGCCAGTTGTTCATCGCCGAGACGGATCGCGTCGGCGACCAGCATCATTGCTTTCAGGCCGCTGCCGCAGGCCTTGTTGATGGTCATGGCCGCGACCGTGTCGGGAATGCCGGCCGCGCGCATCGCCTGTCGGGCCGGCGCCTGACCGCAACCGGTCGAAATGACCTGGCCGGCGATATACTGATCGAGGGCTTTGGGGTCGAGCTGGTTACGCTCGAGCAGCGCTTTGGTGACGGTCGCTGCCAGCTCAGTGGCCGGGACATCAGCGAGGGTGCCGCCAAAACTGCCAAAGGGGGTGCGCAGTGCGTCAATAACGTAAACTTTGTTCATGTGGTAATCTCCACGGCGAATGGTTACTGTCGTCAAGACGAAAGTTATTCTATCAGAATCGAGAATCCGCTGCTGCAGATCTGCCCCGAGCTGCTCACCGCCGACGGCGCCGAGCGACGCTTCCTGCCTGCTGTTGGTGGCACATGGATGGTTCGTTCAGCAGGACGGGGTGCGGGGTTGGGGAGAAGAGAAGCATAAGGAGCGGCCCTTATTGGCCTGAAATAAGAGCCGAGGGGGGACCCTCGGCTCCGGGTTGAGCAAACGTTCTGTTACACCTGCATCCCACCGCCGATCGGGAGAGTACGGGTGGTGAAGTAATCATTTTCGATAATGTAGCGCACGCTGTGGGCGATCTCCGAAGGTTCGGCGAGACGTCGCAGCGGAATCTCCATCTTTATTTTGTCGAGCACTGAGTCAGGGATCGATTTGACCATTTCAGTGTTGGCAAAACCGGGGGCGACGGCGCCGCAACGGACCCCGTAACGGGCCAGTTCTTTGCCCCAGGTGGCGGTCAGGGCAGAGACTCCGGCCTTGGCGGCCGAGTAGTTGCTCTGGCCGATGTTGCCGTCTCGGCTGATGCTGCTGATATTGACGATGACGCCTTTGCGACCGTTTTCGACCATTTTGGCAGCGGCTTCGCGGCCGCAGAGGAAAACCCCGGTCAGGTTGACGTTGATGACCTGCTGCCAGGCTTCATAGGTCATCTTCTTGGTGACGCCGTCCTTGTACTTGATCAGCAGCCCATCGCGGGTGATGCCGGCGTTGTTGACCAGCCCGTCAATCTGGCCGAAATCGCTTTGGATCTTATCAAATGCTTCGACCACATGGGTTTCGTTGGCGACGTTGGCGGCATATGTGCGCACTTCTACACCATATTCCTTCAGTGTATTTGCCGCTTCATCCAGGCCCTCCTGGTTCAGGTCGATCAGGGCCAGTTTGCCGCCGGCGGTGGCCAGATCTTTGGCGATCTCGAAACCGAGTCCGCGCGCTGCGCCGGTAATGACAAACACGTTATTCTTGATGTCCATAAATGCTCCATCCTAAGGGAAAGACGCCCGCAGCAGTCTCTGCGGGCACGTTATAAACGACGTGAACTACAGTCGCTGGTTGATCCACTCGGCAATCCTGGGGGCCAGGGTCGCCTGGGTTTTTCCGGAGACGAACATGCCGACATGCCCGACCGGGAAAGAGAGTTCCTGCTTGTCCTTGGTGCCGACATGCTCGAGCAGGCCCTTTGCCGCTGCCGGCGGCACCAGGGTGTCGAAATCGGCGTAAACACAGAGCACCGGCATGCTGATCTGCTTCAGGTCGACCCGCTGGCCGCCGAGCTCTAATTCACCTTTGACCAGCTTGTTCTCCTGGAACAGGTCTTTGGTGTTCTGGCGCAACACCTCGCCCGGCTGATCGGGGCTGTCGAAAATCCAGCTTTCCATCCGCAGGAAGTCGGCCAGCTTGTCCGCATCGCCCATCACATCAACCATGTTGATATATTTCTGAACCGTCAGGGTGAACGGCTGCAGCATCTGGTAGGACTGATTCATCAGGTCGCCCGGAACGATCCCGTAGGCATCGATCATCAGGTCGACATCCATCTCCTTGGCCCAGACGAACAGCAGGCTGTCGTTGGTTTCGAAATCGACCGGCGCCACCATGGTGATCAGGTTCTTGACCTTTTCCGGGTGCAGCGCCGCGTAGATGGTCGAGAAGGTGCCGCCCTGGCAGACGCCGAGCAGGTTGATGGCGTCGAGCTGGTGCTGTGCGCGGATATGCTCGATGCAGTCATCCATGAAACCGTTGATGAGATCGTCCATGGTCAGGTGGCGATCCATGCGGTCGGCATAGCCCCAGTCGATCAGGTAGACGTCCTGCCCCTGGTCGAGCAGGTTACGGATCATCGAGCGGCTCGGCTGCAGGTCGAGCATGGTGTAGCGGTTGACCATGGCGTAGACGATCAGGGTCGGCACCGGGCAGACCTTCTTCACGCGGGCCTGGTAACGGTAAAGTTTGCGCTTGCCGTCCTCGTAGACCAGTTCCTTGGGGGTCTCCGCCAGATTGATCTCGTCGACTGAGGCCAGGTTTTCGACCCCTTTTTTCAGGTTGTCGGCGAACGCCTTGAATTCTTCCATCGATTCCTGAAACTGTTGTGTGTAATTCATATGATCGTCCTCACTCATTCAGCCGAGGTGTTCGCAGGCTTTTTGGCTCTGCTGGTGGTTTTGGGGCTCCGGGCGGCGGTGGTTTTCTTGGCCGTCGTGGTGGTTGCTTTCTTGGTGGTTGCAGCGGTTGCTTTTTTAGCTGTGGTGGCCCTGGGTTTTGCGGCTGGTTTGCTTTGCTGCGCGACAGCCGCCTGGGCTGACTTCTCGGCCGCGTCCGCCTGCACCTGGACTTTGGTCAGGGCCGCCTCCAGCTCCTGGAAGCGTTCTTCGTTGGCTGCGACGGCCTGCTGGGCGGTTTTGGCTTCCGCGGCCAGTTGTTGTTGCTGCTTGCGGGATTGACGCAGCTCGCGCTTGAGCTGAATGATCTCTTTTGCCGCCAGATCGACATCGCGCTTCAGGGCGATCGGGGTCTGGTCGAGCACTTTTTCAACGAGTTTGTTGACCTGCAATTTCAGGCGCAGGCCGGCAGAGGTGAATTCCCGTTGCGTCTTGGCGAACTCTTGACTGCCGAAGACTTCAAGGAAGACCGCCTCATTTTCCCTGGTCCAGAGGCTGCAGAAGTCGTGGAACTTGATCGGCGGCTCGTTGTTCAGTGAGCGTTCGACCAGCTTGGCCTGGAAGCGGTTGCCCGATTTCCGCGCCGTCTCTTCAATCAGCTTGCCCATGGTTGCGAAGGACTGGACATAATCGAGGGAGAGGCTGACCGCCGTAGAGATTTCCTGAGTTGTTTCGCGGTGGATGCCGACCTGCGGGGCGAGCAGGTATTTGTCCGTCTGCTCTTTCCAGCTGCCGAAGGTCTCCAGCAGCTTGTCGAAGCCTTGAGACGTCGTGGTGTTAGTCAGCTGGTTGAACAGCCCCTGGTAGGTGGTGAAAAGCTGGCCGTAAAGATCGCCCCCCGGCAGCTTGGCGCCCTGCAGCATGCCGAACAGTTGCTGCAGCTCGTCGGTCAGGTTGCGGCTGCTGAAGAACGAAAAGAAGGGGTGCTCCTGCTGCATGAAGTTGTTCAGGAAGCTGCTCGGGTCGGCCCAGTTCTGCCCGCCCATAAACGGGTTCTGCAGCCCGCCCGGGAATTTCATGTTGGCGAGCCAGCTTTTGTAGAACTCCTGCAGGACAGTGAAATTGAACTGCCGCAAAAGTTCGGTCGGCAGTTTGTCACCCAAGGCCTGCTGAATGCTTTGCTGCAGGTTGGTGCCAAAGCTGGTGAACTGTTCAAGTAGCTCCTGCTGGGTTTTCAGCAGATCGCTAAAATCGATTGGGACCTGTTGTCTGGTGGCGCCCTGAATACCCTTCGTCAGGTCTTCGCTCCAGCTGGCATATTGTTTGGTCAGCTTCTGCTGCTGCTCCTGCCAGGTGTTGAGCCACTCTGCCTGTTGTTTAAAAAGATCTTCCATGAGTTATCCCCTTTTAGTGCTTCAATCCTCTGTAGCGGGTTGAGTCGTTTACTGCCAGTTGCAGTATGTCCTGTAAATATGACTTCAAACGTTTCATTTGTCGATCTGTGCCATGAATTAAACAAAAGTTAAATAGCTTATAAATGATAATACGCTTTTGAACAAGAGAAAAGTGAAATTTTTTTTCCGGGTGCCGGCTGGCCATGGCTTCTGGTGCGGATGGGCTGGTTCCATTGTGACGGAGAGCGTTTTCGGCGGGGGCCGGAGGACGATAGGCTGAGGCCTGCAGCGGTTTCGGGGTGGTCGCCTGGGATGAGGGCAGGTTGGTTGTTACTTGGGCCCCTTCAGACGTTTCATCAACTGCTCTTCTATTTCCCGGTAGGCCTCCGCCGGATCTATATTCAGGATAGCCAGCATTTCCGACAGCTTGTCATCGTCTCCTTCGCTCAGGTTGTCGAGCTGATCCAGTTGCTCGAGAAGGCTCAGGCGAGTTTCCTGCTTCTGGACGCGATAAAGCCTCATGATACGGATGACATCCTGATACCGATCGGCCTGGGCGTCGGCTGCAAGCTCATCTTCGTTTGCATCGTCGTTTTCGTCCGTGATCGATTGCGATACGAAGTTGTACTCTGTGCCTTCCAGAAAGTTAATCATGGCATCACTCCATGGTGCCATGGTGGAGCCAAGAAAGCCACTGGCCGTGATGAAGTTTTTCAGCGATTTTGATGCGCTGAGGCCGAAATCCTCGTTTTTGATTTCCAGAACCTTCAGCAGTTGGGTCACCTTCGCTTTCGGGACGCCGGCGCGGCCCGACTCGAAGCGTGCCACGACCTGGATAGCGCTGTTGCCCTCGTAGCCCAGGGTTTCGCCCAGTTCCTTGCGGCTCAAGCCTTTCTCCAGCCTGCGCTGCTCCAGGAGTTTGCCCACTTTTCTGCGGAAGAGTTCTTTCTGCTCTTTGGTGATCATATTCGCTTTCTCGGTGTGGATAATGGTTTTGCGGCGGCTCGATTTTTGGGCTGCGCGACCGCTCGAATCAATCTGTATGGTATGGATATCTGTAGCGAAAAGCAATAAGTAAACATTTTTCGATTTTTTTCTTGACAGTTTGTTTATGGTTTGTTTAAATCGCGTCACATCTGGAAGCAAAAAGCCAGCACGCATATTAAACAATGATTTAACAAAGGAGTAAGACAATGCAAAACGAAAAAATTGCTCAGGACATTTTGGATTTCAACAAAAACGCCGTCAAAACCAGCTTTGAGGCTCTCAACTCTTTTTCCGATCAGACCGCCAAGGCCGCCGATCAGCTGATGGGCGCTGTGCCTAATGTTCCGGAAGAAGGCAAGAAAGCTGTCGGGACCTTTTTCAAGGAAAATCAGAAGGGCCTCGCCAACCTGCAGAAAAGCGTAGAAGCCGGCCTGGAGATCGACGTCACCGGCAAGGAAGCCCCGGTGAAGGGTATCGAGGTGATGGAGAGCTTTTACAACAGCGCTTTCAGCCAAGCCAGTGCTCTTCAAAAAGAAGCTGTGGCCCTGTTCACCAAGACCTCGGATCAGCTTCCTAAAGAAGTCAAGCCGGTGGTTGAATTCTGGAACCAAGCTCTGAACAGCAATGTCGAGATTTTTCAGGGTCTGGTGACCAAGAACTTTGAGTTCGCTAAAAAGGTTCTGGCGGATGTCGCCGTTGAAGCCCCGAAAGCAGCCAAAGCTGCCGCAAAGTAAGCTGCAAAAAATAACCGGCCGTCCTTCGGCGGTTTAGATCCAAACAAAACCCCCCGCTAATGATTTAGCGGGGGGTTTTGTTTGCTCAACTCTTGAGAGAAAGCTCTTCAGGGTCCATGGTTTTTTCTGGACAACCGGTCAGGTAGGGTTGCCGCTTACGACTTTCTGTCAGCGCAGCTTCAATCATGTCGCCCATTTCTTCCAGCCACTGACTATTCGGTTGAGCCATGCCGGTATCATCGACATGATCCATTTGACAATATCGGCAAAAACACAGCTCCTGCATTTTATTTAACCCCCTAGTTTGAAGTTTCTGCGTCCAGAAGAGGTGAGGTCTCAACTTGTCCCTCCTCATTCAATCGTCTTATATCTACGCCGACACGGGTCCGGGGTGGGCAGATGCCACCGATTTGCCGAGTTTGTTCTCAGCGCTGAAGGTCTCCGCGATGTCAGTTGTGACCTCCGGCGCCACCATCGACGGCTCCAGTGACAGCACCACGTAGCCGCCCACGGCTCCGGCGCCGAAGCCCGGCGCGAAGACCAGCGAGCGTTTGCTGAT
>CALZHQ010000096.1 GCA_945787295.1 uncultured Desulfuromonadales bacterium
CTAAATATTCTCGTCTGGCTGGCGGCCAGCCTGATGATCCCGGTCGTTTTCCCCTTTTAGACCACAAAAAAAGCCCTGCCGGAAATGGGCAGGGCGAATTCTCGAAAATGGTTACTTAGTAAGATTTAGGTTCGTGCTCGACGCCGTGGCAATTAAGTGCGCAGGAACCGTGTCGTGTCGCGACCCCTTGCGCCTTGAACTGCAGTTTCCCGGCTTGATTTTCCTCGACAATATCCGTATTAAAGCGGATCAAAAACTGATTGCTGCTGCCGTGTGCATCATGACAGGTAAAGCAAGAGGTGCCCGGCTGATTCTTGCTGCGGTTGCCAAGGATATGCAACGAATGATAGGGAAAGCTTTCATCTCCAAGCAGGCTGGTGCGGTCGTGACAACGATAACAAAGGGCGTAAGCATGTGAGTTTTCGCTCCGGCCATCCTCAATATCGTAGTTAGCCACCAGCAGCCCTCGGTAGATCGAACCGTGCGGGCCCTTGGGCCCACTGGCATTATCGTTGCCATGGCAATCGGTACAGGTAATGATCGAAACATCACCTGGCCGTTCCTTGCGAGCAACATAAGGTGACTTGAGGCTGATCACATGGGCATTGGCCCCTTCTGCCTCAACCGGATGATAGGAGCGGTTAGTTATCCTGAATTCAAGCTGCTTATCGGTAGAATCGGCCGGCAGATTGGCACTACGACCATGACACTTGTAGCAGAGCTCGTACTCCTTGGTAATATTCGTCGCAAAGCTACCGACCCGCTTCCCTGAAATGCCACTGAGTGGACTTCTTTCTGAAACCTGATGCGGCTCGTGACAATCGGCACACTCACTGTGTCGAGACGCACTGACAATATCCTCAGGCAGGACCTCTTCTTTGTCATGCACTCCCTGAACTGTTAATACCGGGTGATTATAAGGTTTACGCAATTCGGATTCGATATTGAACAGCTGCATGCGGCCGGAATCCTTCAAATAACCGGCTGAGATCATCTGCTGTCTCTTGACCGGATCCCCATGACAGTTGAAGCAGGTTTCTTCCTCGTTACGAATGGCCATCTTCATACCACGATGGCAGGCCCGACAGGATTTCGGCATAAGCCGCTGATCACCATGAACACCTGAAAGCATATTTTTATCTTGCACAGCCTCAACAGGTATTGGTGCAAAAAAGGCTAAAAAAAAGAGCAATAACAATAGTCTCATGTACATACCCAGTTAGTGGCTTGGAGGTCCAGGGTTCGTCTGATGACAGGACTCACAGGTATTGTCATAATCTTCATTTTCATCTGCCCCGCTGCCATAAGCCCGCCACATCGGATAAGTATAGCCGGCACTCTTGGTGTCATTATGTGGATCGTGACAGGTCGTACACTGCATCCACGTCTCCCCGGATATGGTTTGTAACGCAACGGGGTCAGAACTGGTCGGCAGGCGGAATGTAGCTGGAAGAGCAGCGTCTACGGTTGCGTTATAGACAAATGAAATCGGGTGCGAGGAACTCAAATCGATGGTTCCGAAAGCGGACATGGTAAGAGTGGCAAGCTCACCACCGACGATAACTTCGCCAACAGCCGTCACCCCGTCGTGACAGGACATACAGAGCCTGGAGGAGCCGTTTGGATATAAGCTGGCATCAGAGGCCACTGTGGCATTGTACTGAGATGCCGGAATCGCTTTGAGGTTGGCAGCACCTGTGTAGAGTGGAAAGGTTCCACCAGCCCCCGGACCTGTCGGGTCGGTACGGTTCCAGAGCGGTCCCTTGGCACTCCCGCCATGTGGGGTATGACAGAACTTGCAGACTTCATCACTATCCCCAGCACCACCGTGGATACCACCACCATCGGTGTTCCCACTACTGAGATTATGGGGATGGGGATTTTGGATACCAGCCGTCGCGCCGTCCATATCGTAGCCAAGGGTCATCGAGGTCGGCACGGCTGCAGCCGTTGCACAGGTTAGATATACGCCAAATAACGCAAGGCATAAGGTCATACACCAGTATCGATATATCATCTGTACCCTTTTTACAATCCTACATTTAAGAGATTCAGGCAGAGAGATCGCCATTAATCCCGATACGCTAACTGCCTAGATAGCAACACATATCGATTGCAATTACAACACTAAATTTAATTCTGCTAATGATTATTCTCCCAGAAACTCGAAGATCTTGACCTGATAGCCACAACTGTCAGCGACATAAAAACGATCGAAAGCGTCAAAACTCAAACCCGCGGGCATACAAAATTGATCCGGACCCTTCTCACCGCGACCTATGACGAGTAATAACTGTCCCTGTCGATTAAACACCTGAATATTGTCAAACGCTGCGTCTGAGACATAAATATGGCCTGCCGAATCGAGGGCGATTCCACGTGGCCGGGCAAAACTACCGGAAACATCCCCCAAGCCACCGATCAGTTTCGGTTGTTCTCCTGGCAAACCGAGGACTTCAACCCGGAAACGTAACGCATCAACCACATAAATTCGCCCCTCTGAATCGACTGCAATATTGGTCGGGCGATTAAATTTTTTATTCGGCGCAACGCGACTCCCGAGCGACTTAACATGTTGCCCATCAGCGGTGAATATCTCGATCGTTCCCGCAACCACATCTGCGACATAAACATCGCCAGCGGAATCGACCGTAACCCCGCCGGGACGACCAAAGCCGGATTCAGGACGGAAACTCCCGAGATAGCTGTTGCCCTGGTCGAACATCAGGACTTCGAGCAGGCCGGTATCTGTTACATACAGACGTTTCAGCTGAGGATTGTAGGCGGCCCCAGCCGGTGACAACAACTTACGCTGGCCAATAACCGAGATATAGTCTATTTGCTGCTGCGACATATCGATAGCGTGAACCAGCGCAGAGCCTGGATCGCTGACCCAAATCCGACCCTGCCCGTCAGCAGCTACCCCGTAGGGTGACACCATCGGCATCCTTAAGGCATCTTCGGCGCCAAGCCATTTGAACAAACGCCGACCGGTTTCGCTCTTATCGCGCAGGGCATCAACCCCAGCGATGTCTTTGAGAAACCTGATTCTCGGCTGTTCCGGAGGAAACGGGAAAACCCACGCCTCACCTGCAGGTTGCCAACTTACAGGGGGGGCAGAAGTCGCACAACCGGCCAAGGCCAGCACAAGCAGCAGCAGTAAGAACTGCAAGCAGTGCCGTGAATTATTCACCTAGATGCTCCACCACGTATTTTTCCTGCAGACTGTCAAACCACTGCTGGTAATACATATCTCTCTGTTCCTTCTCCAATTGTCCCCTGAGCTTCCCTTTCATCTCTTCAAACGGTATCTGGCGCGACTCATTCTTCTCCGTCAGTTTGATAATATGATACCCCCAGCGGGTTTTCACCAGGTCAGATATCTCTCCGATTTCCATTTGTTTGAGCGCGTCCTCGAACGGCTTGGCGGTTCTCCCCTCATGGAAAAGACCGAGGTCACCACCGACATATTTGGTTCTATCATCTGAGTTGTAATAGGCCAAATTATAGAAATCCTCGCCACTCTTTGCCCTTTGCAACAGCCCTTCAGCCTTGGCCTTTAACTCTGTCCGCTGCTCAGCGCTGGATGAGGGGTCAACCTTGATCAGGACATGGCTGGCACGAAACTGAAGAGGCATCTTATATGACTGTTTATTGCCTTCATAAAATGACTCGACTTCCTCATCAGACACTTGGATTTTACTTTCCACTGCCACTGTCTCAGCCTTTTGAGCGATCAACTGCCGAAAGATAGCTGCCCGCAGGCCAGCAACGGACTCATTCCCGACAGCAGCCTCAAATTCTTCTGCTGTTTTGAAGCGTGCCTTTACTTTTTCCAACGCATCGTCAACCTGTTCATCAGGAACAGTAATATTATTCTCAATTGCATAAGCTATTTTGTGGCCACGCTCAATCAAAGTCTCCAGAGCCTCAGCTTTGATGTTCTCGATCTTCTCCTTTGGAATCTTACTGTGGAAACCTACCTTGAAAGGCATAAGTTTGTTGAGTTCTCGCTGCACTTCAGCTGCAGTGATCGGCACTCCGGAAACCTTAGCGACGATCTCTTCTGCGGCATAAAGCGCAAAAGACCAGAGTAAAACCACAGCAACTGCAACAAGTAAAATCTTGAGTCTTTTTATCATTCACCGAGCTCCTCTATTTAAATGATTTTGTTAATCATAAATCTTTTATGCAACGGCCGCAACGATCAAAAAAAAGAGGCAATCGCATATTGCGATTGCCTCCATCTATTCTGGCGGGGCTGACGGGACTTGAACCCGCGACCTCCGGCGTGACAGGCCGGCGTTGTAACCGACTCTACTACAGCCCCGCAGATAGAAATAGGAAGCTAAAATTGCCCGTGTGGGAATGGTGGATGGGCAGCTTATGCTTCCTACTTCCGGATTTTTATTACTGATTGTGCTTCTTAGTTTACCGAATCCTTCAGAGCCTTGCCAGCCTTGAACTTGGGAACCTTGGCTGCAGCAATCTGAATTTTTGCGCCGGTCTGTGGGTTCTGGCCAGTACGGGCAGCACGCTCACCAACACTGAAAGTACCGAAACCTACCAGAGCAACCTTTTCACCAGCTTTAAGAGCATCAGTTACAGCTTCAGTGAAAGCTTTCAGAGCGCCTTCAGCATCAGTTTTACTCAAACCTGCTTTTTCTGCCATTGCATTGACCAGATCAGCTTTTGTCACAGCACACCTCCGTAAAAGTTTAATTTAAGTTTTGTCTCGTAAAACGCGATAAGATATATCAGGTTTACAAAAAAACTGTCAAGCTCTTTTTCCCCATTTTTAGCGGTTCCGTGCGTTTTCTTGGCAGTCGAGCCCCTCATTAAATTTCAGCTCAGAGTGACATACCATCAATGGCAGAATTTAGCACCTGATCCATGTGAGCAACACAAACAACTTCGACAGATCTCGTGAGTTCAACAGGTAATTCAGAAAGATGTTTATCATTATCGGCTGGTATCAGAATCTTACGGATTCCACCACGTCGCGCCGCCAGTAATTTCTCCTTCAACCCGCCAATGGGCAGGACCCGACCACGCAATGTCACCTCACCGGTCATAGCTAAATCCTTACGGACCGGCCGCCCAATCAAGGCAGAGGCAAGTGCGGTGGCCATGGTGATCCCCGCGGAAGGTCCATCCTTGGGAACGGCACCTTCAGGCACATGGATATGGATATCAAGTTGAGAGTAAAACTCCTCCTCCAGCCCCAGCTCCTGCCAGCGCGAGCGGATATAGCTCATTGCCGCATGAGCCGATTCCTGCATCACCTCACCCAACTTACCGGTAATCATCAGCTTGCCCTTACCAGGCAAGGTTGTCACTTCTATCGACAGTAGCTCCCCCCCGGTCTCCGTCCAGGCCAGACCTGTTGCCATCCCGACCTGATCCTCTTTTTCCATGACCCCATATTGATACTGGGGCACACCGAGATATTTCTTGACCTGATTCTCGCCGACGCTGAAAGACTTCTGCTTTCCTTCCAGAAGCGCGCGCTTCGCCAGTTTACGCATCACCGAGGCAATGTTCCGGTCCAGGCTTCGGACCCCGGATTCACGGGTATAGCGACGCACAATTTCATAAAGGGCGCGATCAGAAAACTTGACCTGATCATCTGCCAGGCCGTGGGCCTTGGTCTGCTTTTTGAGCAGGTAACGGCGGGCAATGTGCAGTTTTTCTTCCTCGGAATAGCCCTCAACCCGAATCACTTCGAGCCGGTCATGCAGAGGCCGGGGAATTGAATGCAGATTATTTGCCGTAGCGATAAAAAGAACCTGGGAGAGGTCGTAGTCCACATCCAAAAAGTGATCGGCAAAACTGTTGTTCTGCTCTGGATCGAGAACCTCGAGCAGGGCCGAAGAAGGATCACCGCGGAAATCCGTACTCATCTTGTCGATTTCATCGAGCATGAAAACCGGGTTTTTCACCCCGGCCTTCCGCAGCCCCTGGATGATCTTGCCTGGCATTGCCCCGATATATGTGCGTCGATGCCCCCTGATCTCCGCTTCATCACGAACGCCTCCCAGAGACATGCGGATGAATTTACGCTGTAACGCCTTGGCGATCGATTGCCCCAGAGAGGTCTTACCGACCCCCGGAGGTCCTACCAGACAGAGGATCGGTCCCTTAATCTGCTTGACCAGTGCTTGCACAGCCAGATATTCAAGGACCCGCTCCTTGACCTTTTCCAAGCCGTAATGATCCGCTTCGAGGATGGTTTCAGCCTTGACCAGGTCGTGACAATCCTTGGTCCCCTTTTTCCAGGGCAGGGCCAAAAGACATTCGATATAGTTGCGCACGACGGTCGCCTCAGCCGACATTGGCGACATCATTTTCAACTTGCGCAATTCCGCATAGGCCTTATCAGTCGCCTCTTTCGACATGCGCTTCTTTTTGATCTGTTCTTCAAAGTGGAGGAGTTCCTGCTTGAACTCATCCTTTTCGCCGAGTTCCTTCTGGATGGCGCGCATCTGCTCGTTCAGATAATATTCTTTCTGACTCCGTTCCATCTGGCTTTTGACCCGACTGCGAATCCGTCCCTCGATCTGTAGGATTTCGATTTCCTGTTCCAGCAGGGCCAGAATCTGTTCCAAGCGCTGTAGCGGCTCAAGAACCTCGAGAATCTCCTGTTTGTCGGCAATCGGCACTTGCATATGCCCAACGACCGTGTCGGCCAATTGGGTAGGATTGTCGATCCCTGCAACACTACCAGTCACCTCCGGTGGCAGCTTTTTGCTGAGCCCGGCATAGGATTCAAAAGTTGCGTTAATCGCCCGCATCACGGCTTCAACTTCCGGAGATTCCTCCAGGCTGAACTCTTGCGTCTCAACTTCCGCCTCGATCAACTCTTCACCGGGAAAATAATTGAGCATCCGGGCACGCCAGCAGCCTTCAACCAGAACCTTGACGGTCCCATCCGGCAATTTGAGCATTTGCGCAACCTTACCGATAGTTCCGACCTGATAGATATCTTCTTCAGTCGGGCTATCGACTTTGGGGTCTTTCTGACTGACCAGAAAGATATATTTATCTGCCCCGGTCGCCTTTTCCAACGCGCCGATAGATTGCGGACGGCCGACGAATAAAGGCGCAACCATGTAGGGGAACACCACGATATCGCGCAGCGGCAGCAAAGGTAATACGAGGGGTTCCGTCGGCATCGTTTGATCAAGAATTTCAGACATACATTATCCTGCAAAGAGAAAAGGAGCGCGGCGTCAAATGACGGTTCCACGCTCCTCTCTTAGATTTGGAATTTATGGGATGAGAGGACTAAGCGCTCTCGGCAACATCATAGAGAATGATCGGCTTGCTGCCCTTGGTGATCACATCCTCATTCAGCACAACTTCTTTGACCCGATCCTGCGAAGGGATATCGTACATGACGTCCAACATCGCGTTCTCAAGGATCGAACGCAGTCCTCGTGCACCGGTTTTACGCTCCAGAGTTTCCTTGGCGATTGCCACCAAGGCCCCATCGGTAAACTTCAGGTTGACCCGTTCCATATCAAACAGACGCTGATACTGCTTGATCAGGGCATTTTTGGGTTCACGGAGAATCTGAATCAGAGCATCTTCGTCGAGTTCCTTGAGAGTCGCAATAACCGGCAGACGGCCGACAAACTCAGGGATCAAACCATATTTAAGCAGATCGGTCGGTTGGACCTTACTGAGCATTTCTCCCAGATCCTCTTCCTTGATGGAGCGGACTTCAGCACCAAAGCCCATCACCTTCGACCCGATCCGCTTATTGACAACCTTTTCCAGGCCGGAAAAGGCTCCACCACAGATAAACAGGATATTGGTGGTATCAACCTTGAGGAATTCCTGCTGTGGATGCTTACGACCACCCTTTGGCGGCACGCTGGCAGTGGTTCCTTCGATGATCTTCAGCAACGCCTGCTGCACCCCTTCACCAGAAACATCGCGTGTAATAGAGGGCGACTCCGACTTACGGGCAATCTTATCAACTTCGTCAATATAGATAATGCCGCGCTGCGCCTTTTCCAGATCGTAATCAGCGGACTGCAAAAGGCTGAGGATGATATTTTCCACATCCTCGCCGACATAACCGGCTTCGGTCAGGTTGGTTGCATCGGCAATAGCAAACGGCACATCGAGAACTTTGGCCAGAGTCTGAGCCAGCAGGGTTTTACCGCTACCGGTCGGACCGAGTAACAGAATGTTGCTCTTCTGAATCTCGATATCATCGTTTTTTTCAGCGAACTCGACCCGCTTGTAGTGATTGTAGACGGCAACCGAGAGGACTTTTTTCGCCCGTTCCTGGCCAACGACATATTCATCGAGAATGTCACGAATCTCCGCCGGCTTTGGCAGTTTTTTTGCTTCCTGATCAGAAGCATCGTCCAGACGTGCTTCTTCATCGATGATATCGTTGCACAGCTCGATACATTCATCACAGATATAAACGGTCGGTCCAGCAATCAACTTTTTAACTTCGTCCTGCGACTTGCCGCAGAAAGAACAGGTCAATTGCCCATTGTCATCTTTTGAACTCACTGATCAATTCCTCCCCAAAGGCCGATTTATACTTTCCTGTCGACGATGGAATCGATGATACCATAATTGCGCGCATTTTCGCTATCCATGAAAAAATCACGATCAGTATCATTTGCGATCTTCTCAATATCCTGACCGCAATGCTTGGCCAGCAGGCCGTTGAGGGTCTCGCGCATGCGCAGAATTTCTTGCGCGTGGATATTGATATCGGTCGCTTGCCCCTGAAAACCACCTAGCGGCTGATGAATCATGATCCGTGCATGCGGCAGCGCAAAACGTTTGCCCGGTGCACCGGCAGCGAGAAGAACTGCGCCCATACTGGCTGCCTGGCCGACACAGATGGTGGAAACCGGTGCCTTCAAGTATTGCATGGTGTCGTAAATCGCCATCCCTGCAGTCACCACCCCTCCGGGAGAGTTGACATACAGATGAATATCGCGATCCGGATCTTCGGATTCCAGAAACAACAACTGGGCGATTATCAGGTTCGCCATATGATCTTCGATGGCTCCCCCAAGAAAAATGATCCGATCCTTCAGCAGGCGCGAGTAGATATCATAGGCACGCTCACCACGACCGGTATCTTCGACAACCATCGGGACCAGTTCCTCCTCAGTGGTTTCTTCCTGCTCTTCCTCGGGCTGTTTCGGCTCTACTTCGGTCACAGATGCCGAGTCGAGCAAAAAGGCAATGACCTTTTCATTCAGCAGCTGCCCCTTGAGGCCGGCCAGAGCAGAGGCATTTTCGAAGTATTTCTGGACTTCTTCCAAAGGAGCGTTACTCTCTTCGGCAAACGCTTTCATTTTATCTTCAAGAGCAGAGTCATCAAGCTCAATTTTTTCCTGCACAGCAATGGCATCAAGCAGAAGTTCGCCCTTGACCTGCTGAACCGCCATGTCGTGGTAGGTTTTGGCAAAACTCTCGTCGTTCATGCCGAGCATTTCCAGGCTCATCCCTTGCGCCTTAAGGCGCTGGGAAAAGCTGTCTTTCAGATGCATCAACTGGTTTTGAACCATCCCTTCCGGGACATCGAATGCGTTGTTTTCAATCAAAGCAGCCATCAGGCCTTCCTGAAGCTGGCCGTTGATCCGCCCCTCTTCCTGCTTGATGGCGTTTTCTTTGACCTTCGCTCTCAGGTCTTCCAGATTTTCAGAGCCCATCTCTTTGGCGAAGTCATCATCGATTTTCGGCTCGACCTTTTCTTTAATCTCTTTCAGCAGAACCTTGAACATGGCAGGTTTTCCCGCCAGCTCTTTGGCACCATAACCTTCAGGGAAGGTCACGTTGATCTCTTTTTCCTCTTCGCGTTTCATGCCGATCAGCTGATCTTCAAAGCCGGGAATGAAACTGTTGGAACCAAGCTCCAACTGATAATCTTTGGCCGCACCATTTTCGAAAGGAGTATCATCAATAAAACCTTCAAAATCGACGATGACGGTGTCAGCCTCACGCGCCTTCTTCCGCTTGGTGACTTCAAGCTGCACACGAGAGGCTGCCATCTGCTCGATCTGCTGCTCAACCACAGACTCATCAAATTCCAGCTTTTCTTTTTCCAGCTTCAACCCGGTATAATCTTTGGCGGTCACTTCAGGGCGCACTTCAACTTCAGCCTGGTAGGTAAAGGATTCTCCCTTGACGACACTGCCCATTTCAACAATTTCAGGCTGTGAAACAGCTTCAATCTTATTGTCGATCATCGTTTTATAAAGGCTGTTGTTGATCAGAGAGTTACCAGCCTCGTGCTCGACACGTGGGCCGTAGTGTTTCTCGAGCATGGCCCGAGGCACTTTACCCTTACGGAAACCTTTGATGTCGGCTGTTTTGGCAACTTTTTTGTAACCGTTCTCTAGCTCCTTGGCAACAACATCAGCTGCAACCTCGATGCTCAGTTTCTTTCTGATCGCACTTACCTCTTCAACAGTGACACTCATAGTTTCTTCCTTCCAATTTTGAATTTCTGCCCCTAGACTCTTAAAGGCGATATATCAGTTTACAGCCTTCCGTTAGCTGTATTTGTTAATGGTGCGGATGGGGAGACTCGAACTCCCACGCTATAAAGCACTGGTTCCTAAGACCAGCGTGTCTACCAATTCCACCACATCCGCAATCTGAATGTATAAACCAACAATGCTCACCTCCCATACCCACCCGGTCGGTCTGACGGGCTAACTGAGTGCGGAAAGTGAGCAGTGATGTTTTAATGGGGTGAGTGACGGGGATCGAACCCGCGACAACCAGGGCCACAACCTGGTGCTCTACCAACTGAGCTACACCCACCGTAAAAAGCTCGGCCATGTTACGGAAACGGCCCTTGCTTGTCAATTTAAAAAATGGCACGCCCGGCAGGGTTCGAACCTGCTACCCTCGGCTTAGAAGGCCGATGCTCTATCCAGATGAGCTACGGGCGCGCAACCCTCGAAAGGGCCGCACCGCTTCTGGCGCGGACCGCCGACGGCAGGCTGCGTTTCTAGCATGCTGAGAAAAGTTTTGCAAACAAAAAGTCCGGCGGTTCCCGCATTCAATTCAGCCGTCTAACAGCTCAGCAATCACAGTCCTGCAGTTCTCTGATCAGATCAGGGAAAGAGACCCCGGCGCATCGTGCCCTATCGCCTCTTTCTGCCTGGTATCGCCGCAGCCAAGCGTTGAACAGCTGCCACTCCTCTTCAAAATTCGGCGTAAAGCAACCGCGTCCCAGGCCCGCTTCGATTTCACCCCGCCCCCAGAAACGCACCTCGTCAATTTCCTCAGGAGCAAACTTGATCGCCCCGTTATACAACGCCAGATAGGTCATGATATTTTCTGATTCAATCGCGTTACGAATTTTCGAGCAATAGAGTTCGGTCAGAGCAATTCCCTTGACCCCCAGCTCTTCAAACATTTCACGCACTGCAGCATGCCGGTAGCTTTCGCCCGGATCCAGATGCCCACCGACACTGGTATCCCATTTGCCCGGCTGGATATCTTTATGGCGCGACCGTTTCTGTAACAACAACTGTTGCCGGTCATTAAACAGCAGAACATGTACCGCCCGATGAATCAGCTGCGGGTTACCATGACAGTCGCTCCGTGGCGCCTGCCCGATAACGGAATCTGCCTCATCAACCAAATCGACAATCTCATCAATCCCCACGAAAACAACCTCACCGATTCTTAATTGAGAAAAAAAATCAAACAATTACCTTCAAAATGGTTAATAAATGTTGAAATTTTCATGATAGGATACTATTATTGGAAAAATCTGATATTTCACATTCAGCAAGCAAAGCAGGAGACGTAAGCTATGGCTACAAAAACCCAAGGCTACAAAATCAGAACCAAACTTATGATGATGATCATGTTCATGGTTTCCATCGCCATCATCGTCGGTGCTGGTGCCTTTTACGGCCTGTCGGAACTGGCTGAGCAATATCAACCGCACCTGCTTCCTGCCCTCGAGGCAAGTCATAGAATAGATGCGCTGGCAGCCAAAGCACGACGCTACGAAAAAGAGTTCTTCCTCTTTTCCAGTCTTGGCGACAATCAGACATATAAGAAAAAACAGGAAGGCTACCATAAAAACTATCTCAAATATATCAGCCAGATCAGCCCGGAAATAAAGAATCTAAATGTCGACGAAAAAGATAAGTTTTCCGATGAAACAGAACGATTGGAACTGATCAATGCAGTCCGTACCAGTCATAACGGCACAGTAAACACGTTTAAACCGCTGGCCGGAAAACTGCTTGCTGGCAACAGCTTTGTCGAAGTTTCCGCCCTCTACGGCCCGTATAAAGAAAACGTAAACCTGCTAACTCAAAACATTGAAGCACTAAAAAATCACTTTACCGTAGCGATGCAAGCGCAGCTGACGGCTTCTGAAAAATTCAAAAGCCAAATAATGACAGCCTTGCTGGCAATAAGTCTCGGGATGATTATTTTCGGTATTGTCGTAAGCCTGGTTGTCTCAAAACGAATCACCATTCCGCTGAACAAGCTGATGGAAGGGATCGAAAAAGTCGGTCAGGGTGAAATCGTCGAACTCTCAGTACACTCGAAGGACGAGTTTGCAGAAATCGCCCGCATCTTCAATGAAACCATGGCCCGCATTAAAGTCTATATCAAAACAGACGAAGAACGGCGTGAAGCGGACGAAAACGTCATCAACTTCCTCGAGGTCGTCAGTGAAGCCTCTGAGGGTGACTTGACCTTACGCGCGCCGGTGACCGAGGATGCCTTCGGCACCATCGCCGACTCTTACAACCTGATGATCGAATCACTGGCCGACCTTCTGACCGACACGTCCATCAACGCGGAAGAGGTTGGTGAAGAGTCGCGGCACTTGCTGGAAATCTTCCAGCAGATGAAAGAAGGAGCAGACAAGCAGCTTAACCACGTTGCCAGTGCCACCGATGCCGCTGAAGAAACCGCCGACTCAGCCACCCAGATTGCAGAAAAGACTGCCCATGCACAATGGGCTGCAACCAAGGTGGAAGAGGCGACCTCATTGGGGAACGAGCGGGTTAATGCCAACATCGAAGGGATGCAGCTGATCCGCGTGACCGTGCAGGTTATCAACAAGAAGATGAAAACCCTGGCTGAACGACTGCTTGAGATCGGCACCATCTCCCAGCTGATCTCCGATGTCGCGACCCGGACCACCATTCTGGCGATGAACGCCTCCATCGAGGCCTCTCGGGCCGGTGAACAGGGGCGCGGTTTCCTGGTTATCTCCGACGAAATCAAGCGGCTTGCCGATGAGGCCTCCGAGGCAACCCGACAGATCGGCGGGATCATCAAAGCGATCCAGTCTGAAGCAAACGAAGTTACCGTGGCCCTGGAAGAAGAGACCAGCACGGTTGAGGAACAGACCAAGCTCGCGCAGGATACCGGCGACGCACTGTCTGCGATCAACGCTGCAACCAACGAATCCAAAAAGGTGGTTACCGAGATCACCGACCTGTCACAGGAGCAGCAGCGAATCTCCGATGGCATGGTTGCCACGATCCGCAAGATGGCGGATATTACCGCCAGCACTTCGGCACTGATCACCGAGTCGTCAGCGATTTCCGAAGGTTTGAATGGTGTGTCCGAGTCGCTACTGCAATCGCTTGGTCAGTTCCGCCTTAGCGCAGGTGATGAGCCGGTCCTGGAAATTACGGCAGAATCGGCCGAACCACAAGAGATCGTCACTGACTCCTTCCTGTCAGTAGATGAGGAAATCATCTCCGAACAGAATCTTCCGGCGGTCTGAAAATCAAGGGACACAAAGCAGACAAAAAAGGCCGATCCAAACTGGATCGGCCTTTTTCGATTTAAATGTGTCAGGAACTTGGCTTAGACCTTTTCCTGATGCCGGGAAACAGCCCCGATCAAACTGTCTTCATCAAACGGCTTGACCAGGTAATCGGTCGCACCGAGAGATAGCGCTTCTTTGCGATGCTGCTCACCAGCACGCGAGGTCAGCACGGCAACCGGGATATCGACCACTTTACGCTGCAGTTCCCGCAACAGTTCATAACCATGCATAATCGGCATTTCCAGATCAGTGACAATCGAGAATACATTCTCGTCCACCAGTTTATCCAGAGCATCCTGACCATTCACCGCAGTCACGACCGAAAATCCGTTCGCCTTCAGCAGCATGCTGGCGTACTTACGAACACTCAGCGAATCATCCACCACCAGCACCTTGGGCGTTGACGGCGCAACCGACAACGGTTGAGCGACAACTTCTGCCACTTCCACCCGCTGATGCTTCATTCGCGCCGGATTGACCACCAGGCGCATGGTGCCGTCACCCGCAAGACTGGAACCTGAGAAATAAGGCAACTCGTCAAGGAAGGAACCAAACGGTTTGATAACCGTATCCTCCTGACCAAGAACAGAGTCGATCAGCAGCATGATCGGGGTCCCCTCCGACTGGGTCACAATTCCGAAGGCCGGTTCTTGCTGCGGTTGCTGTGCAGGTAGCTTCAGCAGTTGAGCTAGATCTATTTTCTGGATGTTTTCGTACTTACTCGCGGCGTTATTTTTAGCTTCAAATTCCAGATCGACAATTTCCTCAACCAAGGCGGAGGGAATCACCAGATTCTGCTGCCGGCAGGTAAACAGAATGACGTTGACGATAACCAGCGAAAGCGGCAGGCGTAGACGGAATCGCGAGCCCTGCCCTTTTTCAGTCCAGACATCGATGGTTCCGTTGAGACTGGCCAGCCGATCCATAACCACGTTCATCCCGACCCCGCGGCCCGATTCACTGTCAGCCTCTGCAGTGGTACTGAAGCCGGGCCTGAAGATCAGCTGAATCAGATCCTGTTCGGACAGACTATCGTCCGCCGCGATAAAACCTTTTTCGATCCCCCGTTCACGGACCCGCTCCAGATCGATCCCTCGGCCATCATCTTCGACAATAATTTCAACCGTATTGCCCCGGCGTTCGGCCTTCAGCCAGATCGACGCCTGGGCTGGCTTTCCGCTCTCAACCCGCTCTTCAGTCGGCTCGATACCATGAGCAAATGAGTTACGCACGATGTGCAACAGCGGATCGAAAAGGCCATCGTAAATAACCCGGTCGATTGCGGTCTCTCCACCAGAGATACACAGCTCAACCGGCTTGTTCTGTTCTTGGGCCAGATCGCGAATGGAGCGGTTGAAACGCTGAAACAGCTGCCCCGCCTGAACAGTTCGCGCAGCGGAAATCTGTTCCTTCATCTCATCGGTCATCCGATCGAGAGAAAATACATCCTGCGAAAACACCTTGAAGAAGCCGGTCATCTCTTTCAGTGCTTCTTCTATATCGGCGGTAATTTCACGCAGTTTTCGAGAGAACAGGTTCAATTCGTCATAGCGGTCAAATTCAAGTTCATCGAAGGTATCGTCATTATCTGCTGAATTCTGCGCTGGCAGGGTATAGTCGTATCGTTCCGAGAAACCCGTCACCTCTTTGAGCAGCCGCTGGCCGGCAAAATCGACCTCCCCTTTCATCCGCTCCAGAACCGGAAGCCGGTCGACAAGGTGGTTTTTGGTGATGGTAAATTCACCAACCAACCCCATCAAGGATTCGATTTTATCCATACCGACGCGAACCACACCAGCTTCTTCTACCCGCCTGCTGGGGTTGCGCCGCTCTGAGCCGACATAAGATTCGGCACTCTCCTCGGGATCTTCGACAGACGCGGTGGGTTCTTCAGCACCACCCGATTGTTCAACCACGTCCTCAGCCTCTGCGGCGGCCATGCGCGACAGTGCCTCGGTCACCAGATCGGCCGGAGCCTCCTCACCCGCTTTGCGCAGATGAATCAACTCACGCATCTGGTCCAGGGCGAACAGCATGGCATCAACTCTCGGCCGGCTGAGCGTTTGCTCCCCTTCCCGGATCGCCTCGAGCAAATCTTCGAGACGGTGGGCAACAGAACCGACATCGGTCACATTGACCAGGTTGGCCGACCCCTTGAGGGTGTGGGCGGCACGAAATAGTGGCTCGATCAGTTCATCGGCAGAGGAAGGGTCTTTCTCCAGTTGCAACAAACCCTCTTCCAGGGTGCCAAGATGCTCAGCGGCTTCCTCAACAAAGAAACCAAAGATATTGTCAAGAATACTCATTCTTCAAGCCCTCGAATCCGATAGAGGGAAAGAAATTGGCCCATATCAACCTTCTCGCCGGAAAAGTCTTCCGCCAGATAAGGAACACCATCCGCCAGAAAAGCGAGGGGTTCCCCTTGATATTCAGCAATAACCAGTCGCCGTTGTATTCGGACTTCAGACTGCTGATGCTGGTTTAGAATTGCCAGATTGATGACCGGCATAACCTGTCCACGCAGGTTGATCAAACCACTGACCATTGGTGGCGCCAACGGCAGCGGTAAAATTTCCGGCAGATCGGAAATTTCCTGCATTTGCTTAATCGGCAAATAATAATCTCGTCCGCCGATGGAAAATACGCAACAGGTATAAGCCTTTCGCGGCGCGGCTTCATCTTGGGGCAGTAGTAACGATTCTGCGATCTCACTCGCTTTTGTCGCAACATCTTCAGTCGTTGCACCAAAAAGATCGGCTTCGGCTTCGGCTTCGGCTTCGGCTTCGGCTTCGGCTTCGGCTTCGGCTTCGGCTTCGGCTTCTAAAGCATTGTCTCCCGCAGCTGCTGAAGCACGGCTTCGGCTTCGGCTTCGGCTTCGGCTTCGGCTTCGGCTTCGGCTTCGGCTTCGGCTTCGGCTTCTAAAGCATTGTCTCCCGCAGCTGCTGAAGCAACGACGAATTCGTCATCAAAGTTGTCATCCTCGGCGAAGGGGTCATCTACAACCTGCGCTGAAGCCATAGTTTCAGGTTCTATCTTATCAACTGTGGGTTTCTCATCGCTCGACTCTGCCGCAGGCACATCATCGGCCGTCGTAATAACTTTCTGCCCTGCCGTGGCGACTGAATCGATGTCAAGCCCGAGGGAATCTTCCGCAAACGGATCAAATGGAAGAGCTGCAGCCGGTTCATCAACAACTGTATCCTCTTCATCCTCAAGTTGAGTCGGAGAGGTTTCCAGCAAAGTTTGCTCAGCAACAAAATCATGATCTTCGGCAAACGGGTCATCGATTTCCGGAGTGTCGCAACCAGAAACAGCTACGGGGGAAGCAAGATCAAGTTCGACGCCAAAGTTTGGATCATCGGCAAAAGGGTCCTGCCCACCCCGGAGGATCGCCTCCTCATCAGGCAGTAAATCCGGATCGGCAGAGAAAGGATCATCCAACTGCGGTGCTCGCCGTTCCAAGTTGCTGTCAAGAAGTTCAACCAGCGGAGTGCGGCCGGGAAAAGCCTCTGCCAAATCGAGAGCCTGTATAGCTTCAGATACAAACAGCTTCGGTTCCTGACAATTCCCCTTAAGAGCTGAAATCAGAGGAGCGATCCAATCAACAGCCAGCTTCATGGCTTCATGCTCAACCTGCGTTGGCTTTGTTTGCGCCGAGAAATGCTTTTCCAGCAAAGCCTCAAGACGACGGCTGATCTTGCAGATCGACTCAGCATCAACCAGGTTGGCGGTGCCCTTTAAAGTATGTGCTGCCCGAAAGGCTGTCTCCAACTCGTCCGCGGGGGCGACTCGCAAATCTTTATGCGCAAGAAACTCCCGTAAAGCCTGTAAATTATGATCGGCTTCCTTGAGGAATATCGGAAACAATTTCTGCCGCATGTCATCCATCGGCAAACTCCCTAAGCTCCCTTAACCCGCAACAGACCGACCTTGCGCAGTGCATAACAAATCCGTTTGGTTTCCGACGGGACGAGCTGGCTGTCGCTGATAATCTGAGAAAGCGGTTTTCGACCGTCGATCAAAGCGAAGATATCGAGTTCCCGAGGCCTTAAATTGACCGTTTCGAGGGCATCTTCGTTGGAAATCAAACGGATCAAGACCATCGATTCGTCCTTGAACTCTGTGGCTGCCAGGTGCCGCTCATCAAGATGGCTCAAGCCTTCCATCAGAACATTGATGAGCGGAATGCGGACCTGCATGTCACGCAGGTTCGCGGGAAGATCATCACGCTCGAGGAAGAAATTGCCTGTCTTGGCTTCGAGGATTGTGCCAAAGGCATCCATGGCGTGCAGTCGTAGCGCCTCCATCAACTGTTCCTCGTTGACAAGCCCCTTGTTCACCAGCATCCTGCCGATCGGCATCGCATTTTCCCGAGCCTCGGTCACCACGTCACGGATCGTATCATCATCGGCAACGAGGATTTTCTGCTTACGCATGATGTCGGTGAGAAACGGCTGCTTCGAACCCTTCCTGCTGCAGGAAGAAAAAACGAACTGCCCCTCTTCGATAAAAACCTCACCGAAAATCTCGGAGGAAAAAATCGTCAAGCGCCCGGAAAGACGCGAGTTATAGACAAAGTTGATCACATCCGGAAGCGGCACTTCATCAAGGGAACCGGAAAAAATAACCCCACCCTTTTTCAGCAAGCCGGCCTCAATCAGCATATCCGACATGACATTGCGCATCAACAGCGGGAAATCCTTCTGGAAATATTGCCGCAACAGCTTGTCGACCATCTCATGCAAAGCACCCGGTGAAACCAGAGCTGCGCCGTTGGCCGAAGCTTCTTCTGCAGGCTCTTCTTCGATGACAACATCCTTAAGGACTTCCTCAAGTTTTTTGATCAGGTCATCCGGCTCAAAAGGCTTTGAGAAATAGTAGAGAACACCAAATTCTTTTTCAAACGCCTGCCCGACCGACTCACCCTTCGATGAAATCAGAATCAGCGGAACGTCTTTCAAATTTTCATTTTGACGGATATTACGACAGAACGTGTGCCCGTTCATATTCGGCATGATAAAATCGACCAGAATTACAGCCGGCCTGATTTTCTTTGCCTTTTCAAGGCCCTGCTCGCCATCTTCAGCGGTAAAAACATGATAACCTTGCTGTGACAGGATCAGCTCCCCCAAGCGGCGGACGGTCGGTGAATCATCAACCAGAAGAACTTTGATTCCCTCTGTAGCCATGCATCTTCTCCAAAAGAATCGTCAGCGGTTAAAAGTAAAAAGGTGATAAACGTCAAAAGTTTACCACCTGTCATTAAAAATTCATAGTTTTTAATTTAAGGAAACAAAAAATATTTTACAACTAACAACTATCGAGGATATTTATAAATTAATAGTCACCTTCTACTCCAGGTCACGTTCAAAACCGATCGGAACGATGACTCGGCTCTCAATCGGTTTACCAAATGATGTGGCAGGTTTAAATCTCCAAAACCTGACAGCTTTTTGTGCCGCTTGATCCAAAATTTGATGACCGGATGAGACAACCGTCTTGCTTTCACCAACCCGCCCGTTTTCAAGCACCAGCACTTCTATTTTGACAGTTCCCTGCTGACCTCTGCGCCTGGCGACTTCAGGATAAATTGGTAATGGGTTGCTGTCGTAGCGTGGCAGGGCCTTGACGAATCGACCTACAGCTTTCACGCTTCCTGGCGATTTTACCTCCCCAGAATCTACTGCGGGTTTAATAGGTGTTCCCTTTCGCGCTGTTGCCGGCGACGATAAGCTATCGGCGTTATCCGCCAATTCCGGCTCAGTGCTAAATGGTTGAACATTCTCCTCGATGACTGGTTCAATTTGCTCAACCTCCTGTTGCTGATGCTTGACAGGTTCACGAAGAACTACCGTCGGGCGGGATGGTTTAACGCTTTTCTTTATCTTTTGCTGGAATGGCTTAGCCGAAGCGTTAACTGTCTTTTTCTCAACAGGCTTAATGCTTTCAGTTTCAGCCGAAGTGACTTCAACCAGCACTGAAGATTTCGGAGAGGAAACGATGAATTGTTCGACAGATCGAACAACGTAACCAACCCCATGCTGCGGGGCTGAGTTGATAGCTGCTTGAGGCGCTAACTCAAGCAGCAATAGCAGCAGATGAAAACCACAAGAGATGAAAATAAATATTAACAATCGAGTAAAATACAGCACCCAAGCACCCGGCCGTGAATGTCCACTGAAACAAGTAAAGTAAATTCCACACTACCTATAAATAAATATTCACTTGAATACTAAAGCATTTCACTGTTAAGTTATCGCGAAATGTAATGTATACCTTCGAATCTACAGCAAAACAGAACCCTTATTACATGTCCAGACTTTTCATCAACAGCCTAGCAATAGCGTCCGCTTTAACAATTAGCATATTTGGCGCGATAAACGTTTTTGCTGATGAAGCCACATCGCCTCAGTCGGGCAACATTCCAGTCATGCCTAAAGTCACCGTGACGGGAAGCTATACTGACAAACTCACATCCTCAGAAATCATCGACCAGGAACTGATCGAAAAGCTCCCGACCAACAACAGCAACATAATTGAGCTGCTAAGAACCATCCCCGGTGTTTCCTTTTCCGAAAACTTCGACAACT
>CALZHQ010000097.1 GCA_945787295.1 uncultured Desulfuromonadales bacterium
ACCCCCCATCCCCTGCTTTTCCGCCATCCGGCGGATGAGAAACATCCAGATCGCCACAAACAACAGAATTGGCAAGACCCACGACAGGATGTCTCGAAACAGGGTGTTCTCGACGACCCCCTTGAACGTGACGTCGTACTGCTCGAGATCTTTCGCCAGATCCGGTTCGACCCGGGTGGTGACAAACCGGGTCCGTCCGTCGGGCAGTTTCTCCTTGAAAGTGCCGGAGATATGGTTGCTGAAGACCGAAATATCCTCGATCTTCCCCTGCTCCAGATAGGACTGGAACTCGCTGTAAGCGATCGGCTCCACCTGCCGGTACTCTACCCACAACTGGTGGACCCAGAGCACACCGAATGCGGCCAGCATGGCGTACCAGAGGTGGAGCTGATTCTTTTTGTCCACGGGCGATCTCCTCAAGGTATGCGCAATCAATAGCAGGCAGGCGGGCCCCTGTCAATCGGTGGGGGCGCCGGAATCGCTTACGATCGCGGCTTATCAGACAAAAACGCAAAAACCGCTCCTCTTCCTTATATCTCGGGGGGACATCCATTCTCCCTCTCCCCGCCGTCCGCGGGGAGAGGGCGGGGTGAGGGGCCCAGAAAATGCCCTAATAATTGATCCTCGGAGTAGGAGCTATGATGCTCCAAAGCCCTTGACGAATTCACCGGCCTTTGGTTTTCTGGAGGTGACTGAATGGATAGCTCAGGGGAGGGTCTCACATGGACAAACCGATGCGGATCATGACGGAAAAACCTTTGAATGCCGAAACGGCTCGGGAGCATTTGCGTTCCTGGATCACGGCGAATGCCGTCTTCTTCGATCGCAACCAGGGTGAGATTCCCGACAAACCTGTCGATCTGGAAAACTGGCGGCTGTCGGTGGAAGGCGAGGTGCAAACACCCCTTCTGCTCGATTTCGATCAGATCAGCGGCATGCCGAAAGACATCGTCTCGAACACCCTGGAGTGTTCCGGAAACGGCCGTTCGTTGCTCAAAGAGAAAGCATCGGGAAATCCCTGGACCATCGGCGGGGTCGGTAACGCAGTCTGGGGCGGGGTTTGGCTGAAGGATCTGCTGAACCTTGCAGGACTGAAGAAACGCGCCCGCCATGTGGCCTTTGAAGGACTGGACAAACCGCTGGGCTCGTCCCAGATACAATTCATCCGGAGCATCCCCATTGAAAAAGCCCTGAGTTCCACCCTGCTGGCCTACGAGATGAACGGAGAGCCGCTGCCCCTCAAGCACGGGTATCCCCTCCGGGCGCTGGCCCTGGGATGGACCGGCGCCAATTGCGTCAAGTGGCTGCACAGGATCACTCTGCAGGAGAAGCCCTTTGAAGGGTTCTTCATGGACAAAGTCTACCGGTTGTTTCAGAAAGGGGAAGACCCCGCCGCAGGCCAGGTCGTCACGGGGTTGCACTTGAAATCGATCATCACCCAGCCGCTGCCGGAGGAGAAGCTTCCGGCCGGGCGGATCACCGTGCTCGGGGCTGCCTACGCAGGAGAGGCGCGCGTCCGGCGCGTGGAGGTCTCCTGGGACAACGGGAGCACCTGGCATCAAGCGTCCTTCATCGGTCCCGACGAGCCCTACGGGTGGCGCCAGTGGCAGGTTACCTGGGAGGTCAAGAAGAAGGGCGAGTACCTTCTGATGGCTCGCGCCACCGATCGCAGGGGACGCCGTCAGCCGATGCATGCCGGCTGGAATGTGCTGGGCTATGGGAACAACGGCGTCCGGGAGCACGCTGTAAAAGTCATCATTGCCTGAGGGCCGGTCCCGTGGCTTGTCTGCACGGCCTTTTCGGTGGCCGGATTAAGCCAACTCATTGATATTAATATTAAATCTTTACAAAAGAAACTATTCTTCAATGGGAGTCAATATCCTATTTGACGGCGTGCGGACCCGCGAGTATCCTTATGACAGGTCTGCCGTCGGATCGTTCATTGCGTGTGCCGGCGGCAATAGGAGGTTGTGATGTTGAAGAAGAGTGAGGCCATGGCCAATCCCCAGAAGATTTTCCGCGAACCTCGGTATGTCGTGGAGAATGAGGAACTCTCGGATCCGGAGAAGATCACCATACTGGAGAATTGGAAGCTCGATCTTATGGAGCTTCAAACAGCCACCGAAGAGAACATGCCCGCAACGGGCACGGAGGCGGACAGTGCGGCGGACGAACTCCGAGCCGTGATCGAGGCCTTGAGGATGATCCGGTCTGAATGAGGCGGGCGTCAACGCAGGCAAAAGCTACATCAAGGAGATAGACTCAATTAGTTGCTGTGGTCCGATCCCAAAGAGCCAACTTCGTATGCGCAGCAACCTGACCCTCCGGCCATTTCGCTCATTACAGGTCGATGACATGCTCGTCATCATCCCTCGGTCGTCCGGACGCATCTCTTACGCGAAGCTCTACTTTCTTGCGTAGCCATTTCCGTACAGGAGCACGAGACGGTGGAAAAAGCAGCAGCAATCCGGCCACATCGGTCAAGAATCCCGGGGTGATGAGCACAACGGCCGCCACGACCACGAGGACTCCGTCCAGCAATTCGTCCGCCGGCAAGCGTCCTTCCCGCACAGCGTCCTGCAAGCGGGCCAACGTGTTCCACCCTTCCAGTCGTGCGAGCCACGCCCCCAGAAAACCTGTAACGATGGCAATGATGAGCGTGTTGAGGGCGCCAATGTGCGAGGCGATTTTCATGAGCAGGTAGAGTTCCAGAGCTGGAATGAGGGTGAAGGCGAGAAAGAGTTTGAATAGCATGGGACCGACCCCGTCATGGATAAGAAGCGAGTGGCAGTATATGACTATCTTCCACTCTTTCCCGTTCTCTCCGGCTTGGTTTTTGCGAGAAAGACAGCGTAGGCGCCTGCGGCAAAGGCGAATCTTGCATCCTGAGAGGAGAAAACCGGTCGATCCACCGGGTCGGCAAGATTAAGGATTCCTGCCAGACGCTCTCCCCGTATTGAAGGATGATAATAGAGAGGGATTGCAATAAAGGATGGGGTTCGGTAGTCTCCTCTCCCCTTGAATGCAGGATGTGCCTTCACATTTTCGATAAGCAGCGCACCCTTGTTATCCTTCATCCACTGAACGATATTAGGATTCATAATTGCCACCGTTCCCTTTACGAGTTTTCTTCCTGTGATGGCGGCGGCCCGCAACGACCCCGTCTCTGCGTCCTGGAGAAAAACCGAACCGCTCTCGGCACGCAGGATCCGGCAGATACGCTCGAGGCTGAGCTGACACAGTTCGTGCCAGTCCAGTTCTCGCCTGAGCAGGGACGGTAGCGTGTAGAAGAAATGGAGCAAACGGTAGGTCTGGTCGATCTCCCCTGAGAGGCCGTCGTGTGTATCCAGAAGAATCTGATGTTGAAGGCCCATCTTCTTGAGCGCAAACATCATGTTGACCGTTTGTCCGGGGTTCCGGTCACCAGCCTTGCAGAGGATGCGGAAAAGGGATTTCCGGTTGTGGCGGCAGTCGAGCGTCAACACGCTCTCCCCTTCTTCGTCGACGGGCTCCTGCGATTCGTAGATTGTCTGGTCCCGGCTATCGACAACTCGAAATGGGATGCTGGACATCCCGTCGATGTTCCGGCAGAAGTCCTGAAATTCCGATCGGGGCGACGCGAGGGGGAAGGCTCCCGTCTCGTCCGTCTCTGCCGTCTCTTGTCCCTGGCGAATCCGGTGCGCCTTCTCGAGCGCATCGTCTATCGTGCCCATGCCTTGTCTCCCTGAGAGGAGTTCCCGTACAAGCTGCTGCGCCCTCTGCCTGCCCCGTTAGACGTTCACGTCTAATGGGCCGGAAAAATGCTCTTGTTTTTTCTTAACGCCGCATGTGGCAGACTATCCGTCGACGAAAAAATCCGAAATCACGCCCATGAAGCGGTTGTATTTGATCGCATAATGGGTCTGCCCCTCTGCCGAGAACCGGGCGGAGATTGCTTTATCTTCATCGACAACGGTATCCTTCGCAACCTCCCACTGGTCTGCATCGAAAGCCAGAATCCTCTCCACCTGCTCCATGTAGAACGGAGCGACTTCCAGATTCGAATAGGCATTGACGAACCAGGGCAGGACCTTGGCCACCTTCCTGAGGAACAGGTTCTGTTCCGGACCGAAATCGAGACAGCTCTCATCGGTGAAATTGACCAGCGTAGCGAACTTCTCACGATCGATGAAGCCGCCATTCTGGGCGAGGTCGTAGGATTCGGTGCCGGGGAACGGATAGAAGAAGGTCCAGCGGTAGCGACCTGGCAACGCATCGGCCATCAACTGGATAGTCTGCATGACATCTTCCTGCGTCTCATGCGGCAGGCCGAACATGATGAAGCAAGAGCTGTGCATTCCGTAGCGATGGGAGATGGCGATCGCGTCCTGGATCGCCTCGTTCGACATGTGGCGGCGCATGATCTGCTTACGCACCTTCGGGCTGCCGCTTTCCACTCCGAACTTGACGATTTTGCAGCCCGCCTCGGCAAGCACCCGGGCTCGCGCTTCATCCCAGAAGCCGACATGGCCGTTAACCACGAACGGCATTCTGGAGGCCTTCTTATACTCCCTGCAGAACTCAACGATGAAGTCCTTGTCGTAGGTAAACAGGTCATCATCGAAGATGTACATGGTGATGTTCTCGTAATGACTCTCGAGAAACTCGATCTCAGCGATCATCTGCTCGACGCTGTGGTGACGGATGTAGTTGAGCCCCTTGAAGCTGCAATCGAGGTCCGTGCGGTATTTCTTAACCATCAGGTGATTGAAGCAGTAAGTACAGTTGAACGGACAACCGCGCGAGGCCATGAGCCCCACCCAGCCGCGTTTGGCGTCGATGATGCGCTGAAAATCGAAGATCTCGTAATCCTTCTGCGGCAGGGTTGTCAGCGCCGGCAGGGGTCGTACCGGGTTGATGACCGGTCGGTCGCCGTCCAGGTAGCCGAGGTTCTTAAGGCCGCGTACATCTTCCCCCTTCTCCAGTCGCTCGATAAACTCGAGGAACGCCCCTTCGCACTCACCGGTCAGGATGTAATCGAAGAGGCCACTCTTGAGGACCTCCTCGGCGGCCACGGTGGCGTGGATCCCACCACAGACCAGCGGCGCATCGGTTGACTGGCGACACCAGGTGGCGACCCGGGCGGTCAGCTGCCACTGGTTGGTCACCACCGAGAAGCCGATCAGGTCCGGCTGCTCCTCTGCGATCTTCGCGGCGACCCGGTCGACGTCCGGCATCGGTTCGATATCTTCACAGAGCTGCCAGAAGGCGACCTGGTGGCCATGCTGCTTCAACTCCGCAGAGAGACTGGCCACACCGTAGTTGAAGCCGACCTGCGATTCACTATTAGGATAGATGAAGAGGACCCTCATTCACTGTCTCCGGGCATGCATCAGGCGCATGAGGATGGTCTGCCGATTATACACCGGCGGCTGGGTCAGCGTGTCGACGTGAATGATCTCGCGTCGGCCGAGCCCGGTGGGACACCAGCGCCTGACGAACCGGGTATTGTTCGAGCCGGCGAAGATCGTGTAGGTCGGGATTTCCTGGGCCGCAGCGATATGCTGACAAGCCGAATCGTAGCCGATGAACTCGTCGCTGCAGCCGATCAGTGCCGCCGCCTCGTCGATCCCGGCCGCGACACCGATCAGCCTGGCGTCGATCGATACGGATGCGAGCGCTCCGAAATCGGTACCGGCCACCTCGTAGCCGGCGTTGATCGCGGCCTGCAGCAGCGCCTCGCTGCGTTCCAGTTCCTCGCGGCCGAAACCCTTGTCGAGCAGCACCACAGTCTCCGGCTCCTTGAGCAGTTCGAGGATCATCATCTGTTCGAACTCGTCATCGACCCGCTTGCGAGAATTACCACCCACCCCGAGGTTGACCATCACCAGCCGCCTGTCGCCGGCCGCACGCAGACGGGCGACACTCTTTCGAGCTTGACGGGTCACCGACGGCTGCAGCCAGACCGCCGGATAGCAGGCATCGCGTTCAGCGGTCACCTGATTGTACCAATAGTTGACCATCTCGCTGATCGACAGGTTCTGCGGATAGGAATGGCTGCTGCGACTGTTGAAGAACAGGTAGCAGCGGTCATCGACCAGCGGCAGCACACCGAGCTGCGACAGGCGCGATTCTGGGTCGGCGACCAGCACCTGGTCCGGGCCCAGTCCGGCGATCTCGGCATCGATCACCTCGAGGACCTTGAACCAGCTGAGCAGGCGTTCCATCAGGCCGCCGCGCCGGGCGTAGGAGACGGTCCTGGTGCGCACCCGGGGATGACCGCTGATCATGGCGTTGACCTTGTCGCCGCCGATCACGATGATCTCGGCATCCGGGTAGCTGCGCGCCAACCGCTGGATCAGTACGCTGGCGACCGCCACGTCGGCGCCGATCGTCACCCTGGAAAGGATCATGACCTTCTTGGGGGCCGCCGGCAGGTCGCGATAGTTGCAGCTGGTCTTGCGCAAACGCTCGATGCGGCGGTAGAGGTCTTCGAAACCGTGCATACCGAACTGCTTCATGCGGTTGGCAAGCGCCTGGCCACCGGGCAGGTCCTTGCAGTAGCCGAGGATATAGCTCATCAGCCGGTTATAAGCCGCAGTCTGCAACTCTTCAAAATCGTCGCAGAGGCTCTCGACGATGATACCGAACAGTGCCGAGGCCGCGATCTGGTTCATCTCCCTGTTCTCGAAGGAGGTCGCCATTTCACAGAGCAGCCGGACCGAATCCTCCTCGAACGCATCGTTGAAGAAATGTCGATCGAGTATCGTATAGGCCAACTCTTCAGCGAGAGCCCGACAGGCCGCAGGGTCTTGGGAGGCTTTCACCTGCTGCCACCGCGCTTGGTAGAAATCTGAGATCATGTCTCTATGCCGTTATGAAGATGTGACGGGTTACTATGCCAGGGAGACAGGGAGTCGGTCAGATAGGGAGATGTACAAAACACCTCCGTATGCTCAATCCGCTCCCGATACAATTCGTGACTGAGGTCCTAAACCGTGTTTCGTGTTCCGCGTACCTCGTTCCGCGTCCAAGAGACGTTTAACCGCCTCCAGCACCTCCTCCGGGCGGATCTCGCGCATACACGCATGCCCTTCGCTGCATTCTTTCTTATGACAGGGCGAACAGTCCAGTTCCTTGCGCAGGACGATGGTCTTCTCCAGGTTCGAAGCGGTATAGCGCGGATCGGTCGGGCCCATGATCACCACCACCGGCAGATCGAAGGCAGTGGCATAATGACGCGGGCCGGTATCGTTTGTGATCAAGATCTCGCAACGCCGGATCATCGGTTTGAGAAGGGCCAGGTCGACGCTGTCTGGACTGGAGTTGATCAGTTTTGACTTGGTCGCCGCCATGATCTGTTCTGCGATCTGGTCTTCACCGGGCCCGACGAACAGCAGCAGGCGGCAATCCCATTCGGCTTCGAGGCGATCAGCCAGTTCAGCGAAGTACTCAGGCGGCCAGCATTTCGAGGCGCCGAACTTTGCACCCGGGTTCAGTCCGATCAGCATCTCGTCGGCAGAGATGTGGTAGCTCTTAAGCAACCGGTCGGCTTGATGCTGCAGGTCGTCCGAAATGCAGAGGCTGGGACCCGGGTACTCCGGCACCGTCAAACCGAGCCAACGGCACAGATCGAGGTAGTAGTCGACCATCGGCATCGGCAGGTAGCCTCTACCGTCTTTCTCCGGCACCGGTCCCTTGACCAGGGCGGACCTGATGCCGCGGCGATAGCCGAAGATATCGCGGACCCCGGCCAGACGGACCGACAGGTAGGAGCGTGGCGAGTTCGGCAGCAGCAGGGCTGCATCGACCTCAGCCTCCCGGATCGCTCTTGCCGTCGCCTTGATTCCCGCGAAAGACTTGTCATCACAGGCGATGACCTGGTCAACCCAGGAGGCGTCCTCGATGATCTTGGCATTGTAGGCACGGGTGAGGGCGATGATCCGGGCCTTGGGACAGTTCGCCCGCAGGCATTCGAAAACCGGGGTCGCCATGATCAGGTCACCGACCCAGTTCGGGCAGCGGACCAGGATATTCTTGGCTGGGGAGAGTTGACTCATCGGTTGTTCGCTACAATCGATCGACTTACTTATTGTAAGAACATGCGTTCTCGGGGTCGGACCATGCTAACCCATTGATATCATGAACTAATCACTGAAAAACAGGCCGTCTTTTCCGCTTAAATGCACGTTTTGATGGTCAAAATCGACGGCGTAAGAAACTGAAGGCTCTCGGAAAATGCACAGACGCATTCGGGAAGAAGCATCGATCCGCTCTTGGCATCGATCTCTCGATTCTTCAGATTGTCGATTCTAGAGCCGAAATGGGCCTTCTAAGGTAAGAAATGACCCCGAGAAGGAACCGAGAAGCCGGGTTCTGAACTTCGCCAGGAATGCTGGTTTTCAAGCGTTTGAAGCCTGCTTCTTATTACGGGTTTTTTCTCTGTTGCTTATCCTGCTTCTTTTTTGCCTTTTGTTCTTTTTTCTTTGCCTTTTGTTTCTGACTCTTGTCTTTATCTTTCTTGCTCTTTTCGCCCATTGCGTATCTCCTTTTGATGCCGGTTATATCCTGCCCGATAGCCCGAACATGTTCCTGTGCGACCCACCTGTGGTTTCGCAGAATATCATCATCGAATGATATCAACAAGCGATAAAGGGTCGGGAATTCCTGCGCAGGTAATTCGCCTTCCATCAGCGCTTCAGGTATCGGCCGATTCCACTATATATCCGATATCAACTCAGGAGTGAAGAGTGTTTGCTTTGAAGGTCACGACAATGCAATGTGGGAGGGTGGATACCATTTGGCAAACGACAATTCAGGGTCACTAACTCTTTCCGGTTTTCTTTGGTTTCTCTTTCTTCTTCAGCCAGCTCTCATGCTCATCGATCAACTCCTGCAATCTCATTACCTCTTTGGGTGAATCGAGAATGTCCGCATAATCTTCTTCCACTATCTCTATAACTCCAATCTCTTTATTCAAGAACTGCCGGATCTGGTCAAAACACCCTTTCTCAACCAGCCACTCAACGTGCCA
>CALZHQ010000098.1 GCA_945787295.1 uncultured Desulfuromonadales bacterium
TGACCACCAGCACCGGAAAACCGAAGTTCATATCTTTCAGCCATGATTCTAGTCTCCTTTAGGGTGGATTCAGGCGCCCTGAACGCGCTCGATAATTTTTGCGTACTGCTCGCAGTACTCCGGCTTGTCTTCTTTGTAGAGAACACCAGTCAGAGTCTTGCCTTCGAGCTGCTCAGCAGTCATCTTGGACGCTGCGGCAACAGGCACAGCAATTTCCTTAAGACGCTTCATCATGTCGACGACACTGCGGAACTTGTTACGACGACCATAAGTGGTCGGGCAATCGTCGATAACTTCGATGATTGACATCCCCTTATGCTTAATACCCTCAGCGATCAGCTTATCGATCTGGGTCGCATGGAAAGCGGTAGTCCGGGCAACGAAGGTTGCACCAGCGCCGATTGCCAACTTGCTGATATCGAAAATGGGATCAGGGTTGCCGTAAGGAGTGGTCGACGCCTTGTCACCTGTCGGAGTACAAGGAGAAAACTGACCACCGGTCATGCCGTAGATGTAGTTGTTCATCAACACATAAGTCATGTCGATGTTACGACGACAGGCATGGATGAAGTGGTTACCACCGATAGCGGTACCGTCACCGTCACCACCACAGCAGATAACGTTCATTTCCGGCTTGGCCATTTTAACACCCGTAGCAAAAGCAGCTGCACGACCGTGTGCGGTGTGCAGGGTGTTGAAATCCATGTAGCCAGGCAGACGGCTAGCGCAACCGATACCGGAAACGATAGCAGTGTTGTTCTTCTCCAGACCACAGGTATCCATGGCGCGGATCAGACCCTTCATGACGATTCCGTGGCCACAACCTGGGCACCAGATGTGCGGCAACTTACCGGGACGAATAGACTTTTCGTAATCGTAAGCCATTAGAGGACCTCCTTAACCTGGTTAATGATCTCACCAGGGGTGAGAGGGTCACCGTCGACACGGTTAACACCAGCAAGCTTACAGTCATTCTTAACCAGACGCTCAACTTCAAAAATCATCTGACCGAGATTCATTTCCGGAACAACGATCGCCTTAGCTTGCTTGCCAAGCTCAATCACGCGTTTTTCCGGGAACGGCCAGAGAGTGATCGGACGGAACAGGCCAGCCTTGATACCATCTTGACGCAGTTCGTTAACAGCATAACGAGCGGAACGGGCACTGGACCCGTAAGCAAGAATAATGACTTCAGCATCTTCAGTCAGGTACTCTTCATTCAGTTCGATATCTGCGCGGGCTTCCGGGCACTCAACCTTGGCAATCTGACGACGTTCTTCAAAGTCGACCAGGCTTGCCTTGGTGGTCGGGAAACCATCAGCAGCTTTGTTCAGGCCGGTAACATGGAAACGGTATTCAGAACCGAAGGCTGCCAGAGGCGGAACATCGGTATCCGATTTCGCATCAAACGGCTTGTAGTCTTCCGGAGAACAGGTCGGAGCGGCACGATCAATGACTTCCAGCTCACCCGGCTCGGGGAACTCGATCCGCTCACGCATGTGACCAACGATCTCGTCGAACAGGACCTGAACCGGCATACGGTATTTCTCAGCCAGGTTAAAAGCACGGACGGTCTCGGAGAAGATCTCCTGACAGGATGCCGGAGCAACAGCGATCGCAGCGTGGTCACCGTGGGTCCCCCAACGGGCCTGCATAACGTCAGACTGGCCAGGGCCGGTCGGCATACCGGTCGAAGGACCGCCACGCATAACGTTGACGATGACACAGGGAGTCTCAGCGATACAGGCATAACCGATCAGTTCCTGCTTCAGGGAGACACCGGGACCGGATGTAGCGGTCAGCGACTTTGCGCCGGTTAAGGAAGCTCCGATAACCGATGCCATCGCAGCGATTTCGTCTTCCATCTGAATAAACTTGCCACCGACTTTAGGAAGTTCTTCAGACATAACTTCCGCAACTTCGGTAGAGGGAGTGATGGGGTAGCCGCCGAAAAATGTGCAGCCTGCATAGATAGCACCCATGGCGCATGCAGTGTTCCCCTGTAATAGAGCTACTTTTTTAGCCACGAAACGACCTCCTATAGCGTCCTAAAGCTTGTGAACTTTAATTGCGAAATCAGGGCAGCGTAATTCACACTGATTACATGCGATACATGCATCAGCATTGGCGACCTTGACAACAAATGCGTCCATCTCAAGAACCTTGGTAGGGCAGAATTCAGCACAGATAGCACACCCTTTGCAGTATCTCTCGATGATTTCGATTTCCGCTTTCGCGCTCATTAGCGTCTTTCTCCTTTACACGTGATTTGCTGCTATTAACAGAACAGCTTGACCGAAGCGGCGGAATCCTATCACAAGCGGCTAATATGCGCCAGATAAAATTGTATACAAGAATACCCGCCCTACTTTAGTACTTTGCATCGTCTTTCTGCGGCAGACGAAGCTTCTTATCTTTATTCGACTTTTCGAATATTTATACGTAAGAAGAAGGGCAGCCGGATGGCTGCCCTTCTGGATCAATCCAGATCAGGATAACACTTAGATGTTCATGCTACCGACGAGCTCTTTAACTGCGGCAACAGAGTTGTCCATCAGAGCTTGCTCGGTCTCGTCAAGCTTCAGTTCGAGGATCTTCTCGATGCCGCCAGCGCCGATCACACAGTGGACACCAACATAGAAGTTATCAACACCATACTGGCCCTCAAGCAGAGCACACGTTGGCAGAACACGCTTCTGGTCCTTCAGGAAGGATTCAGCCATGGCAACAGCTGAAGATGCCGGGCTGTAGAAAGCGGAACCGTTACCAAGCAGCTTAACAACTTCGCCACCGGCAGCCTTGGTCCGCTCGACCATAGCGGTCATAACTTCCTGGGCCTTGGCAGCATTACCGTACTTCTGCTCGAGCAGTTCCATGACCGGAATACCTGCCACAGAGGCGTAACGAACCAACGGAACCATGGTGTCGCCGTGGCCGCCAAGAGTAATAGCGGATACGTCCTTGACGGAAACGCCCAGTTCCCAAGCGATAAACGCTGCGAAACGAGCGGAGTCGAGGACACCAGCCTGGCCACAAACGCGCTCCGACGGGAAGCCGGTAATCTTCTGGCAGAGGGTAACCATTGTGACGAATGAATTCGGTGCGTACTGCTTGATGCCTTCGGACACAGAAGTCATGATCTTGGAGTTGACTTCGATCAGGTCATCCCGGCTCATGCCCGGCTTACGCGGCAGACCGGCGGTCACGATAACGACATCGGCACCTGCGATGTCTTTGTAATCATTGGTACCGGTTACGCTGACATCAAAACCGTCAACCGGGGCAGCCTCAGCAATATCCAGAGTCTTGCCCTGAGGCATGTTTTCGACGATGTCAAACAAAACGACATCACCCAGTTCGCGCAATGCACAAAGTTGAGCAAGTACGCCACCAATCTGTCCACCACCGATCAGAGCAATTTTTGGTCTAGCCATTTCTCTCTCCTTTAAGATAATTTCGCCTGTCGCAACCGACAGGCAGGAAAATAACCCCGTTTGACTTACGCCTAATCACACTAGATAGCGGTGTATACAGTATACAAACAATTTTTGACTGTCAAGAGCCTTTGCGCTTTGAAGTAAAATTATCTATACCGAGAAATCAAACATCCTAAAAGTTTGTTTTTTAAGGTTTTTTCATGCAGCACTGGACATGGTTGAAATTGATCTCAAGCGGCAAACCAAAAAAAAGCATCTCCCCACTCCGGTCGCAAGAAAAAACGACTTTTTTCAAGAGGATAAATGCTTTTTGTGAGGGGATAATCCACCGGTCCTCAAAAAAGGTTCAGCTCTTCCGCTTCCTGCCTGGCCGCTTCGATCTCTTCAGAACTCTTATCTCTTGGAACCAGCAGGAGCTGGCCGGGGAAAATCTCTTGCGGATCTTTGATCTGGTCACGATTGGCTTTGTAGATTAATGGCCAGAGCATTTTATCTTTATAGACTTCAGGCTTCGCCGAAATTGTTGCCAAGTTATCACCGGCAGCAACCTCAACCTGATCAACAAGCTTTAATTCCGGCACTGGCGGGCTTTTCACGACAGGCTTCGGCGCCGGCTCTTTCTTTTCAGCTGGCTTCTTGGCCTCAGCTTGTTGCTTGCGCACAAGTTCCGCCTGAGCTTTTTCCTCGGCCAGGCGCTTTTCCTCGGCCAGGCGCTTCTGTTCCAGTTGATACTGTCGCTTGCGCTGAACGGTCTCAGCGAGTGCCTTGTTAGAATAATCACGGGCAAGCCCAAGAGACTTCTCCGCCTCGCGGTAATGACCCTGCTGAACCAGCTTTTCTGCGATACTTAATTCATTCGTAGCAAGTGCGTAGTGTTCTGCTGCCAGCTGAGAAGCCCCTGCCGCATAGGCATAAGCGACTACGTTGCGAGTATCTTCAAGTTCTGCAACCGGCGGCTTGGCACAGGCAGCCAATAACACAACACCGACTATGACAATCATCAGGCGATTATACATCTGCCCTCTTTTCAATCGTTAAGTTCAGGTTATTGCCTTACTGCTTTTGTCGTGCCCGCAAGCGGATTCCCAGCTCCTGCAGCTGCTTTTCATTGACATCATTAGGCGCTTCAGAAAGCAGACAGGTGGCCTTCTGGGTTTTCGGAAATGCAATCACATCGCGGATCGAATCAGCACCGGTCAGAATCATCATCAAACGATCAAGTCCGAAAGCGATACCACCATGCGGTGGCGCACCGTAGCTGAGGGCATCAAGCAGGAAGCCAAACTTTTCCCGCTGTTCCTCTTCATCGATACCGAGCATCTCAAACATCCGAGACTGAACTGCCTGATCATGGATACGGATGCTGCCCCCGCCGACTTCCGAACCATTGAGCACCAGATCGTAGGCCTGGGCACGAACCTTACCCGGTTCTGAATCCAACAGCGGAATATCTTCCTCCAACGGCGACGTGAAGGGATGGTGCACCGCAACGTGGCGCCTTTCACCTTCATCGTATTCAAACAGCGGGAAATCGGTAATCCAGACAAACTTATAATCGGTCTTGTCTGCCAAGCCCAGCTTCTGCCCAAGGTGAGCGCGCAAACGGCCCAGAGCTTCGTTAGCGACGCGAGGTTTATCAGCCATAAACAGTAGCAGATCACCAACCTCTGCGCCCAATTTATCATTCAACGCCGCAAGTTCCTCGGCAGTAAAAAACTTTGCAATCGGCGACTGCCAACCTTCCTCGGTCACCTTGACCCAAGCCAGCCCCTTGGCACCGTAGATCTTGACATAATCGGTCAGATCATCCAGTTCCTTGCGAGAGAAGGTCGCACAGCCCTTGGCATTAAGTGCTTTTACCAGACCACCTTTTGCCGCCACATCAGCAAAAACTTTAAAATTTGAACCGGCCACCAGGTCAGTGATGGTGATCAGTTCCAGATCAAAGCGCAGATCGGGGTTGTCAACACCGAAACGATCCATCGCCTCAGAGTAAGAAAGGCGTGCCATCGGCAGCGAGACTTCAGCCCCGATCGCTTCCTTGAAGATGGTTGCGATCATTCCTTCCATCACCCCCATGACATCATCGCGATTGACATAACTCAGCTCGCAGTCGATCTGGGTAAATTCCGGCTGGCGGTCGGCGCGCAGGTCCTCATCACGGAAGCACTTGACGATCTGGAAATAGCGGTCGAAACCTGAGACCATCAGCAACTGCTTGAACAGCTGCGGAGACTGTGGCAAAGCGTAGAAGTTGCCGGTATTTACCCGACTCGGCACCAGGTAATCGCGGGCTCCCTCTGGGGTACTCTTAGTCAAGACCGGTGTTTCGATCTCAAGAAAACCTTCACCATCAAGATAGTTACGCACCGTTTTTGCGACCAGGTGACGCATCACCAGATTATTCTGCAAGGCAGGTCGACGCAGATCGAGATAACGATATTTCAGGCGAATATTTTCCGCAACTTCAGAAAATTCGTCGATCATGAACGGCGGAGTTTCTGATCGATTGAGAATTTTCAGCTCACTGATCTCAACTTCAACCTCACCGGTTTTCATCTTCGGGTTGACAGTCCCCTCGGGCCGAGGAGAAACTTTGCCCTTGGCTGCCAGCACGAATTCGTTCCGTACCTGCTCCGCCTTCTGCAACGAAGCAAGATCACGGTCCGGATCAAGAGCCAACTGAATAACGCCTTCCCGATCGCGCAGGTCAATAAATATCAATCCGCCATGATCTCGCCGCCGCTGCACCCAACCCATCAGACATACTTCCTGGCCAATATTTGCAGCTGCTAGGTCACCACAGCGATGAGTTCTTTTCCAGTTTCCGAGTTGATCGTTCAAAACTGTTCCTCCAAATGAAGTTCCGATATAAACGGCATACTTTTATGATCGGCAAACGTTGATTATATGAATCAGTTTCTCTACCGGTCAAGCAGAAGCGGAGCCGGCAAAGTTTAAATTTTTTAAACTATTCTGGCAGACCCGACAGCTTGCTCGTCAAGGTTGTGGCCAAACTGTCCAATGCCACTGTCGCTTGACTGCTGTCAGTCATGTCTTTGAGTTGCACCTGCCCCGACGTCAGCTCCTCATCCCCCAGAATCAGTGTGTAAGCTGCTTTCAACTTATTGGCGCGACGCATCTGCGCTTTCAGGCTCTTGCCTTGATAATCCATCTCTGCGCGAATGCCAGCGCGTTGCAGTTCGGTCATCAGCACAAACGCCTGGTCGGCAGCCTCTTCACCCATGGCGGCAATAAAAAGTTGCGGCACCTCAGGTGCGATCCGCCCTTCCCCCTTCATCAGGACCAAGCGCTCGACACCGATCGCAAAACCGATACCCGGCAGAGCTGGCCCACCGAGACTTTCGACCAAGCCATCATAGCGACCTCCAGCGGCGACTGCGTTCTGCGAGCCGAGCTGATCGGTGACCATTTCAAAGGTGGTGCGGACATAATAATCGAGGCCGCGTACCATCCGGGTATTCACCTCAAAGGGGATGGCTAAAGCTGACAGATGTTTCTTCACGGCAGAAAAATGCACCTCACAGACGTCACACAGATGTTCAAGCACTGCTGGAGCATCGACGGTCGCTTCTTTACACCCGGCAGCCTTACAATCAAGGACCCGCAGCGGATTGCTCTGGTAGCGCCGCTGGCAATCCGGGCAGAGTTTGTCGAGCCGCTGCTCGAGATAGTCGATTAATTGCTGACGGTAAGCGGGCCGGCATTCCGGGCAGCCGAGAGAATTAACTTGCAGGGAAACGGCCTCGATCCCGATCTGGCAGAAATACTGATGCAGCATCGCCAGAACCTGAGCATCGATCTTCGGATCTTCAACCCCGAGGACCTCGGCACCGATCTGATGAAATTGACGGTAACGACCTTTTTGCGGCCGCTCGTAACGGAACATCGGCCCCATATAGTAGAGCTTGGAGACCGGATCAAGATTATATAATTTATTCTGGATAAAGGAACGCATGACCGGTGCCGTCCCTTCGGGGCGCAGAGTCAGTGAGTTATTGCTCTTATCATCGAAAGTGTACATCTCTTTTTCGACAATATCGGTCGTCTCGCCGATGGAACGGCAGAACAGCTCGGTCTTTTCCACGGCCGGGGTCCGAATTTCAGCAAAACCGAAAGTCCCAAAAACCTCACGGGCCGTCGCCTCAAGGAACTGCCAGGTTTCAATATCGCCCGGCAGGATGTCATTCATCCCTTTAATTGCTGTAATACTCAAAGGCTTATTCCTTTTCTTGCTAACCACTGAAATTGCTTATCTAGCCTTGACCCGATTGCGCACACAAGCCCGACAAGATACCTTATTTTGGCCGAGACTAAAAGGGGGCACAGAGATATTTCAGCGTTTTTTTTATCAGGAAGAGAAAGATGGGATTTTTGGTTAATCAAGCAATAAGTCGAAAAGGCCAGAAGACCGAAGAAGCCGAAGACAGAATCTTACCGCTCCGGGATATCCTCGACACCGCAGATCACGTTACGGGAGCACTTGCCAGCATACATGGCCCGGTCAGCGAGATCGAGCAGAACGTCCCTTTCCACGGCATCTGTCGGGAAGGTTGAGAAGCCGGCGGTCACCGTCAAATGAGCGGAGATTCCCTGCTCTACCAGGAAGACATGCTCATCGATTGTCTTGCGAATCCGTTCAGCAACAATCCGTGCGGTGCGCCCATCGGTCTCTACCAGCATGGCGGCAAATTCATCGCCCCCGAAACGGAACAGAGTATCAACGTCCCGCACACACTGCCGCAGCAGGCCTGCGACCTCCTGCAAAGCAGCACTCCCCGCCAGGTGACCATGCTGATCATTTATTTCTTTGAAACGATCCAAATCGAGGAACAGCAGAGAATATTCCAGGCCGTAACGCTGTGAACGCCGGATCTCCTGTTCCAGAGCAACCTGCATATAGCGATGATTGTACAAACCGGTCAGATCATCGGTATACATCAACTCCTGAGCGTCCTGGAAACGGCACGCATTTTCAAAGCCAAGAACAATCTGATCACAAAGGTAACGCAGGTCCGGTGACACAGACTGTTGCAGCTGACCTGCCGAAGCTGCCGTAACAATCAGTCCCCCCTTCAGCTCGTCATCATCACCCAAAGGCAAGAACCAGAGCTCCTCAATGTCGAGCGGTAAATCGGTGCGAGCGGGCAGAGAAATATCCTTAAGCGATTGGAAACCGCCGGCGACATCTATATGCGGCAAGACAATTTCAAGCAGTTGTTCGACAACATCATCACGCAGATTCCGCAACACCGTCCAACCCAGCTCGAAGCCCCCCTTCAGGACAAATCCACAACCATTAGCCGCTTCTACCTCACACAGTAGAGCATCCAAAGCCTGCGGGAGCAGGCGTTCCAGATCGATTAGAGAGGAGAGTGACTGACCGGTTTGAAAAAGACGGATCTGAGCTTTCAGATGCTCATTCTCTGCCAGCACACGACGTTGATCGAGGCAGGTACGAACCAGGTGTTTCAACTCATCAGGATTGAACGGTTTGACCAAGTAGTCTCTGGCACCGTTTTTCAGGGCCTGAATGGCTGATTCGACACTGGCATAACCGGTCACCAGAATGACTTCCGGGGGGTTGGGCAACAAGCGGGAGGCCCGCAGAACTTCCAGACCGCACTTGCCCGGCATGACCATATCGGTCAGAACAAGGTCAACTTGTCCCTGTTGCATTCGAAAGATGGCATCATCACCATTCTCACAGGCCTCGACAAGATAACCTTCGTCTGCCAACAGGTCACGGTAGAGTTTGCGGAAAAACAATTCATCGTCAACAACAAGAACTGTTAATTGGCTTTCAATCATAAGCTCCCTATAATTACAGTCTTTTTTATCAGCCTCCCCCCTTTGTGTCAACGGAAAAGCCCATCTTTCCAGAGATCTATCTGCCAATCGTCAGAATGGTTGCGTACCCTTACTGTTCCCATTATATCAGTTCTATACAAAGGAACGTTCTGTCGTTGCAGATATTCAACCAACTGCCGAGCAGGAAAACCATAGCGGTTCTGATAACCGGCAGAAGCCAGACAGACATCGGGCTGCAACAGTTTCAGCAGTTCTTCGGTGTTCGAGTGCCGGCTGCCATGGTGGGGCAATTTCAACACCGAAACAGGACCGGGAACACCTGCCGCTATCAACTTCCGCACACCACGTTTCTCCAGATCGCCCGTCAACAGCAGCCCACCAGGTCGAGCAGGCACGTATAGAACCAGCGAAGAATTGTTTTTATTCTGCCGCTCAGGCGCAGAGAATATTTGTAACGGCTCAGCCTCCGGGAAAGGCACATCAGTCCAGCCCGCGGGTAAGCTTCGTACGGGAATCTTTTTTTCCGTCAAAACCGCTTGTAATTGGGGATGCAGATCGGCAAACGCCACCCCTGACCAGAATGTCTCGACCGGGAAATGTCGTAAGACAAAAATAAGCCCTTTGCGATGATCGGGATGATCGTGGGTCAATACCACCGCAGTCAAGCGGTTGACCCCCAATTCCCCGAGGGCTGGCGCTAGCAGGCGCTCACCGACATCGAAACGGTTGCTGTAAAGCCCTCCTCCGTCGACTAACAGCGCTTCTGAGCGATTGGTCAACAGCAGCGACTCTCCCTGGCCAACACTTAGCATATAGAGCGATAGCTCGGCCGGACCAGCAGCAGGCGAATAACCACTCAGCAGGGCAAGCAACAAACAACCAGCGACGAATTGCCAGCGCGCTCTCTTCATCCAGGGTTGAGCATGGAGAATCATGGGCAGCAGCAGCAAACCGATGCCGACATATTGCCAACGGCATAAGAACAGATATTCTGCGGACAAACCGGGAACCAACAGCAGTTTTTCTGTCAACAACAGGACGGTATCGAGTAGATATGCACACAGGGAAAAGCAGAACTCGGCAACAGGAGTCAGGTCAAGGAAAATCAGACCACACAAACCGATCGGCAGTGCCAGCAGAGCAACGATGGGCACGGCAAAAAGATTTGCCAATAATCCGGCCGGAGCAAGCAGATGAAAATTTACCAGTACCAGCGGCAAAGTTGCCAACGTGGCCGCAAGCGTTACCAAAAACAGACGGGCTGGCCCGCGAAGTAAAGCAGGAACTTCAGCAAAACGACCCGCCCAAAGAGGTCGCCAGAGCAAAATTCCGGCGGCTCCGGAAAACGAAAGCTGCCAGGATGGCTGCCAGAGCAATAACGGATTGACCAGCAAAAACAGGAGCGCCAGAAACAGCAACAGCCGTAACGGATTAACCGTATAGCGAAGCCACCAGAAAGCAGCGGCAAAACTTGCGAGACAAAAAGCACGGCGAGTGGCGACAGCATCCCCGGTCAGCAACAGATAACCAAACAGCAGTGGTAACAGCAGCAATGGCAGGACCCGCTGCGGAGGTTGCCAATTCAGCAGAATCGTCGACCTTCGATACAGACAGAACAGCAATCGATAACCCAGCATTCCGAGAAGCCCCAGGTGAAGCCCGGAAATGGCAAACAGGTGGCTGATTCCAGCCTGAGCGAGGTTGTCCCTGACCGGGTCGGGCAACAACTTTGCTTCCCCTAAAATCAGAGCACGAACCAATAGCGCACTCCGTTTCCCTATTGACACTTCAATAATCTCTGCGGCGCGCTCTTTCCAAGCCATGATATGACGCAACGGATAACTCTGATTTGAGTCGATAAGCGTCAATTGATCGGCACTTTTCAACCAGCCGCTCAGGGCGATATTCTGACTGGCCAGATAACGGGGCCAGTGGAATTCCCCTGGCGTCCCGAATAACCTCGGCTTACGCAATCTAGCCGTAAAACTCAGCATGTCTCCCGGTAGCAGCCCCGCGACCCTCTCACCGACATATAACCGCAACCGGCACTCTGTCGTCAGAGGAAGCTCTCGACCATTATCTACTAAACGGATCAACTGCAGATCTAAGGAACTACGCTCGTCCGCCAGCTGTCGGACCTGTTTCAGTTGAGCCGTGACATCTACTTTTGACTTCTGCGCATCGATTTGTGCAAGTAATGGATCGGCGGGGAACTGGAGAGGATAGCGCAGGTTCGCCAGCAGAAAAAAAACCAGCAGCAGAAAAAGAAGAAAGGCTCTATAGCTTTTGCGGAAGAAAAGCGCAAATGACAAACTGCCGACCAGCAAAGACCAGCCGACATCTTGTGCGACAGAATAAAATGGTGCCAGCAAAGACCCAGCGATAGTCGCTGCTAAGGCAACAGGAATCAGCTGCATATCCCCCCCCGGCGCAGGCTGAATCATTTTTCAGGGATAAAAATCAACGGTCTTATAACCCAAGCAAAGGCTCTTGCCACCAAGAGAACCACGTAAACCCCGATTCCTGGTTTTTGTTTCTCTTAGCGCCTTGATGTCTTGGTGTCTAAATGAAGACTTTTTTAGAACCTTTTTATTGGTTACAAAACCGAAAATCAATGGGTCAGGCTGGACAACAATTGCAATATTTCATTGATGACCTGACGATCTACCGCAGTCTGTCCCGCCG
>CALZHQ010000099.1 GCA_945787295.1 uncultured Desulfuromonadales bacterium
GGCGTGTTGGTCGTATGGGTGGCTTCCCAGGTGCTGCTGTGGCAGAAAACGCATTCACCCTGCCCCGGGACACCAGGCTGCAGGAACGGAGGAGTGGTATGACAGAGGGCGCACTTATTCAAATGCGTGATGCTGACCGTCGCATTCGGAACCACTCCTGGATCGTGACAGGTCACGCAAGAAGCCGTGGTCGTCACATAGCCGAGCGCTGTATGGTCGCTCGTGCCGTGAAGCGTCGTTTTATCAGAATGACAATCCAGGCAATCGGTCGGGTTGGCGGCCGTTGCAATGGCGGTCATAACTTCTACTCTCGGGCTGCTATGACAGGTGGCACAGGAACCGGCCCCGTTAGTGACAACATTATGCTCGGTCCCATCTATTTCAGTCCAGTTCGCCACAACATGACAGTAGCCGCAGGAAAGACCAGCAGAGATGTCAGCGGCATCCAAGGCAACTGTATGTGCATGTGCTGCATGGGTGGCATCAAAACCGCCAGTATGGCAAGTGGCACAGTCACCGCCGGTGGTGAAGTCCTTACCAACGGCGCTGCTGACCAGTCCGCCATCCACGTCGTGACAGCTGGCGCAGGCGTTATGAGTCTCTACAGCTGCACTGACCAGGGTGTTGTCGTGACAATCGGCGCAGCTCGCCGTAGCCTGAACCAAGGTGCTGTGGTCCGGAGTGTTGGTCGTGTGCTCGACTTCCCAGGTGCCGGTATGACAGGTCACACAGTCACCGCCGCCGACCGGGACGCCAGGCTGCAGCGCAGGGATGGCGGTATGGCAAAGAGCACAATTACTCATATGGATGAGGGTGACCGTCTCATTCGTGCCGGTTCCCGGATCGTGACAGGTTAGGCATGGCGTGGTTCCACCAGTGACATAACCGAGCGTCACGTGTTCGACACTCCCGTGGGGAGTCATATCCTTGTTCGAATGACAATTTAGACAGTTGGTCGGGTCGGAGCCTAGTGCAATCGCGTCAATGACTTCCTGCCGTGGGCTGTTGTGACAGGTGGCACAGGAGCCGGCGCCGTTGGTCAGGACGTTGTGCTCAACACCTTCAATCTCAGCCCAGGTCGAGACTACGTGACAGTTGCTGCACGGCTGACCCGGGGCGAGGTGGGAGAGATCACCAGGACCTTGCACCACAGTATGGGCATGGGCGGTGTGGATAGTATCAAACCCGGTTGTATGACAGGTTTCGCAGTCACCAGGGGCTGCCTGGCCTGTGGCAATACTGATCAGAGCACCGTCTGCAGCGTTATGGCAGCTGGCACAGGCGTTATGGGTCTCTGGTGCAGCACTGACCAGGGTGTCGTCATGACAACTGGCGCAGCTGCTGCTGGCTACGGTGACAATCCCGGTATGGTCAGAGGCGACCGGGTGCTCGGCCTCCCAGGTGCCGGGATGGCAGGTCGCGCAATTACCAGGTGCTACCTTGCCCGTCGCAAGGCTGATCAGGGCGCCAGTTATGGCGTCGTGACAGCTAATGCAGGCGTTATGGGTATCTGTTGCGGCACTGACCAGAGTGTCATCATGGCAGGTCCCACAGGTGGTGCCTGTCACGGTGACAATACCAGTATGGTTTGGCATGGTCGCGTGCTCGGCTTCCCAAGTTCCGGTGTGACAGGTCGCGCAGTTACCAGGTGCCGTCTGGCCTGTCGCAATGCTGATCAGGGCGCCGGTGGTGGCATCATGACAGCTAGAGCAGGCGTTATGCGTATCGGCAGCAGCGCTGACCAGGGTGTCATCGTGACAGGAGGCGCACGTGGTGCTGGCGACGGTCACAATACCGGTATGGTCAGTGGCGACCGGGTGCTCGGTCTCCCAGGTGCCGGTATGACAGGTCGCGCAGTCACCTCCTGCTGCGAAGGTCTTGCCAACCGCACTGCTGATCAGACCACCGTCAACATCGTGACAGCTGGAACAGAGGTTGTGATTCTTCGGATCGCCCGCATCGGTCAACGGTGGCGGATCGCTGTGACAGGTGCCACAGCTGGTTGCTGCGACCTGAACCAGGCTGTTGTGGCTCGGGGTATTGGTGGTATGCAGAACGTCCCAGGTGTTGGTGTGACACGCCACACAGTCACCGCCGCCCACCGGGATTCCCGGCTGCAGATTCGGAGGAGCCGTATGGCAGAAGCTGCATTGGCTATTATGGATTATGGTCACGGTGCCGCCAACAACCTAACCGAGTGTGTCATGATCAGCATTGAGGTGCGGGGTTAGGTACTTGTTCGAATGGCAATCGAGACAATGGGTCGGGTTAGCCGCCAGAGTAATGGCGTCAATAACTTCCTGCCGCGGACTGTCGTGACAGGTGGCGCAGGAACCGGCCCCATTGGTCGCAACATTGTGCAGAATGCCCTCGATCTGAGACCAGTCCGCCACAGCATGACAGTTGCTGCAGGGCTGACCTGGCGCGTCAAAGGAGAGGTCACCGGGACCAAGTTCAACCGTATGTAAATATCCTGCATGTGTGATGTCAAAGCCGCTGCTATGACAGGTGGCGCAATCACCACCGGTGGTGAAGTCTTTGCCAACGGCACTGCTGATCAAAGCGCCGATAGCATCGTGACAGCTACCGCAGGCATTGTGGTTCTCCGGATTGGCTACCTCAACCAACGGTGGCGGGTCGAGGTGACAGTAGGCACAGCCGGTTCCGGTGGTGCCGGTTCCGCTCACTGTGACCAGCGGGTTATGGCTCGGGGTATTGGTGGTATGGGTCGCTTCCCAAGTGTTGGTGTGACAGGTGACACAGTTACCGCCAACCGCAAAGGTCTTACCGATCGCGGTGCTGAGTCGAGCGCCGGTGATGGCGTCATGACAGCTGGTGCAGTCGAAATGGGACTCCACGCCGACCAGGGTGTCGTCGTGACAGATGGAGCAGGTGGTCCCGCTGACGGTCACCAGAGCCATATGGTCAGGGACGACCGTATGGGTGGCATCCCAGGTGCCGGTATGACAGGTGGCACAGTCGCCGCCAAGAGTGAAGTCCTGACCGACCGCCAGGCTGATCAGTCCGCCATTCGCATCGTGACAGCTGGCGCAACCGTTATGGGTATCGGGTGCCGGACTGGTCAAGGTGTCATCATGACAGCTGGCACAGCTGGTTACGGCGACCTGGACCAGGGAGCCGTGGTCCGGAGTGTTGGTGGCATGGGTCGCTTCCCAGGCCCCGGCATGACAGGTGGTGCAGTCGCCGCCAATGATGAAGCTCTGACCGATCGCGGTGCTGAGCAGAGCGCCGGTCGTGGCATCATGACAGCTAGAACAGTTAAAATGGGAATTCACGCCGACCAGGGTGTCGTCGTGACAGATGGCGCAGCTGGTCGAACCGACGGTGACGAGACCGGTATGGTCAGGGACGACCGTATGGGTCGCTTCCCAGTTGCCGGTATGACAGCTGGCACAGTCGCCGCCGGTGGTGAAGTCCTGACCGACTGCCAGGCTGATCAGTCCGCCATTCGCATCGTGACAGCTAGAACAGCTGTTATGTATTTTAGGGTTGGCTGCATCGGTAAGCGGCGGCGGATCGTAGTGGCAGTTACCGCAGCTCGTTGTTGAAATCTGAACCAGAGTGGCGTGGTCCGGGGTATTGACCGTATGGGTGACGTCCCACGTATTTGCATGACAAATGGTGCAGTCGCCGCCACCGACCGGGATACCGGGTTGCAGGGCCGGAACGACCGTATGGCAGATGTTGCAATTGCCCAGATGCGTTACGGTCACCGTCGCATTGGCGGCTACCCCCGGGTCATGGCAGGTCAGGCATGGCGTCGCTCCGCCAGTCACATAGCCGAGCGCCACATGGTCCTCATTGCCGTGCTGGACCAAGGTCTTGTCCGAATGGCAGGCCAGACAATTGGTCGGGTTGGCGCCCAGTGCGATGGCATCAATAACTTCCTGTCTGGTGCTGTAATGACAGGTTGTACAGGTTCCAGGTCCATTGGTCGGAACATTATGCTCGATGCCCTCTATTTCAGCCCAGGTAGAGACAACATGACAGTCGCTGCAGAGCTGTCCCGGCGCATCATAGGAGAGGTCATTGGGGCCAAGTCCCACTGTATGCACATGCGGATCGGCGTGTCCGGTTATCTTATCAGTGTGGCAGGCGGTACAGATGATCTCGTTACCACTCAAGCCATGCTGAATGACTTGCCGTATTGTTTTCGCAGCAGGTGTGCTGCCGCTGTAGTTGTGACAAACAGCACAGTCGGAACGATGCAGAGCGTCAACATCAGCAGCGCTGACCAAAGTTCCGCCACCAGGGAAGCCGAGAACCGTGGTGTCACTGGTATGGCAGCTGCCGCACGAAGAATCGATTATCCGCAGCATGTCATGCGCCGTGGCAGTGACATGTCCGGCCGCACGGTTCTCATGACAGGTATCGCACGTGGTAATGGGTAAGCCAGCCTCTACTTTTGCCCAGACGATATTAGCGCCGCCTGCATGTTGAAGAGTATCCCCATCGTGACATGCGGAACAGCGGATTGACGAACCGGCTGCCATATTGTTGCCGGCGGTTCTAACCGTATCCCCGTAATGTCCTGCCAGTATATTACCCACACGCGCAGCATGACAGGTGGCACAGGTGCCATCCGGGGCCACAGTATTAAGATGTTGGCCGGTCCAGGTATTCTCAGGGCCATGACATACAGTACAAAGACCTTCAAAGGGAAAGGTAAGATCCGCTCCATTGCAATCCTGATCAATTCCATCGTAAGGGATGTCGAGAGCGTCGGGGTGAATCGTGGCGTCAATATCATTGCAATCTTCAGCAACGCCGGCGCATAAGCCAGCGTCATAATAGCCGTCCCCATCCACATCAGTGGGCGTCAAGCCTTCCTCAATCTGGCCATCGCAATTGTTATCGATACCATCGCAAATTTCGGCGGCGCCGGGATTGACGCTGGCATCGTTGTCGTTACAGTCATCGGCACTGCCTGAGCAGGAACCGATCGAGGTGTAACCGTCCCCATCGACGTCAAATGCACATTGAATCATTGATACGACCCCGGTGTCCCCCGCGAAGGTGGCCGCCCCGGTCGAGATGGTTATCGTGCCGAGAATACTAGAGGTTGAGGTCTTGGTCGTAAAGGAACAGTCATACCCGCCATCGAGTTCGACTGATCCGCCATCAAGGACTAAATTCTCAGTAAAAACTTCGCCCGAAAGCCGCAGAGAGAAATCGGTCAGGCCCAAACCGCCACTGGCAACAGAATCGCTGGCATGATCGTAGGCACCCTGAATGGAGGCCGCCGGGTAAGAATAACCAACGATCTTCACCGGAGGAATGCAGGCGGCCTGAGATTCAACCATGAAGGATGAAACTAAAAACAAGCCGATACATGCTAAAACGACGAAGAACCCTTTACAGCCTCTCATGAATCCATCCTCTTGCTGTGCATTATATATATTTTTTTTAATCTGAAAGAAAAGCCAAGACAACCATAGACAGCCAAGCTAAACAATGTGAGTCATACTACTTGACCATTAGTCTCAAAATCAGCGCGTTATTCCCGATCTGGGAACCGCAAAATCTGCGCCAATCAGCTAAATCCACTACAAAAAGTAATTCTAGTTTCACAAACATTTAAAATCACATGACAAATGGTGAAGAAATAACCAAACCCTTCTCAATACCCCAGCAACATTATACTTTTTTAACGTTGGAAGCAATGGTAATTACGTAATTTAACGTGCCAGAGCTGCCATATGACAAGCGACAGACACCAATGAGAGGTATTGGATTCGTAGAGTAAATTTGGAAGATGTCTAGCATTGAGCGGCTGGACTGCAATGCTGTAATTTTACAAAGCAACCGCGTAGAGGTATGCGATGATCGAACAATTGCGCAGAAAAAGGGGCTTTCTGTCGTGCCAATGGTCCCTGTTCCTGGACTATCGAAAAGTGACGACTATTCCAGGAGAAATCGCAAGCCATCAGTGCGAAGGTCTAGAGATGTGCGCCTGAGGGTTGTAATCAAACCTGTAACGGATTCGAAACACAACCATCCGATTACTGCGAATCCGTTAAAGCTCGATTTTAAAAATCGAAACCTAATCATGCCGGGACGGCCGGAATTAAAACGCCCCCCTCAACGAGTGAGGACAAAATAATGATGCGGACATGTTTGCAGGGAGACTCTCTTAAACGCAAAAAAGCACTCGGCATTACGCTAAGTGCTTGAATTACTGGTGGGCGGTACTGGGATCGAACCAGTGACCCTTCGCGTGTGAGGCGAATGCTCTCCCGCTGAGCTAACCGCCCTGATGGGACGAACTTTATAGCAATATCACCCAGGGGTGTCAACATGAGAAAAACTATTTAGTTTCTGTCCGGAAACCGCCCTTTTCCACCAGCTCGGCGTCAATCTGCACATTTGATTGTACGGCGTAAAGTGCTACGCCTCCGCTCAAATGCTTGATTTCCTTGATCTGGCAAAAAAATACCGGTTTCCAAATCAGAAACGTATTTCGTGCCATCCGGAGTTTCCGTATGGACACTATTTAACCCTCTGAACATGCTAACCTAAATCAAGCGTCAGAATCGGAGAGATATAGCTTCCTCGCTATTCGATAACCAGACTCTGTAACCATTGCCTTGGAAAGTATCGCCTCAATGGCCGCTGAACTCTTGCCGACGACAACATCTGCCAGGTTCACCAGGGCATCTGCATCCCAGAGAATTCGAAATTCGGGTGAATCGACCCCACCTGGAGTGTGATGAGAGCCAACCAAATCACAGACTTTTTCAATCAGAAGGACATCAGCCCCGACATCCGCCAATAACATCCGAGCAACGGGTGGTCCTTCCTGCTCTTGAAGTTTGCCATCACAACGCCTGTATTTTCGCTCGGCTTCTGGGATGCCGATATCATGTAAATAGCTGGCAGCGAGCGTGACCAGCGGATCAGCAGCGACATATTGTAGCAAATTCAACGCGTGAGCCGTGACCTCGTGGGCATGGACAATACGCCGAACATCAGTGGCAAAATAGGTCTCCATAATCTGCCGGATCTGCTCCAGCAGTATTTGCTCACGATCAGACAACTGCTCCAGGACCGGCACTCCTGCTTGCGGCATATCTACATCCCTTAACGGTCGAGAACAAAAACTTTCGCCGTAGCTTCAGCATAAAGAGAATCATCAATCTTCAGCTGTGCACTTGCCAACCAGATTTTCCGGCTGCTATCGGTCAACTGACCAACAACAGTGACCTGAGCCCCCACTGGGACTGGCTTACGATAGCGGATCTGCAATTCCGCCGTGACACACTGAGCGGCTTTGGCGCGACAGGCATAGATGCAGGCCTCATCCAGCAAGGAGGCCAGGATACCGCCATGCACCACATCCTGCCAACCTTGAAAATCAGCCTGCAGAAGTAACTGTGCATGGCTACTGCAAGACTCAATATCGGTCATAAAATCAGCTTTTAAACCGATCGGATTTTGCGGCCCACAGACAAAACAGGCTGAGTCAGCGGTCACTTTCTGGTTCGAATTTTCACCCATGGGCTAAACGACCAACGCCGACATATTCAAATCCTTCGTTACGGATATAGTCCGGCTCGTATTGGTTACGGCCATCGAAGATAATTTTCTGTTTCATCGACCTACCCATCGCGGCCAGATCCGGGTTACGGAACGGCTTCCACTCGGTCACCAACAACATGGCCTCAACACCCACCAAGGCCTCGTATTGGTTCGACACCAGCTTTAAATTTCCCGAGGCAAACCATTCCTGCGGCAACTCCTGCTCGGCCGTTTCCATGGCAATCGGATCGTAAGCCAGTACCTTAGCACCAGCAGCAAGCAGATCGGCAATCAAGGTTTTTGCCGGCGCTTCACGCATATCATCTGTGCCGGGTTTAAAGGAAAGACCCCAGACCCCGAAAACCATTCCGGACAGGTCTACTCCGAAGCGCTTGGTTAATTGACGAGTGAACCATTTTTTCTGCTGCTGATTACGCTCTTCGACAGACTGCAACAAATCGGGGCTAAAACCGACGTCCTGGGCCATACGGATCAGAGCCTGGACATCTTTCGGAAAACAGGAGCCTCCGTAACCACAACCTGGATAAATGAAGGAAAAACCGATCCGCGAATCAGAACCGATTCCACGACGTACATTTTCGACATCGACACCCATCACTTCACAGAGGTTGGAGATCTCATTGATAAATGAAATCTTGGTCGCCAGCATCGAGTTTGCGGCATATTTGGTCATCTCGGCATCACGAATCCCCATGAACATGGTCCGCTCATGATTCCGGTTAAAAGGCGCATAGAGCTGGCGCATCATTTCTTGGGCTTTGTCACTGTCGCTACCGATAACAATCCGGTCCGGTTTCATAAAGTCTTCAATCGCCGCACCTTCCTTGAGAAATTCCGGATTACTGACCACATCGAAAGGAATCTGTACGCCACGTTTTTCAAGCTCTTCGCTGACCGTGGCCCGGACCAGGTCTGCGGTTCCGACCGGAACCGTTGATTTATCGACTATGACGCAGTAATCGGTCATCAACTGGCCGATCTCTCGGGCCACCGCTTGCACGTACTTCAGATCTGCAGAGCCATCCTCGCCGGGGGGAGTGCCAACGGCAATAAAGTAAATATTCGAATCTGCCATTGCATCAGACAGACGGGTGGTAAACAGCAGGCGCTCTTCAGTGAAGTTGTTTCTAACCAGCGCCTCGAGACCCGGCTCATAAATCGGCAACTTGCCCTGCTTGAGACCAGTAATCTTGTTTTCATCAACGTCGACGCAGTAGACACGATTGCCCATCTCGGCAAAACAGGCACCGCTGACCAGACCAACGTAGCCGGTACCAACGATTGTCAGGTTCATTCCTTATCTCCAAATTGAATGGGTCGCAACAAACAAAATGGGTTACCGATTCGTAACCCACAAAAAAACAACTTCAATGTGAACAGCGAGAAATTTACCTTGTTTACTGCCTCTACGCAAGAGATCCCTAGCCTCTCACAAAAAATTAACAAGGATATCTACCTGCCAAAAGGAAGGGCAACCCACTGGGGTCGCCCTTAATGCTACATATTGCGCCGGTACTGGCCGCCAACCTCGTACAAAGCTGCGCTGATCTGTCCAAGCGATGCGACCTTTACAACCTCCATCAATTCAGCAAAGATATTACCTCCGCTCTCAGCGACATGTTGCAAACGCCTAATCGCCTCGGGTGCGGCGGCGGCATGTTCTGCTTGAAAAGCGCGCAGGTTGTCGATCTGTTGGCGCTTCTCTGCTTCAGTCGAACGGGCCAGTTCGCCAGGGATCTCATAGCCCTCTGCCTCGGTCTTCGGATTTAAGTAGCTGTTGACACCGATGATCGGCAGTTCCCCGGTGTGTTTCTTGTGCTCATAAAGCATCGACTCTTCCTGGATCTTGGTGCGCTGATACAGAGTCTCCATCGCACCAAGCACTCCGCCACGCTGGCTGATCTGTTCGAACTGGGCCAAGACAGCCTCTTCAACGAGATCGGTTAACTCATCGATGATGAAAGAGCCTTGCAGCGGGTTTTCATTTTTCGCCAGCCCCAGCTCTTTATTGATGATCATCTGGATCGCCATGGCACGACGCACCGACTCTTCGGTCGGAGTAGTAATCGCCTCATCGTAGGCATTGGTGTGCAATGAATTACAGTTATCATAGATCGCCATCAGCGCCTGCAGCGTGGTTCGGATGTCGTTGAACGACATCTCCTGGGCGTGTAATGAGCGGCCCGAGGTCTGGATGTGGTACTTGAGCATCTGGCTTTTCTTATTGGCACCATAACGATCACGCATTGCCACCGCCCAGATCCGCCGCGCCACCCTGCCGATAACCGTATACTCCGGATCAAGCCCGTTGCTGAAGAAGAACGACAGGTTGCCGGCAAAATCATCGATATGCATCCCGCGCGACAGGTAATATTCAACGAAGGTAAAACCGTTAGAGAGGGTGAATGCCAGCTGGCTGATCGGGTTGGCCCCGGCCTCGGCGATGTGGTAGCCGCTGATCGACACCGAGTAGTAATTGCGCACCTTCTGATCGATAAAGTACTGCTGCACGTCCCCCATCATGCGCAGGGCGAATTCGGTGCTGAAAATACAGGTGTTCTGGCCCTGATCTTCTTTAAGAATATCGGCCTGCACCGTGCCACGGACCGTCTGCAGCGTACAACTCTGAATCTCCGCCTGTTCTTCGCTGGATGGTTCGCGACCGGTCTCCAGACGAAATGCTTCCAGCTGCTGGCGGATGGCAGTATTCATGAACATCGCCAGCAGCATCGGCGCCGGACCGTTGATGGTCAGCGAAACACTGGTCATCGGGTCACAGAGATCAAATCCGGCGAACAGTTTGTCCATATCATTCTGGGTGCAGATCGAAACTCCGGACATACCGACCTTCCCGTAGATATCGGGGCGCTCATCCGGATCCTCTCCGTAAAGCGTAACACTGTCAAAGGCCGTTGAGAGACGCTTGGCATCGTCATCCTGGGTCAGATAATGGAAACGCCGATTGGTCCGTTCTGGAGTCCCCTCTCCAGCAAACTGACGTTTCGGATCTTCAGCGGTGCGCTTGAACGGGAAGAGGCCTGCGGTATAGGGAAAGAACCCGGGAGCGTTCTCCTTCATACACCAGCGAATAATCTCACCGTAGTCGACAAAGTCCGGCAGGCAGACTTTCGGGATGCGGGTTCCTGAAAGGGTCGTGATACTCAGCTCGGTACGGATTTCCTTGTCACGCACCTTGGTGACCATGACCTCTTCGCGATAGGCCTTTTTCAGTTCTGGCCACTTTTTCAGCAGCTTGTGATTACTCTCACTGAGCCGGTTCTCGGTCTCTGCGAGCAACTGGTCAAGTTCGTCGATCTGACAATCACATTTTTCAGCCAGCAGCTCACGGGCACCGGTCAGCTGATAAAGCTGCCGGCCGGTCTGCGACTGTTCCTCAAT
>CALZHQ010000100.1 GCA_945787295.1 uncultured Desulfuromonadales bacterium
TCTTGGTATCGCTTCGGGTCTGAATTCGAGTGTTCGCACTCTGGGAATGATGACCAGTATGATGATCATCACGCTGATATTTTCCTACCTGATGCAGGGCCAACCGGTCACCGTTGAATCTCAGCCGGCCTTTCTTGCCAGTATGCGCTGGGCATTACTGATCTTTTGTAGCCTCTGTGTGGTCGGCATCGGTTGTTCGATGGGGCGGGTGCCGTGGAAGCAACAGCCTCAGAACCCCTCGAGGTTATGACGGCAGAACAGCGCAGTCCTGCTCAGAAGGTTAAAGGTTTTTCTGTTCTGTTGCGGTTTTATGAGTTGGATTTCTATTCCGCTGAGATACAATTATCCGTCTGGATTGATCGGTTTTTTAATCGTGTCGTGGAGGAGCGTTATAGCTTCGATCAGCTGCGCAAAAAGAGCTATATGTGAAGAATGGAGTGAGTTATGTCTTTTTCCAAAGCAGGGATCTGTAAGGTTTTTCCTCTTCTGTTTATTCTGGTGGTTTTCCTGCTTGGTAGTGTCGTTGACTCTTCGGCACAAGAGACGACCGAATCGGTTGGGCGTGTCACTGTCGCAGAGGTCGAAGACCTTAAAATAAGTCTCGAGGACCCGGAAAAGAGGGGTGCGCTGATCAGGCAGCTGGAACTTCTGGCGCAAGTTCAGGAACCTGCGCAGAAAAAAGAAATCCAGTCGGCAGCCGCTGAAGTCCTAAAAGGCCTGTCCCAAAGATTTGAAAGCTTTTCCCGGGGGATTATGCAGCTGGCTGCGGGGATCAACAGCCTACCCGCCGCCGGAAGCTGGTTTGCCAAGCAGGTCAACGATCCGGAGCGGTTTCAGTTCTGGAAAGAAGTGCTCACCAATGTCGCGCTGATCATCGTCGCCGGATACCTGATATATTTCCTTGGCGGCGGGGTCTTGCGCCGGCTGCGCAAAACTCTTTACGCCAAGCAGCTTGAAAGCCGGTGGCTGGCCACGCTGCATCTGTTTGGCATCATGTTACTCGAATTATTGCCGGTCGTCGCCTTTGCCCTGGTCGCCTCCCTCAGCATCGGGTTTCTCTCCCCCAGGGAGAATACCCGCCTTGTCGTGCTGGCATGGGTTAACGCTTTTGTCATCGTGCATATTGCGGCAGTGATCGTCCGCTTCTTCCTTGCCCCTGACTCAGACTCGCTGCGGTTTTTGCCGATCGGCGGCGAAACGGCCAATTACCTGGAGATCTGGATTCTGCGCCTGTTGCGGATCGGGATTTACGGTTTCTTCCTGCTGCAGGCGGCTTCCCTGATCGGCCTGCCGCCGGCGTCCTACGACATCCTGCTGCACCTGACCGGTTTGCTGCTGACGCTGCTGGTGATTATTATTATTATCCAGAACCGGCTGTCGGTTTCGGATCACCTGCGGCAATGGTCGCAGAGCGGTGAGGAGCATCCGGCTGGCCTGGACCGCTTGGCAAGAAGGCTGGCCGGGATCTGGCATTTCCTGGCGATCGGTTATGCTGCGCTGTTTTTTCTCGTCTGGGCGCTCGATATCCACGGTGGTTTTCCGTTTTTTCTCAAAGCCTCGGCCCTGTCCCTGGCCGCCTGTTTTATTGGCTGGGTGGTGCTGCGGGTGATCTATACCATCTTCAACCGGGGGATCTCGATTGAGGCGGACGTAAAAGAGCGGTTTCCCGGTCTCGACGCCCGGGTTAACCGTTACCTGCTGACCCTGAAAAAAGCACTCAGAGGCCTCGTCCTGATTCTGGTCGTCCTGGCTATTTCCCAGGCCTGGGGATTGAACGCCTTTACCTGGCTGGCCAGCGACACCGGCAGGGTGTTCGGTGGCGCCGTCACCCGGATCGCCGCGATTTTGGTGGTAACCTTTCTGGTCTGGGAAATCGTCAGCCTGCTGATTCAGAACTATCTCAACAGTCTGACGGTAGATGGGGTCATGGTTCAGGGGAGTGCGCGCATTAAAACTCTGTTGGCTATTTCCCGTAAAGTTCTGCTGATTGTGCTGGTTGTGTTTTCTTCGCTGATGGTGTTATCGGAACTGGGTCTCGATATCGCCCCGCTGCTCGCCGGCGCCGGGGTGCTCGGCCTGGCGGTCGGCTTCGGCGCGCAGAAACTGGTGCAGGATGTGATTACCGGGGTATTTATCCTGATCGAGGATCAGATTTCCGAAGGGGACATCATTAACGTCGGTGATAAAGGCGGGGTCGTCGAAGGGGTCTCGATCCGCACCGTGCGGTTGCGTGATTATTCCGGGACCGTGCATACGATTCCCTACAGCGCCATCAGCACCGTCAGCAACCTGACCAAGGAGTTTTCCTTTTATGTCTTCCAGGTCGGCGTGGCATACCGTGAGAATGTCGATGAGGTGATGGCGGTGCTTAAGGAACTCTCTGCCCAGTTACAGCTGGATGTGGAGTACGGCCCTAAAATTCTCGAGCCGCTTGAAGTGTCCGGAGTAGATGCCTTCGCCGATTCGGCGGTGGTGATCAAAGCGCGATTAAAGACCGTGCCGACCAAACAGTGGTGGGTCGGCCGCGAATTCAACCGGCGGATGAAGAATCGTTTTGACGAGCTTGGCATCGAGATCCCCTTCCCTCATACGACGATCTATTTTGGTGAGGACAAGCAGGGGCAGGCGCCGGCGGCGACGGTAAAATTTGATCCAGAAAATACAGGCCTGTTGGTACGGCAGGCTTCTGAAACACCTTAAGGCGAAGATTCAATAAGTTTTACCTTTATGTTAAGGGATGAGCATGGGTTACTGGCTGATGAAATCGGAACCGAACGCTTTCAGCATTGACGATCTGCAGCAGATGCCGCAACAGACCGAGCATTGGGACGGGGTGCGTAACTATCAGGCGCGCAACATGATGCGGGATCAGATGAAGGTTGGCGATCAGGTGTTTTTTTATCACTCCAACTGTGAGACGCCGGGAATCGTCGGTTTGATGGAGGTTGTGCGCGAGAGCTATCCTGACCACACCGCCTTCGATCCGCAGAGCAAGTATTTCGATCCGAAAAGCTCCCCCGGAAACCCGCGCTGGTTTATGGTCGATATCAAATATATCCGCCACACCAAGCGGGTCATTCCCTTGACCGAACTGAAAGAACAGGAGCCACTGGAGAATATGCCGTTGGTGCGTAAAGGTAATCGATTGTCGATCATGCCGGTGACGAAGGCGGAGTGGGATTATATTCTGACCCGCGAATAATAATTCGACAGGGCTGTCCAGATCGGCAGCCCTTTTTTTCTAAAAATGCGATTTTTCTCCTTTCGATTGTCCTGTCTTCTTAAGTCTTAACTACCTGAAAATAAATAAAACCAACCCGACATCAGGGTGTATTTACGCCGATGTCGAATGAAACGTCCGTTTGAATTGTCTAGAGTGAAGTCACAAGCAAGATCCACTTGCGAGATGGTTACTCACATAGGAGGACGTTATGAAAACGACATTGGTGTTATTGATTGCAGCGCTGTTTTTATTAACCACCCCGTTGCTGGCAGCGGCCCACGATGGTGACCGGCACGATGGCGGTGCCAAGCAGTACAAGGGTTGGGTCAAAGACCGGCATGATTCAGACCATTATCGTCATGACCGGGAGCATAAGTGGGAACGGAAAGCAAAGAAGCATTACAAGAAGCATCTGCGGGAACACCGTCGCGATCATCGCAAAGCTCGCCGGCATATTGTTCGCCATAACAGATGGGAACATAAACGCCCCCATTATTCCAGGCCGGCTGTTGTCTATGGTTACCCGCGGATCGTGTTTCATCTTGATTGGTAACAGAGTCCAGCATTTCCATCCCTCCAGAGTTACTGTTAACGGGTCTCCAGTCTCTCTGCAGTGATGGTCTTGCTGTTTGGGGCCGCCTGGGTACAGGTGGCCCCTTTTGTTTAGGTTCTGTTAGTGAGATTTGTTGAGATGTCAAAAAAATAAATATATTTTTAACAGCGAGCCATTTCTGACTCCGGCCATACCAAGCAAGTCCAGCCAGACCGCTTCCAAGCAAAAAAATGTGGACGATACGTAACAGGTGCGACTAAAGCATCCAAAATCCTGACTCCAAAAGTTAGCTCATCTGGCGACGAATTGATGCCTCGAACCTTGACCTTGTAGATGGACCGCTGCTCTTCAACGAGATGTTTGGCGGCCTTTGAGGCTGCGGTGACGCTATTCTTCGACAATCATCTTAAATCCGCCATAGATCAAGCGCTGACGAGTAAAGGGCAGAGGTTTGCCCTCCGGGCTCAACCTTGGGTCAGCCATGACTTTTTTCATGCCGGCATTGCGGGCATCCTTCGAGGGCCAGGTGATCCATGAGAATACCAGGCTCTCGTCTGCCCGGCATTTGACCGCCATGGGAAAAGAGGTAACGTCCACATCCGGAACATCGTCACCCCAGCATTCAACGAAATTGAGAGCCCCATGTTCTTTAAAAACAAACGCTGCAGCCCGTGCATGGGTTATATAGAGGTCCTTGTTCTCATCCGCGACCGCTGCCACAAAACCGTCAACATACGCAGTAAGATTTCTCCTGTAGGCGATACCATTGCTGGCCTCAACCCTCTGCGCGGAATGATGTTTCAAAGCCGGGGAGCGTTCTGGACCCTCAGACATATCGAACCTGGTGTAATTCGCAACATAGAGAGACCAGAGGGACAGGAGTCCGGAACAGGCTCCGATTGTGATAGGGAGCAGACCAAAGGTGCCGAGAAGACCGCCGCCAGCTGCAGCGCTGCGAGTTGCAGCGTGAACCGCGTAAATCCCGTAGAAAATCAGCAAGATCGCAAATGGTGCAAGCACCAGGTGCGTAATGCGCAAAGCGACCTGAATTCTAGCATCCGGCCGCCAGAGCCGAATGCCAAGGGAGAACAGCCAGATCTGTGCAGGCAGGACGATCATTATGGTTAAAAAGCCGAGGAACAGGTTGGCTGGCAGGAGCATGATGGCGACCACGAAGTGGGCCACACCAAGAGTCCGAAGTAATGTTGAATGACCCATTTTCAACTGTCAGCCTCCTGCTCTTTACGTGTGCACAGGTGTCTTCAGTCCACCGTGATTGACCGGTCAGAGTTCTTGATGGCGACCCTGGAGTCGTTGGGTGCTTGCTCTCGTTCTGAGAGCGAATAATCGTGTATGCTGCTCCCCAGGCGAATTTATAGTAACGAAACAGATGTCCGCGAACCAGTGATTGGGCAATACGGTGCTCTTCTTGATTTCGTCACTTGGTCACCGCAGCCTCGTTTTCCAAACCGACGGAAGAGGATCTGCCGGATCTGCAAGTCTCTGAAAACGCTCTATCGATATGAGCCCGGTCCTGCTGCGCAAGTGCTCGCGCAGGCTCGCGGTTATTTGTTTACAAGTGACATCAAGCAGCATTCTCTGTTGCGTAAACAAATAGAAGTCTAACGCAAGAGATTCAATAAAAACAGCACGGAAACAAGCGGCATGACTATGGGTACGGTCCTTCCAGATCTGCTAATTTCAAACCCAAGAGCTTATGAAATGGTGAAAACGCCCGAATGGACAGGTGGCCGATTTTTCATATGTAACAATTTTTGTAGCTCCTACTGTACTTTATCTCTAGCACTGATTGCGCAGGTAAAGAAACAATTTTTGAAGTCGATAAGATTCGCTGACAGAGCCTTTGTGTATGCTTGCTATTTACGCCGCGGAGAGAGTGAACACTGCCCCCGTTCGAGGTTCGGCTCAACGGTTTCATCAATATGCGTCTGTAACTGATCTGCTCCACCTATGTAACAGCCGTCGAGCCAAATCTGTGGGACCGTGATCGGGGTTTTCGGCCCGACGATCGGTTTGACCCGGGCCAGCATTTCATAGAGGGCCCGCGGACTTTCAACCACGTCGTGATACGTAAAATCGATTCCGCTATGCTGCAGGTAGCCCTTGGCCCGCTGGCAGTGCGGGCAGCGCTGCTTGCCGAATAAGTGATTGCCTGTTATCGGTGATTTTTCCGCGTGGGCGGCGATGACTGCCTGGGTCAGCAGGCCACGGTTGAGGGCTTGCCCCTGGCTGATCACCCTGTCTTTAACCATCACAATCGGCGCATGCCAGCCACCTTTTTTCAGCGGTTCCCACCAGAGGCTCAACCAGTCTTTGATTTCCAGCTCGACCGGGATCCCTTGCAGTTCCTTTTCGAAGGTGTCCTTGAGGACATCGCGGGTCAGTGAGCATTCTCCACAAGGAATAGTGACCTTGAACGGTCCCCAGGCTCCGGCCCAGCGGTACAGTTGGATTTTTACAGCTGACATAGCGGCTCCTTTGGGTGTTTTCATAGTATAGCAAGGCGGCTTTGGCCGGAACCGTTTGCCCCCATCTCTTTTTCTGTTCTGATGCCTGGAAACCAGGAAATTATAAAAAATTTATAAAATAATCGGGTGTATACGGAAAAACAAAAAATACCCGTTATAATTTGTAAACAGTTCGAAAGATTCAGAAAATTACCCATGGGAGGGTTGACAATGGCACAGACAAGAACCGGAAAAGAGGACTTATCGCTGAAGGGACATCTCGCGGCGGTCAAGCAGGGGAAGCGTCAGTTTGAGAACGCTTTTCAGGCGGTGGCGCGGATGATTCTGGCGCAACCAATCAACAAAGTTGTGGTGAACGGCCGCCCGACTTACGATTTTGCAATATTTCGCACCGGCGGCAAACATGCCATCGGTATGTATGACGAAATCAACAGTTTTGTCTCCTTTGTCAAGGACGCCGCCGAAGGTGGCTCGTCAAAAGAGATGGCCTATGTCCTGGTCGGCGAACCGGGCAACGGCAAGACCTTCTTTGTCGAATACCTGTGTGCCAAGTACCGGGATTTTCTTTCGGTGCCGGAGAATCGCAAATACACCTTCCGTTTTATCGGCATGGATCAACTCGGCAGTTATGGCCGGATCTCCACGATCGAGTCCCAGACTTACGAAGATCCGATGATTCTAGCCATGAACCTGGGTGAAACCAAAACCGAAAGTATGCAGCTGTTGGCCAAAACTTATGGTTTTAAGGATGCCGAGGTAGAAGAATTCTACGAGAATTACCGCCCGCTCGGGGCTTGTACTGCTTACATGCTGGACGATTTGCGGAAGTTCACCGGTGGTAAGATGGAAGATGTTCTCAAGCATATCGAAATTATCCCGGTGCCGTTGACCGAATCTTTGGGCACGGTGACCGGCAAATATGCGGCCAAGGACAAGATCACTTCGAGTGCGGTCGATCTGCTCGGTGAAGAGTCGATCCAGCGCTTGCTGCACATCACCGATACCAACAACCCGTACCGCTTCGATCTGCGGCGTGGGGCACTGGCCCGGGTGGCCGGCGGCGGTATCCACTTCTCTGACGAGATCTACAAGAATAAGAAGGACTTGGTGCAGGTCTACCTGGGCGTCATCCAGAACCGTTTGATCGAGACCGACGGCTACAAGTGGCCGATCGATACCCTGATCATCGCTACCAGTAACAACGCCGAATTCAACCGCTTCCTGTCTGAGAAGGAAGAGGCGCCGATCATCGACCGGTGCCGGATCTGCTACTTCTCGCACAACACCAACTACCTGATGCAGAAGGAGCTGACCGATTACGCCATCGGCAGCGAGACCAAAACCACCCTGACCGGGCAGGATCTGCACCAGGATCCGAACCTCAACCACGCCGCCAGTGTCACCGCGGTGCTGACCCGTTTACCACGCAGCGAAAAGCTGACCCCGATCGAGACGATGAAGTTGGCCGCGGGCGAAGTCGCGGGCGAGAAAAGTATCAAGACTCTGGCCGAGGTGATCGATCTCCTCAATCAGGAGCCGGATATCACCAAGCGTTTCGGTCAGAAAGGGCTTGGCCATCGGAACCTGGGGCGGGCCGTTCAGTTGCTGGTCGAAGGAACCGAGACCAACGAAGGCCAGTGCATGTTCGCTTACGATATTTTTAAGGCTGTCGAGCGGGTGATTCTCGATTATGTCTCCGACAACAACGATCGCGCCAAGTATCTCGATGATCTGAAACTGGCCAAGACGCTCTACCGCGAGCGGATCATGACCGAGATGTTCAACGCCTACATGGACGAACCGCAGGCGATCCGCAAAGACGTGATGAATTATGTCAACATGATCATCGGCACCGATGCCGAAAACCTCGGTCCTGACAAGATGTGGAAGTATCGTGATCCTCAGAATGGTGAACTGAAGGCGCTGAAGATCGACCAGCGCTTTATCCAGAGTGTCGAGGAGCGGCTCGGGCTGAAAACCGAAGAGCAGCGGGAAACCTTCCGCACCTCGATCCGCAAGATCTACGGACAGAAGATTTCTGTCGATGCCGGTTACGATTTCATGGACAATCTGGAACTGGTCAAAGCGGTCACCGATGTGCGGCTTAAGTCGGATATTGCCGGGGCCGGATCTCTGGTCGGTGCCCTGGCCAATCGGACTAACGAGGAAAACCAGAAGCTCTACGACCGGATGAACGGCACCATGCTGGGTCAGCTTGGCTACTGCCGCACTTGTGCGCAGAAGACCATTGAATATTTCTGTACCCAGGAAGATGAAGGCTGAGCCGTTTTATGAGTAAAAAGCAGCGCGAAGCATATTATCAGCGACTAAAAAGCGAAGATCGTCTGTCTGCTCAGC
>CALZHQ010000101.1 GCA_945787295.1 uncultured Desulfuromonadales bacterium
TGAGATTTCGCAAAAAGACCCCCCGAGCCAGCAGGTTGCAGCTCGGGGGGTCTATCATGCGTAAACCTAGGCAGAAGCAGACAGGCCAGTTGCGGCCTGCCGACCACACAGCCGCTACTGACCCAGAATCAGGAGGGAGCCAGTCGTGGCATCGTGACAGTAAGTACAGCTCGAATGGGACTGCGGGGCAGCCGGATGAATCAGCTCCCAGGTTCCAGTGTGGCAGGTTGTGCAATCTCCGCCAATGACAAAGTCCTTGCCGACCGCCCTGCCGACGAGACCACCGACGGAGTCGTGACAGCTGGAACAGGCGTCGTGCACCTTCGGATCGACCGCATCGGTCAACGGTGGCGGATTACTGTGGCAGTTGCCGCAGCTCGTCGAAGCGACCTGGACCAGCGTGTTGTGACTGGGCGGATTTGTCGCATGGATACCGTCCCAGGTATTGGCGTGACAGTCGACACAGGTTCCACCGTGTATCGGCAGCCCCTCCTTCAGCGCCGGCAGACTGGTATGGCAGAGGAAGCACTCGAACCTGTGCGTGTCGGCCACCGTAGTCCCGCCGTGACAGTCAATACAGTAGGTCGTGCCTCCGGCCACATAGCCAAGCGCATCGTGGTCAACCATGCCATGCTCGGTCAGGGACTTAGTTGAATGGCAGCTCAAACAGGAGGTCGGGTTCAGCCCCAGAGCGATGGTATTGACCACATCCGGCCGGGTACTGTTATGGCAGGTCGCACAGGACCCGATCCCGTTGGTGTCAACATTGTGCTCGACTCCTTCAATCTCGGCCCAGGTCGATACATTGTGACACTTGTCACAGAGAATCCCCGGGGGATCGTAGGAAAGATCGCTCGGTCCGACGGAGATCGGGTGGACGAAATCGCTATGGTTGGTCGCTTTGTCGGTGTGGCAAGCGGTGCAGTTGGCGGGGGTACCACCGACCCCCAGCGCAATGACCTGGCGAACGGTCTTTGTATTCAGCTTGCTGCCGGTGTAGTTGTGACAGAGATTACAGTCGGAGCGGTGTAGGGTATCAACGTCTGCGGCGCTGACCAACGTACCGGTAGAGCTGGGCCCGATAGTTGTCGTATCGCTGGTGTGACATTCGCTACACACGGCGGTAATGACCCGGTTGTCATGCGCCGCGGCGGTCTCATGCCCTGTTGCGCGGTTTTCGTGACAGGTGTCGCAGCCGATGGTCGGTGTTGCCGCAAGAACCTTCGGCCAGACCGTCTGGCTGCCCCACGGGTGTAGGGCATTATTTGGATCGTGACAGGATTTGCAGACGATGGGCGAACCGGCGGTCATGCCGTTCCCGTCGCTCAGAACCGTCCGCCCATAGTGGCCGGGCAAGATATTGCTGACAAGCGGCGCATGGCAGCCGGCGCAGGACGGGTCCGGGGAAATTACCGCGTCATGGTGACCCGCCCAAAACTCAGGCCCGCCCATTGTGCCTCCCGCTGGGTCGGTATGGCACCAGACGCAGGTTTCCCCTTCGAATGTCAGGTCCGCGCCGTTACAATCCTGATCGATGCCGTCGAAAGCAATGTCGAGCGCGCCCGGGTGGATTGTGGCATCGTTATCATTACAGTCGTCGGCAGCCACGCCGCAAGCGAAACCATAGTAACCATCCCCATCAGCATCAAGCGGCGGAACATTTTCGTCAACCTGCCCGTCACAGTTATTATCGATGCCGTCGCAAATCTCTTCTGCGCCGGGGAAAATGTTGATATCGTTATCGTTACAATCATCAGCGCTGCCGACACAGGAGCCGATCTTGGTGAAACCGTCAAGATCGACGTCAAAATCACATCTATCGGTTGATAAAATCCCGATGTTGCCGGCAAAGGTGGCGGCACCGGTGGAGATGAAAAGGGTACCGAAAATGCCCGAGGTTGTATCAGTGGTTGTATTCTTGGTCGTAAAAGAACAGTCATACCCGCCATCGAGTACGACCGAGCCTCCATCAAGGAATAAATCCTCGGTGGAAATTCCGCCGGCCAGCCGCAGAGTAAAATCAGTCAGCCCCAAAGTATCACTGGCGTAATCATATGCATCCTGGACGGATGTAGGACTATAGGTGTGCCCGACAATTAGCGCTGGAGTGGAACAAGCCGCGTGGGAATCGTTCGGAAGAATTGAAACTAACAACAGGAAAATGCTTACTAACGCGACCAGAAAACCTTTGGCTATCTCCATGACACCCCCTTTTTCTTTTAGGCGATCCATAATAATCTAATTTTTCGCTGGGTCCCATAAAATCGTGCACGGTGTGGCCGTTCGTGAAAACGCGGCTACGATCCAAAGGAATGCCCACTATCTTTAACTCTATTGCCCGACCGCCGACTCGGCTTTTCTCAGTTCAGTCGTTGCGGGCCGACTTGAGCCAGCTGCTCATAGTGCAAAAAAAATACCGACATACAAGCAATTCCGGAAAACAAAGAATGCTTCCGTCATCCCAGTGAAGCCCCAACACCCTAAAGACACCAGACAGTAAAAACACTCATCCATGAAGGTGAAAGGGGCGGTGCTATGGCGTGGTCAAGAAACTTAAGCGATTTTGTCTCTCGGTAACATTAACTTCCGAATCCTGAAGAAGGGCGCACATTATAAGTTCGTGAGAAACTCTCATCGCCGAATGAAGATGTGTCACCTCGACGGACATACAATCTCATTCGTGAAAGTTCTCCACCAATATGCATACTGGAAAAGCAGTACCCTCTCTTAGGCGACAACAAACCACTAAATTCCTATCATGTACCTGCCTGAAATAGCAAGATTTTTGAATCCACGTCGCTATCATCCATCGTGACGGCCCCCAGCCCTAGCATGTTGTGGAAAACTATTACCGCTATCGCTTGGCGCTACAATCCTGACATAGCGATGAGCATTAAGAACTGGAACTTAAGGAGTAAATGCTATGCGCAGCACACACCGGAACCAGCAGGCGTTCGACAAGCACAGCGATTCCTCGCGACAAATCGCCAAATGCGGCTCCGAATGGCGCTTGAATCTGATGAAACCGCGAAACAGGGATTGTCAAAGAGCATAAATCGCTTCGGGAGGAAATTGGCCAACTCTCTACTAAATTTTCTCAATGGCCCAACAAGCCGAACGTAAACTTATTAAATTAATTTTTGCAATTTTTCAGCTTCGCCCTATGCCTATTAATCTTTCCGAGTTCAGTGGCTATATGTTGACTATAAAACATTTGGTAATTTCCCGAATTCAATTTGGTTAAATTACAGAACCACCACCACTGGAAATTTCCGCTCCCCCACCAAGACTTAGAAAATCTTAAAAAATTTCTTTTATGCATTTTTTTTGTTTTTTATTGTCCAGAACATAGGATCAGGGCATCTGAACTACTTTCAAATCGCTTTCTGCCAGGAAATGGCATGCCGGCTCAAAAAATAGATTAACATCCAACAATAACTGGAACGAGTCTTGCTCTCATCTCTACCTATCTAATGCCCACCTGACACACGCAATGGGCCCTTGAAGACTTGTTTTGATAAACACCTGGGAGGACCAATGACTGTCGCACCACTAAAAATCCTCGCGATAGATGATGAACAACTGCTCCTCTGGGCTCTGGAGCGAGCCTTTAAAGGTCGAGAGCTACAGGTCAATACTGCGTCGACTGCCGAACAGGCACGGTCCAAAATCGCACTCAGTCATTACGATCTGTTTCTGCTCAATTTCGACCTCAAGGATAAAAACAGCCAGTCCCTGTTGAAAAGTATTGACGAACTCTGTCCGTATGTCCCGGTCATCATCATGACAACCAGCGATGTGAAGTCCTGTGAACTGAACGATGCCATCCGGGCCGTTCGCAAACAGGGCGCTTGGCACCTGCTGGAAAAACCGTTCCGCCTTGAGCGACTGATCAGTTTTGTCGAACTCATTTTCCAAGAACAGAACTGTATCAAACTCTGCCTGACCGATCTGGCGCATAATTTTGACAACGAAAAACGTAATTATGTGCGACGCCCCCATGTGCTCCCCTTGAACTTGCGCCTGAAATATATTACTGACGGTGCAACCAAAGAAGTGCTGACTCAAAGCATCCTCACCGATATAAGCGAATGCGGACTTGGCCTGCTGTCACGCGCACCGCTTGAGCAAGATCAGGTGATCGGCTTTGGGGGCGAACTGAAGGAGCAGTACGGCATCGTTGCCTGGAGCAACATGATCGAGGAAGACACCTGCAGAGCAGGGATCCGCCTATGCTAAGCAGCACTTCCGGACCGCAACCTGATAGTTTATCTGCAATACCCACCTGAGCACCAAACCTAACGATTGAAACAAATAGCGAAAAAGTTTATGCTTGGCTGAATTCCTTTTATAAATACAATCAGTTTCAGATGGGGGGAGGCCTGACGATTCGCTAAGTTTATTGCCTTAACAAGCTGATCAATCATATGGTCCGATTTGAACAACGCTTTGCCTTTCGCCTCATTTCCATTGGGCTGCGGTCAGCAAGTGTTGCCAGCATCGCCAGTGCAAACGGTTGACACTAAATGACAAACCTACCGAATCGGGCTGTTTCCGGAACCTCACCTGTTTGAGCAAAACAAAGATCCACGCTGCCCCCTGGCGCGCCCTCAGCATATTAACGGCGCATCCAGTTTCTACGGCATGTTTTTTGTGGAGAAAAGCAGGGATTGCGGAAAAAGCGACTGCCGATGCATCTAGAATAGCGAAGAGCAGGACCTCCTCGCAGGGTCAAAAATTGAGCGATCCACGAACAGGTCGGCTGCAAACTATCAACCAGGTCTCGATGCGCCCACGGCATCGGGCTCGAGCATTCGAACTATCAGGACCCACGAGTAATACCGCTTCCAACGGAACGGATAAAGTGTGACTCCATGAAAAAACACGTTCTTCTCGGCCTCACCCTAATGCTGTTTTGCTTCATCGCCGGTGGGTTTTACATCGTCAGCTCTTTTCAGAGTGTTTCTGAAAAGCTGCAACGGGTTATTGCTTTAGACCAGGTTGAACTTCTTCGCAAAACCCTTGGACACAATATAGAAGTCGTCCAGTCGGGCCTGCTATTACATGGATCGCCACACACGGACAATAATATCATCATCCAACATATTGAAAAACTGGCAGACTCCGCAGCAGTCTGCCTGCACTGTCACCACTCCCAGGAAACCAAAGCGAAACTGGACCATATGCAGTCAAGCCTGACTGAGTATACGCAACTCTGCAGCCAAGCGTTGACCAATCGGGCAAATAACATGCGGTTGGAGCGCGTCCGCAACCTGGCTTATGAAAAAGGGACAAATATACTCCAAGAAGTTCAATCCCTATCGGTCGCTTCTGCACACAAGATTTCCAACCGTATCGACAACATCCATGCGGAAATCAGAGCGACGAACAACTTCCTCATTGCCTGCTTGATTCTCGGACCTATTGCCATTCTGATTATTACTCTATTTTTCCTTCGACGCTTTACCGGTTCTATGGACACCCTCGTAGCAGCAACGGATAGACTGACAGAAGGGGACTTCAGCCATTATATAGAAACGCCACTGAAAGATGAGTTTAAGACTCTGGCCTTATCTTTTAACAGCATGGTTGATTCGATTAATGCCGAGCGGCAGAAATCGGAGTCAGCTCACGCTCTCTATCAGACTCTTTTTGAAAGTGCCGGCGATGCGATCTGCATCCTTGAGACTGGAGATGATATCGGCCGAATCGTATCGGTCAACCCAGCCGCGAGTCGTATGTACGGTTACAGTAGCAACGAATTACAGACCATGAACTTCAAACAACTCTCCCCTGCTAAAGAGTACGAAAAGTTCGGTGATATGATACTGAACATCCTACGAGGCGAATTAGTCAACTGTATGCTGACCAGGATTCATAAAAACGGCAACTTGTTCACGACCGATATCAGCGCCGGGCCTTTGGAGATCGACCATCACAAATACATTCTTACCTTCGCGCGTGATGTCACTGAACAACACCAGGCACAGCAGGAAATGCAGCGTGCAAACCAGATGGCTTTGGTCGGACAGATGGCAGCCGGGCTTGCGCATGAAATCAAAAATCCGCTGGCCGGCATCAAGGTGTCTCTCGATGTCCTTTCTGACGAGCTGGATCTCCCCGCAGAAGACCAAGAGATCTTCGCCCGGATTGTCAAAGAGATCGACCGCATGGAACGGCTGCTGAAAAGCCTGCTCAACTATGCCCGGCCACCGGTTCCGCACTTTGATTTGACCGACATCAACCTCCTGCTCAACCATTCGATCAAGAATGTTGCTGTAACCACCAACAAAAGCCCCGGGAAGCAGATTCAATTTGAAAAAAATTTAAACCCTGAATTGCCCTTGGTAGAAGCTGATCCGACTCAGCTGCAACAGGTCTTCTTGAATCTTTACCTTAATGCCATCGATGCCTTGCCAGAAGGCGGTACGATTAGCACATTTACCCAGATGGATGATGACCAGAGAGTCTGGATTGGAGTTTCCGACACAGGAGTCGGGCTGCCCCAAAAAGCCATCGAAAAAATTTTCAATCCATTCTACACTACCAAATCTAAGGGGAGTGGTCTCGGCTTGGCAATCTGCAAACGATTGATCGAACAACACGACGGCACAATAGAAGCAGAAAGTCGACTCAGTAACGGCACATCCTTTTTAATCACCCTACCCTTGGTGCAGAAAAACAGGGAGCACACTTGATGCAAAAAAAAGGACGGATTTTCCTCTTGGATGATGATGAACTGATCATCACCATGCTGGCCAGGGCTCTGCGCAATGAAGGCTATGAAACCCACCTCTTGACCTCCTCCGATCAAGCGGTCGAAAAAATCTGTGCCTGGCAACCACACGCCCTGCTGCTCGATATTGATCTTGGCGAAGGCCTAAACGGGCTGGATGTGTTGCAATTACTCCAGGCCGAAGAGATCGATTTTCCAGTCGTCATGCTAAGCTCTGACGATTCAGCAGAATCTGCCATTCGAGCGATGCGCTACGGCGCCGCCGACTATTTGCACAAGCCGTTCAATATCGAAGAAGTAAAAATCGTCCTGGAAAAATTGCTGGAAAACTCACGGCTGAAGAATGAAGTCCGCTACCTTAAGGGATCGACCTCGGCCTCTCTAGAGAGGACCTTTATTGGAGAATCTCCCACAATTCAAAACATGCTCACTAACGGCCAGAAGATGGCTGAAGCCGGTGTGCAGTCAACCCTGATTACCGGAAAATCGGGGACGGGCAAAGAGGTGCTGGCACGCAATCTCCATTATTGGCGATTCGGGCAAAGGAAAGATTTCGACAGGATCCCCTACATTGCCATTAACTGCACCGCCCTGCCGGAAAGTCTCATTGAGGGCGAGTTGTTCGGCCACGTCAAAGGCTCATTTACTGATGCCAAGACGGATAAACAGGGAGTTTTTGAACTGGCCAACGGCGGCACCCTGCTGCTTGACGAGATCGGCGACATGCGCCCGGAAGTCCAGAGCAAGCTGTTGCGGGTTCTGGAAGAGCGAACCGTAAGACGAATTGGCGGCCAGGTCGATTTGCCTGTCGATGTTTACATTATCGCCAGCACCAATAGAGACATCATGCAAAGTGTCGAAAATGGGGATTTTCGTGAAGACCTTTACTACCGCCTCAGCTCTTTTTCCATCCTGCTCCCAGCTTTGAATGACAGGGAGGAGGATGTCATTATCCTCACGAAACATTTCCTTGAACATTTCGCCGGAAAATATGGCAAAAGCCCGGTTAAAAGCATTTCGAAAGAAGCCGAAAAACTCCTTAAAAGTTACCCCTGGCCAGGCAACGTCCGTGAGCTACGGAATGTTATCGAAAAGTGTGTTGTCATGGAAAACATGGAAATTCTCGACGCAGAAAACCTGCCCCTAGACTTGGGCGGGCGGAAAAAAAATGCTGTTGAAAGGCGGAAAAGATTCCAAATCATTTTACCTGAAAACGGCATTTCCCTAGAGGAGGTTGAACGGGAACTGATCTGCTTGGCGTTGGAACGCTGCAGCAACAATATGACTAAAGCCGCGAAACTGCTTAAAGTCAGCTACGATACCTTCAGATATCAAGTCAAAAAACATGAGCTACTATAGCGCATTCGGCGAGCCGCAATTGAGGCCGGTCAACCTGAAAAGAATTTGAAATTGGATGAGTGCTTAAACGCTGATTATGTAGAATCAATAGCTATTTCCACTGCAGAACAAGCAACGCTATTCAAAAACAAAACTCCCGATAAAGAGCTTATTCAAAAGAAAAGCTTAAAGACATGTCAACCATTCAGGGAAGCTTACGCTCTGTTGAAAATT
>CALZHQ010000102.1 GCA_945787295.1 uncultured Desulfuromonadales bacterium
GGCAATCAGGAAGCCAAGGCGTCGATGGCCGACTCGCAGGGGAACCTGATTCTGGTCGGGTCCACCGAGACGAACGGCACCGATATCCACATCGTCAAGGTCCTGGCGGATGGCTCCGGCACCGCCTGGAGTGTCAGCAAGGATGGCAGCGGCGGGGTCGATGTGGCGACCGCGGTGGTGGTTGACAGCAACGATGACGTCATCGTCACCGGTTATCTCTGGGACGGGACGGCCTACAATGATATTTACACCGCCAAGTATGCCGCCGTCGACGGGGCCCTGATCTGGGAGCACACCTATGATGGCGTCATCAGCGGCAATGATTATCCGACCGCGATTACCGTGGATGCGGTCGGCAATGTCTTTGTGACCGGGTACGCGCAGAATCCTACGACCTTGGACGATATTATCCTGTTGAAATACGGGCCGAGCGGTCCCAACCCGGACGGTACGCCGCTGTGGGAGATCACGTACGATGCCGGCAATAGTGGCCATGACCGGGCTTACGCAATTGTCGCCGATGATGTCCACGGAATTGCGGTCACCGGTGAGTCGCAGAATGCAACACCCGACTTCGATTGCCTGACGGTCAAGTACGACACCACAGGGACCCAGGTCTGGGTGCGGCGTTACTCCGATACCGGTGATGGTCGCGGCGAAGCGCTGGCGATGGATGCTGACGGTAACGTGGTGATGGCTGGCTACACCAGCAACGGCAGCAATCAGGATTTCTACGTTGTCGAATATGCCGCCGATGACAGTCCGGCCAACTGGGCCGATATTTACGACAGCGGCTTTGATGATCACGCCACGGCGCTCTGGCTCGATTCTGCCGACAATGTTTATGTGGTCGGGGATGATGCCACCTTGACCACCGGCAGCGACATCCATGTCGCCAGGTACGATGGGGTGACCGGGGCCAAAGCCTGGAGCAACAGCTATAACTCCACTGGCGGACACCATGATATGGCCCTGGACCTGGTCGGTGATCCCAACGGTGAGCTGTTTATCGTCGGTTACAAAAATGATGCTGTTGGCGGTCTTGACGATGTGCTGGCGCTGAAAGTGAAAAAGGATGACGGCACTGCGCTTTGGCTCAGGGAATATGATGGTGTCGGTCAGAGCGACCGCAGCCTCTGTGCCTGTCTGATTACCGATGGCAACCTGCTGGTAGGTGGATGGTCCGATCGCTGGACCTCCGGCAGCAACGATTATGACTTTTTGGCCCTTAAGTTTGAATCGGGAGCGATTAACGAGCCGACCGCGCTGGCGGCGACCGTCGTTTCCAATACCGCGATCGACCTGAACTGGACTGATAATAGCAGCGACGAAGACAATTTTATCCTTGAGCGGAAGATCGGTGCCCTCGGAACCTACAGTGTCATCGCGACCCTCGCGGCAAATACCCTCAGCTACAATGACACCGGGTTGATCGCCGATACCCGCTATTACTACCGGGTTAAGTCCTACAGTGCCGCCTTCGGCAATTCTCCCTACAGTAACGAAATTAACGTCAAAACCACGGTCGTCAGCTATGATCCCCCGAGCCTGACGTTTCAGTATGGTGGCGGCGGCGCCGGCGATGATTTCGCCGAGGCGATTGCGGTTGGTGCCGATAACCATCCGGTGGTCACCGGTTTTATAACCGGTTCAGGGACCAGTTTCGATTATTACACCATCAAGCTCAATCGCGTTGATCTGAGTGAACAGTGGAATGCCAGCTATAACGATGGCGATAACGAGGTCGATGTCGCCACGTCCATAACGGTCGACAGCAGCAACCGGGTGGTGGTCAGCGGTTATTCCTCCCTCTATGGCGGCGGGGCCGGCAACACCAACGATGTCTATACGATCGGCTATCCGGCCGACGGCTCAGTCGAATCCTGGGCCGATCAGTACAACGGCCCGGACGGCAACGATGACCGCTCCTCGGCGGTGGCCTCGGCGATCGACGGATCCGACAGCACCGTGGTGGTCGGTTATGGAAAAAATGTCTCCTTCAACGACGATATCTACGTTATCAAGTATCTGGTCGATGGCACCCGTGACTGGGCCATTACCCCTTACGATGGCGGCGACGATGACTACCCGGCAGCGGTCGCCTTTGATGGCAACGGCGATGTTCTGGTCGGCGGTTATACCCATAACGGCTTAAACAAAGATTTCTTCGTCGCCAAGTACAACGGCAGCAGCGGCGTCCAGATCTGGCAGCAGAGCTTCAACGGCGCGGACAACGGCGATGATGTTGTCAACGCCCTGGTTGTTGACGCCAGCGGGAACCTCTATGTCACCGGGAGTTCAATTAACGCTTCCGGTAACAGCGATATCTACACCATCAAATACGCCAGCAACGATGGCACCCTGCTCTGGGAAAAGGGCTTCAACGGGGCCGGCAACGGCTACGATATCGGCGAAGGGATCGCTTTCGATCCGGTCGATGGCAGCATTATGGTCGGCGGCACCACCTTTGTCGGTGCCGGCAACCACGATTATCATTTGCTCCGTTACGCTGCTGATGGCACCCTGATCTGGCAGAGGACCCTCGATCGACCGATCTCGGATGAGGCACTCTATGCCATGTCGATCGACCGCTCCGGGACCGTCGCCTTGACCGGGACGACCTATAGCGGGGTCAATGATGACGTGCTGACGGTCAAGTACGACAGTAACGGGGTTATCATCAGCGCCTCGGTTTATAACGGCCTGGACGACAGCGACGATGTTCCCTCTTCGATCGTCACCAATGCCTACGGTGAAACCTTCGTCGCCGGCATCACTACTACCGCCAGTAACGATACCGATTACATGGTGTTCCTCGCTGATGGCCAGACCATGCAATCGCCGACCCCCTTTACCGCCACCCAATTCTACACAGAGGTCGATTTAAGCTGGACCGATAACTCGCTGGATGAAACCGGCTTTGATCTTGAGCGTAAAATCGGTAGCTGTGGTTCACCCAACCCCTGGATATCTTTGTACACGGCACCCGTGAATGCGACCAGTTTCTATGATACTGGTCTGAGTATTGGGTCAACCTTCTGCTACCGGATTCGCTCCTATAACGGCAGCGGCGAGTCCTCCCGCTGGGCGGAACTGGAAGTGACGACAGGAGCTCCTGTCGCCCCGAGTGATTTGACCGCGACCGTGCTTGATACCTCGAGTGTTCAGGTCGATTGGACCGACAATACCCCGCTTGAAGTCGGCTTTACCCTGGAGCGGTGTAATGGCCCGGCGTGTGATTTTTCGACAGTCGTTCCGGTTGATATCGCCGCCAATGAGACCTCATACATCGACACATCTGTCTGCCCTGGACAGACCTACAGCTATCGTATCAAGGCGTATCGGACGAACGAGTGGAATACGGTTTACAGTCCCGTTGCTGCCGATACCATAGTCGATAGCCCGGTTGCACCGACCGGCTTCACCGTGACGCGGATATCTGAGACGCAGATCGGCCTGGCGTGGACCGATAACAGCAGCGATGAAAGTGGTTTCACCATTGAACGTTGTACCGACAGTGGCTGCAGTAATTTTGCCGAGGTGGCTACTGTTGCGGCAGATGGCGAGAACTACAGCGATACTGGCCTCAATTTCGATAAAACCTATCGTTACCAGGTCAGCCCTTACAAGACGATGACCTGTACTGAACCGGTTATGGCCTATACCTTACCAGCCCTGGAGGCGACCACATCGATAACGGCACCGAGCGGCTTTACCGCCAGTGCCGTGTCGAGCACCAAAGTGATTTTAAAGTGGACCGATGAGACAGCCTCCGAGGAGGGCTTTAAGGTCGAGCGGTGCCAAGGCGCCGCCTGTGTTCCGGTAGAGATTGCCACCGTGGCCGCCAACAGTCCCGGGTTTGTTGACGATACGGTCTGTGCCGGTGGTGGGGAATACCGCTACCGGGTACGTGCCTATAAAGGCGTTGAGTGGGATGCCGCAACCGGTATCGCCAGCGCAACAGTTCCGGGACAACTGGCGCCGTACGGCTTAAGCGGCAGCGCGAGTTCAGAGGTCAGCGTTGACCTGAACTGGAATATGGATGGTTACAATCTGGATGGCTTTATTGTTGACCGCTGTGAAGGGACTGACTGTACCCCCGTTGCCCAGCATGATGACATCCCGAGCGGTCCGATTCTGGCCTATTCCCTGGATGAACCGGTTCTGACCGGGGCCGGTGCGGCAATAGATCGCTCCGGTAACAATAATCACGGCGTTGGTAGCCAACTTGTTGCGACCACTGGTAAGTATAATGGTGCAGCTGAGTTCGGCGATACTTACAAATATATTACGACGCAGGTATTGATTGATCAAACAGCCAGCGGTAAAGGGGCAACGTTTGAGGCCTGGATTTACCCGAGCACGGCCACCGGAGATTTTGAACACATTATCAGTACTGACAACGTAGGCTACGATTGGTCGATAGCCCGTTACGGATCGACATTCAGAATCTTTAACGGATCAAGTTATATTTCATTTGGTACTGTGCAGGTGAATACCTGGCAGCATGTTATGGCAGTTTTTGAGCCTGGTGCCGGTATCCGCTTCTACCTTAACGGGACTCCCTATTCACATTCCACTCTGGATTACGATACGAATGTTGGAAAAGTGACTATAGGTCGTAACCCGACATCTCCTCCCTCTTACCCCTTTGCTGGTAAAATTGACGAAGTGATGGTCTATGATCGGGCGCTGACGGATGCAGAAGCCCTGGCCCGTTACAATAGCGGCAATACCTTGGCCGGAAGCCAGACCTCGCATTACGCGGATAACAACCTGACACCGAACACCACTTACGGCTACCAGGTGAGAAGTTACTCGGCAGATGATTGTGCCGGCACGACGCCGGTCGAAAGTACCAAGACGGCGATCGCTTACATAACAACTCTGTCGCCGCCACCGCCAACGGGTCTGGCGGGAACAACCCCGAACTCGACGCAAGTCAATTTGACCTGGGCAGACAATACCGATTCTGAAACCGGTTTCGTTATCGAGCGGTGTCTTGGTTCCGGAACGGCCTGCGATGAAGATGCTGAGTTCAGTTTGCTTGTCACAAAAGCAGTGAACAGTACGAGTCATTCAGACACAACAGTTTGTGCCGGTCAAACTTATACCTACCGCGTCGCGGCTGAGAAGGATAACGGCCCCGTCTGGATGACCAGTTGGGATGTCAGCAGCGGGATTACGCCGACAATGCCGGTCACACCGGTAGATTTTGCCGGTGCTGCGCAGTCGGAAGTGCAGATTGCTCTGAGCTGGACAGATAATCTGGCGGATGAAACAAATTTCGAGCTTGAAAAATGTAACGGTAGTGGGACTGATTGTGATGAAGATATTGAATTCTCACCTTTGGGATTATTTGGAGACACGAGTCTCTACTCTGCTGCCACCATGTGGTTCAAGTTTGATCTGACCTCTTGGGGAACGCCTGTCAACAGTGCTCCCGGCGGCGGCGCGGTTTATCGCTATCAGGCGTTACCGGCTGCAGATGCCGAACGGGGCAGAGTCGCCTATTTTGATGGTGTGAACGACTATATCAGGGTCACTAATTATACTGGTATCAGACCGACAACCCAATTAACTGTTTCCACCTGGGCGAAGTCCGATAACCCAACCTGGAGCAACAGTAACTCATTTATAAGTAAGCGCAATGCGTATACTCTTGGGCCAAACGGCGCAAACGGCTTTGTGTTCCAGGTTTATATCGGTGGTTGGCGCCAGGTCAGTGTTGCCGATTTAGGCATCGATGTGAATGAATGGCATCAGTATACCGGGACCTTTAACGGTTCGACTTTGATCCTTTATGTTGATGGTGTGGAAGTTGGCCGAACCGATTATTCAGGCACCATCTATGGTGACTCCAGTTATCTTTATATAGGCAAGGATGACGGCATTGCCAGCTATTTTAAAGGCTGGATGGACGATGCTGTGGTCTATACCCAGGCGCTCACTCCTACTCAGGCCAGCAGTCTGTATATGGCCGGTTTCCGCTCTCACTATCCTGACAGAGACTTGGCCCCCGATACCACCTATACCTATCGCCTGCGGGCCAATAAATCCGCGAGCTGTTCCTGGTCGACGGGCTGGAGGACGATTACGGCTGCAACCCTGGCTCCACCGGCACCGACTTCGCTTGTTCCGACTGCGACCAGCACCACGTCGGTCAATCTGACTTGGGTTGATAACAGCGGCTCAGAGACCTCCTATAACCTCGAGCGCTGTCCGGGCTCTGGAGTCGGCTGCGATGAAGATAGCGAATTCAGCCCGGTAGCTGCATCTCTGGCGGCGGATACTGTCAGTTACGACGATAATACCGTTTGCGAAGCTTGGACTTACAGCTATCGCCTCAGGGCGGAAAAGTCGGATACTCCAATTTGGCAGACGACCTGGGCAGGTCCGGCATCCGTGATACTGCCAGGCAAGTCAGCTCCTACCGGCTTGACGGCAACCTGGGTTTCGGAAATCGAGCTGAGCTTGTCCTGGAGTGACAGCAACAGTGACGAAACCGGATTCGAGCTACAGCGTTGCTCTGACAGCGGCTGTAGCAGTGTGGAGGCCACCTACACGTTAGGGGCCAACGAAACCAGCTATTTTGATAATCAGCTGCAACCGAACCAGACCTATTACTACCGGGTCAGGGCGATTAAAGCCGCCAGCTGCCCCTGGTGGTCTGAATACACGGCGACGGTGAGCGCGGCCACAACTCTGATGACTCCAACCGACCTGAACGCGACGCCGAGCAACAGCACCCAGATCGATCTGAACTGGAGCGACACCACGGCCAGCGAGACGCAGATGATTCTGGAGCGTTGTACCGGCAGCGGTTGCAGTGACTTTAGTGAACTGACCGTGCTTGGGGCGAATGAAACCAGTTATTCAGATGCCAGTGTCTGCAACAGCACAACCTACAACTATCGATTGAAGGTCAAAAACGATGGTCTGAACGGTGACGGATGCTGGACACGTAAAGTCCCGCTGAGCTTCACCAGCTTCAGCGCCGAAAAGGTCACCAGCGTTGTCATCCCTTATGATGCTGATATGCGAACCGACTTTGGTGATCTGCGGTTTTATGATGAAACCATGAATCGACTGCTGCCGCATATTATCGACTCGAAAACCGATGGCGTGACCGCGACGGTCCGACTGAAGCTGGGCCAGAACGAGAATGTCGCGATGTATTACGGCAACCCGACGGCGAGTTCAAGTGCGACCGAGCGCGATCTGGCCATCTTCGCTGATAGTTTTGGTGGGACTACGATCAACACCGGCAAGTGGGTTGAGATTGATGTGTCGAATACGATTCAGCAGAATAATGGTCTGCAGCTGTTTGATCTCAACACCAGTTACAAGGCGTTGATTTCAAAACAGGCGATCGATCGGGTTGTCGGCCGGGAGATCTACTATAAAGTCACTATTCCGGTTGACAGCGACGGGACCGGAACGAATTATTTACGTGTCGGTTGGGGAACTGACCAGACCAGCAGCGCATCTTACAACTATGTGGCTCATGGTCTCTATTATAACAACTACAGCACTTTATATGCATTGGAGACGAATTCCAACTATGCTACTACAGCCGGAAGCTACGCCGGTGGAACCACCTATGAAGTCAGAATCGTCTTGAAGTCGGTAGGCGCGACCTATTACCTCAAAGGCGGCCCTTACGCTGACTGGACCCAGATCGCTACACCCACAAAATCGAGTAACGATCCACTGCGGGTCGGGATTTTCCATATCTCTCATAACGCAACGATCCATGAGATCTATGCCAAGGATGTTATAACTGCCACCGGTGCCTCTTTGGGCATTGAAACTGTAGATGCCTGTTTCGCCGTCACCGGAACCTGGGAAACCGGCTACAGCAATGAGGATGAAGCGACGCAGTTGACGGCTCCCAGGTTGATCTGCTCTGGTCGGATAACAATGGTGATGAGAGCGGCTTCGAGATTGAGCGTTGCCTCGGTGCGGGCTGCAGTTTCGAGCCCCTCGACACGGTCGGTCCGGGCGAATCCACTTACAGTGATATGACGGTGACCCCGTCGACACTCGTTAGCTATCGGATCAGAACTTACAAGAATGCCGATTGCCCTTGGACCACTGGCTGGAGTGGGACCATCAGTGATACCACTTTGCCGGCTCCGGCAACCAGCCTGACCGCAACAGCCTTGAATTCGTGGATGATCAAGCTGGACTGGGTCGACAACGCGTCGGATGAAGATGGTTACGAAGTCGAAGTGCTGACCGCCAGCGGTGAGTATGTCAAGATCGCCGACCTGCCGGCTAACAGCGTCAGTTTTGTCGATACCATGTCGCTCGAGCCGGAAACCGAGTATAGTTACCGGGTCAGGCCTTATCGCAGCGTCGAGGCTTCATCGTACAGCAATGTTGCCAGCGAGACGACCTTCGAGTATGTTGAGGGGGATGGGAGTTGCGCGCCTTAGGAAAAAAAATGGTTA
>CALZHQ010000103.1 GCA_945787295.1 uncultured Desulfuromonadales bacterium
CACCAACTGGGGCAACCCGCAGTCGGAACTCTTCCTTGAGAGCCTGCGTTACTTTGCCGGGAAAACACCCACCAGTGCTTTCACATTCAGCGGCGACGACAAAATTACTGATCTCGAAACCGCTTCCTGGGTTGACCCGCTGACCAGCGATACCTACTGCACGCCGATGAATATCGTCAACTTCAACGCCAGCGTGGCCTCTTTCGACAACGATCAGCTCGGCGGCGTATCCGACTTGAATACCAGTAAGTCGGCGGCGGAGTTGACCGATATCGTCGGGGCCGGCGAAGGGATCCACGGCAACAGCTGGTTTGTCGGCGAAAACGGTGTTGTGGGTTCAGGCGCTGCAGACTATCAGATCTGTACCTCGAAGGCCGTCAGTTCGCTTGGAGATGTCGAGGGAACCTGCCCGGAGGCGCCAAAGTCGGACGGCTCGTTTCAGATCGCCGGGCTTGCTCATTATGCCTACACCAACGATATCCGCTCCGACCTGACCGGGGATCAACAGGTCAAGACCTTTGGCGTTGCCCTGGCCGGAGACGTGCCGAAGATCGTTGTTCCGCTGTCAGGCGGCGGGCAGGTGACGATTCTCCCGGCTTGCCGTGATCACCGTATGACGCCTGCCGGCAGCTGCGCCATCGTCAACTTCAAGGTCATTGAACAGGATATTTCCGGTGGAACCGGGTCGTTCTTTATCCAGTGGGAGGCCTCGGCCAGCGGCGGTGACTATGATCAGGATATGATCGGCACCCTGGATTATGTCGTGAATAAGGCAACCGACGAAATTGAAGTGACCACGCGGGTCATCGGCAAATCGGCCAGCATGAAGAGTCCGTTTGGCTACACCATCAGCGGGACCGATCGGGATGGCTTCCACGCGCATTCGGGAGTCACCAATTATAACTACACCGATCCGTATGGCGATCCGGATATTCCCGGCTGCACAAATTGCAATGTCGGTGATCCGGCGACGACCGCGAAGTATCCGATCAACGGCAAGACCGCGGGCGTTCTCGAGTCACCGCTCTATTATGCCGCGAAGTGGGGCGGTTACAACAAGAATGTCGCGAGCGGAACCTTCCCGACCGACACGGGAAGCTGGGACGCGGACAGCGATGGCACTCCGGACAATTATTACTATGCGACCGATCCGAAGGAGTTGAATCAGAGCCTGGGCAAGGTCCTCAGTGAGATTGCCAACGAGGCGGGTTCCCTGTCGGCGGTTTCGGTCAGTTCATCGACCATTCAGCCCGGTTCTCTGGTCTACCAGGCCGGCTACAACAGCACTGACTGGTCGGGCAGCTTCAAGGCCTACGACCTGAGCCGGAACGCAACAACCAAGAAAATCGAGATTACTGAGGCCTGGGATGCCGAGGCAAAGCTGCCGACGAACCCCGCTATCCGCAAGATCTTTACCCTGCGCACCGACCTGACGACACCGGCGGGGGTCGAATTTAAATGGACATCTCTCGGCAGCGCGATTCAGGGGCAGCTGAACACCGGCATCGCCGGTGCCGACGGGCTGGGGCAGGATCGGGTCGATTATTTCCGCGGCGATCAATCGGTCGAGCTCAAAAACACCACCACCGCCAACCCGACCTATCTGCGTAACCGAAGCCTTGTTTTCGGGGATATCATCAACTCGGATATCCTCTATGTCGGCAAGCCCGATTTCGGCTACTCGGTGCTGCCGGCTGCAGAGGGCACCGACTACAGCAGTTTCAGAGCCGGCACTGATTACACCGCCAGGAAAACGGCGGTCTTTGTCGGCGGCAATGACGGCATGCTGCACGGGATGAATGCCGAAACCGGCGAAGAGCTCTTCTCTTACATCCCGAACGCGATGATCCCCGAACTGTCCGATCTGACCGCGACGAATTATGGGACGTCGCAGAATGGCCACAAATACCTGGTCGACGGGTCGCCGACTTTCGGCGATGCCTATTACAGCGGCGCCTGGCATACTGTCCTGCTCGGCACTCTCAGTGCCGGCGGCAAAGCCCTGTTCGCCCTTGATATCACCCGGCCTGAGACGTTCAGCGCCAGTGACGTGATGTGGGAAATTACCCCGGCAACCAGCTCTACTGCGACCGGACTGCGCACGATCACCCCATCAGCATCAACCCCGGTGACCAGCCTCGACTTCTCCGATCTCGGTTACACCTTTCCCGAGCCCCGCATCGGCCGACTGCACAACGGGAAGTGGGTTGTGTTTATCAGTAATGGTTACCACAGCGCCAGCGGCAAGGCAGTACTGTACCTGGCTGATGTCGAAACCGGAAAACCGCTTTATAAATTTGACGTTCAGGTAGGGGATACAAGCTCCCCCAATGGGTTGAGCTCGCCGACCCTGGTCGACAAGGATGGCGACCGGATTGTTGATTACGTTTATGCCGGTGACCTGCAAGGCAACCTGTGGAAGTTCGACCTGACCGACAGCAGCGACACTGGCTGGGAGATCGCAAACACTGGCGTGCCGTTGTTCAAAGCGGTCGGCCCTGACGGCTATGCCCAGCCGATCACCGTGGCTCCAACTGTTGGCAAGGTCAAAGGGCGGCTGATGCTCTGGTTCGGGACCGGCAAATATTTCGATAAGGACGACGGATTGATCGATCCGGTGCAGGCAAACATCCGGGTGCAGAGTTTTTATGGTGTCGTCGATCCACAGAGTGCATTCAGTGCCACGCTGAACCGGACCGATCTTCAGTCGCAGCAGATCATCTACGAGGGGCTGGTCAAGGATTCGGGCGGCAATGTTTTATTCGATGGTGAAGAGATCCGGGTGCTTACCGATAATCAGGTGAATTATCCGTCCGAGAGTGGCTGGCACCTCGACCTGATCTCGCCGAACACTCCGAACCGGCGCGGCGAGCGTGTAATTTCCCGCGCAACGCCGTATAAAAATGTGATTATCTTCTCAACCCTGATCCCGGGTGATCATCCCTGCGCCCCCTCGATCACCAGTTGGGTGCTGGCGCTGGATGCCCTGAATGGCGGGCGTTTTACCCAGGCGATCTTTGATTTGAACAATGACGGCAAGGTCGACGACAATGACAAGGTCACCATCCCCGGCACAGGAAGTACAACGCTCACTGTATCGACTTCAGGGTTTTTAACCACCGGGACCGGTCAGGAGGTGACCACCCTCGGCGGGACAGGGACAGATACGATTTTGCCGACCGGCAACCCGGACGATGCCGAAGATATTGACACCGGGGATGAGGATGTTGGTCGCCAGTCCTGGCGACAGATCAAATAAGACTGGCAGTGACCTGCCGGTTCCAGCTAAGCTAAAGAAAGCCTGTCGTTGTTCGGCAGGCTTTCTTTATTGAGGATAATCGAATGCATCCATTGGATCAAAAACTCATCGACCTGCTCAGCCAATACGACAAGCGGCCCTTGAATCGGCGGGAGCTGGCCGAGCGTATGAAACTGCGCGGCGCAGAACGCAAACAGCTGACCGGCCGTCTGCAGCAGCTGGTTCGAACCGGACAGGTCGAAGAGTTGCGCCGGGGAGGATATCGGCTGGCTCCGGCGCAACAAAACTGCGAAGGGGTTTTCACCCAGGCGGAAGCCGGCTACGGGTTTCTGCGTCGCGACGAGGAGCAGCTGGAGGACCTGTTTATTCCGGCGCGCTTCGTCAACGCGGCGATGGATGGTGACCGGGTGCTGGTACGTTGCCGAACCTCCAGCCGGGACGGACGCCCCTACGGCGAAGTGCTGCGGATTGTCGAACGGGCGCACCGGACCATCATCGGTCACCTGCGCCAAAACAGACAAGGTGCGGTCGTGCTGCCGCTCGATCCGAAGCTGGGCGGGCCGATCTTTGTCCGTGGCGGTGAGCCGGCAGAGAACGGGCAGGTCGTCGAGGTGCAGATGGAGCGTTACGCGGCCGCCGGAGTGGCCGCCAGCGGTCGGGTCAGCGAGGTGCTTGGCGCGGCCGACGATCCGCAGGTCGATATCGATACGGTGATCCGCCAGCGGGGGCTGCCGTTCCGGTATTCCGCGGACGCATTGCGCGAAGCGGAGAAAATGGCGCAGCCGGTCTCTGCGGAAGAGATTGCCCGGCGCACCGACCTGCGAGAGCTGCCACTGGTGACCATCGACGGCGAAACCGCCAAAGATTTCGACGACGCGGTGGCCCTGAAGAAAGAGGCCGAAGGCCGCTACCGGCTCTGGGTCTGCATTGCCGACGTCTCCCACTACGTCAAGGAAGGCAGCCTGCTCGATCGTGAAGCGCTGGAACGGGGCACCAGCGTTTATTTCCCCGGTTACTGCCTGCCGATGCTGCCGGAAGTTCTGAGCAACGGCATCTGCTCGCTGAACCCGGAGGAAGAGCGGCTGGTGATGACCGCTGAGCTGCTTTTCAATGGCCAGGGGGAACAGCTGGACGCTAGTTTCTATCCGGCGGTGATGCGCAGCCGGGCCCGCCTGACCTATACTCAGGTCGCCGCCTGCCTGAATGCGCCAGACCAGGCAGGGCTCCCGGCAGACTTGACGGCTCAGCTGGTGCAGATGGGGGCGCTGGCTCAGGCGCTGAGCGGCATGCGCCGGGAGCGCGGCAGCCTCGAGCTGGAAATCCCCGAGGTGGAGGTGCTGCTCGATGAGGCCGGCCGACCGGTCGATCTTGTCAAGGCCGAACGGAATCAGGCTCATCGGCTGATCGAGGAGTTCATGCTGGCGGCCAACGAAGCGGTGGCCAGCTTTCTCGAAGGGCGCAACTGGGCCTTTCTCTACCGGATCCATGAACCGCCGACAGTCGACAAGCTGCAGGAGTTTCAGCAGCTGGCGGCCGAGTGCGGTCTGGGGCTGGTGCTCGGTCGGGAGTTGCAGAAAAACCTGCAGAATCTGCTCGATGAGATCGCCGAGCGCCCAGAAGCGCGGCTGCTCAATCAACAGTTGTTGCGCAGTCTGCAGCAGGCCCGTTACTCGCCGGAGAACAAAAAGCACTTCGGCCTGGCCGCCGACTGCTACTGCCACTTCACCTCGCCGATCCGCCGTTACCCCGATCTGACCATTCATCGGGTTCTGAAAAAAGCGTTGCACGACAAGCTGAAGAAGCCGGCAAGTATCGATGAAAAACTGCTGGCTCTGGGCAAGGAGTGTTCTGATAAAGAGCGCCGGGCGATGGCCGCGGAGCGCGAGCTGGTCGAGCTGCGCCGCTGTCAGGTGATGGAAAAAAGGCTCGGTGAACAATTCACCGGTACGATTTCCTCCGTGGCCGAATTCGGTTTCTTTGTCGAGCTGGACGATTACTTTGTCGAGGGGCTGGTTCACGTCCGCAGCCTGCAGAAGGATTACTATCACTTTGATTCGCGCACCCATCGGTTGATCGGTGAACGGCGGCGGCAGGTTTTTCATGCCGGCATGCGCGTGCAGATCAGGGTCGAGGCGGTGGAGCTGGGACGACGGCGGCTCGATTTTACACTTGTCGAAGCGGGATAATAATCGTTAATATTCACTTTCTATTCAGCTTTTCGCCAAGGGTCAGGATTTAACCCACGATGGACATCTGCAAATCACTTGACCAGCTTGCTCAACCTTTTGGGCCCTGTGCCGTAACGCTCGGAAACTTCGATGGCGTCCACCTGGGACATCGGGAGCTTTTTCGGCATCTGGTCAAAACCGCCCGGCAGCTGAACTGCTGCTCGGTGGTCTATACCTTCGATCCCCATCCGTTGAAGCTGCTGGCACCCGAGCATGCGCCGCAGTTGCTGAACACGCCGGAGGAAAAACAGCGCCTGATCGCCGCTTCGCATGTCGACCTGCTGATTGAAGCTCCCTTCACCAGAGAGTTTGCAAAGATCTCTCCCGAGCAGTTTGTCGAAGAGATTCTGGTCGCTCGGCTGCAGGTGAAGTCGCTGGTGGTTGGTTACGACTATGCCTTCGGTCGGGGCCGGCGGGGCAATGCCGAGTTTTTGCAGCAGTCCGGCCGCCAGCTGGGGTTTGCGGTCGAGGTTTTGCAGCCGGTCGGTGCCGACGGTATCCCCTACAGCTCGACGCGGATCCGTCAGATGATTGCCGTTGGCCAGGTTGCCGAAGTGGTCGCCCTGCTCGGCCGCCATTATAACCTGGAAGGACAGGTGGTGCCGGGAGAGCAGCGGGGCAGGGGTCTCGGGTTCCCGACCGCGAACCTGCAGACGACCAAAGAGCTGCTGCCGGCTCCTGGCGTCTATGCGGTCAAGGTCCGCTACCGCCAGCAGGAATATAATGGCGTGGTCAATCTCGGCCAGCGGCCGACTTTTGGTGGCGGCGAACCGACCATCGAGGTGCATCTGCTCGATTTCACCGGCCGGATTTACGATGAATCGTTACGGATCTATTTCGTCGAGCGGCTCAGGGGCGAGCGGAAGTTCTCCGGCCCCGATGAATTGGCTGAGGCGATCGCCCGCGATGTGCTGCGCGCCAGACAGATTCTGGAGCGGGTGCAGATCATACAGTACCGCGAATATCTGTCCCTCAAATAAGACCGGAATGGGACGAAGGGTAATCTATGCAGTTGACAGGAAAAAGTCTGGTATTCGGTATTCTGGGAGATCCGGTTGCTCATTCCCTTTCCCCGCTGATGCAGAACCTGGCATTGGAAGAGATGGGGATCGATGGCGTTTACGTGCCGTTTCATGTCAGTCCACAAGATTTGCCAACCGCGGTCGCGGGCTTGCGCGCCTTGCAGGTTGCCGGCGTCAACCTCACCGTACCGCATAAAGAGGCGGTTCTGCCGCTGCTCGATGAGATTGATCCCAGCGCCCGCCTGATCGGTGCGGTCAATACGATTGTCAATCGGCGTGGGAAACTGGTCGGTTACAATACTGACGGGATCGGATTTTTACGCTCGGCGCAGGAAGAACTTGGTTTTCAGGCCGCAGCCAGCAGGGTGGTGCTGCTTGGGGCCGGCGGCGCCTGTCGAGCGGCCGTTGTCGCTTTGGCCGAGGCTCATGCCGCAGAGATCCTGATCGCCAACCGGAGCCGGGAACGTGCAGTAAAGCTCGTTGCAGAACTTGATGAGCAGTTTCCGGAAACAGCACTTGCGGCCAGCGGGTTCAACGAAAAAATGTTCGCAGATTCACTCGAATCGGCCGATCTGGTTGTCAATACCACCTCGATTGGTTTAAAAGGGGAATCAATGGAATTTTTTCCATTGGAAAAAATTAAGCAAAATGCGCTATTATATGATATGGTATATTCCAGATTTGGCACCCCGTTGCTGCAAAGTGCCAAAAAACAGGGGTTTAACGCAGTTGACGGGCTGGGGATGCTGGCCGCACAGGGTGAGGAAGCCTTCTTCCTCTGGACTGGGAAACGCCCTGGTTCCGGATTGATGCGAAACTGCCTGATGACATTTCGTGCAAATGAAAATTGATCGGCACCGTGAAGGGACAATCGTTCGATGAGTACCAACCGACTTGGTGAGTTGCTGGTCCGCAACCAGCTGATATCCGACGACCAGCTGGCAAAGGCTGTCCAAGAGCAGAAAAAAGAGGGGATCCGCCTGGGGGCAGCCCTGATTAAGCTCGGCTATGTCCAGGAAAACGACCTCGCCTCCTTTCTTTCCAAGCATTACGGTGTTCCCTCGATCAACCTGACTGAGTTTGATGTCGACCCGGCAGTAATCGCCCTGATCCCTCCGGAAGTTGTGCAGAAATATCAACTGGTGCCCATCAATCGGGCCGGTGCGACCCTGATCGTCGCCATGTCCGACCCGTCAAATATCTTCGCCATCGACGACATCAAGTTTATGACCGGCTTTAACGTCGAGGTGGTGGTCGCTGCCGAAGCGGCGATCAAAGACGCCATCGACAAGTATTACGACCGTCATGGACGGGCTGGAAGATTTCGATGACCTCGAACTGGTCGAGGATGCTTCTCTGGAAGACGTCAGCGAACTGGAGAAGGCCAGTGAAGATGCTCCGGTTGTTAAGTTGGTCAACCTGATTCTGACCGATGCGATCAAAAAGAAAGCCTCGGATATCCATATTGAACCTTACGAGCACGTCTTCCGCGTCCGCTACCGTATCGACGGGGTGCTCTACGAGGTGATGAAACCACCGAAAAAACTGAAAAACGCCATCACCTCACGCCTGAAGATCATGGCAGATCTGGATATCGCAGAGCGGCGCCTGCCACAGGATGGCCGGATCAAGATCAAGATGGGGCGCGGCGCCGAGATGGATTACCGCGTTAACTGCCTGCCGACCCTGTTCGGCGAGAAGGTCGTGCTGCGGCTGCTCGACAAGAGCAACCTGCAGCTCGATATGACCAAGCTCGGTTATGAGGAACAGGCGCTCGCCTGGTTCAAGGATGCGATCCACAAGCCGTTCGGCATGGTGCTGGTCACCGGGCCGACCGGTAGCGGCAAGACGGTTTCGCTCTATTCGGCGCTCTCCGAGCTGAACAAGACCACGGAGAATATTTCCACTGCCGAAGACCCGGTCGAGTTCAACTTCGCCGGCATCAACCAGGTGCAGATGCATGAGGAGATCGGGCTCAACTTCGCTGCTGCTTTAAGGGCGTTTTTGCGGCAGGACCCCGATATCATCATGATCGGCGAGATCCGCGACTTCGAAACCGCGGAAATCGGCGTCAAGGCGGCCCTGACCGGTCACCTGGTGCTCTCGACCCTGCACACCAACGATGCGCCGAGTACGGTCAACCGCCTGCTGAACATGGGGATCGAGCCCTTCCTGGTCGCATCGGCGGTCAACCTGATCTCCGCTCAGCGGCTCGGGCGGCGGGTCTGCTCCGAATGTAAAGAACCCGAGGAGCTGTCGAATGAAGCGTTACTGACCGCCGGAGTTCCTGAGGAAGATTTGGGTAAGTTCATCGCCTATAAAGGGCGTGGCTGCACGGTCTGTAACGATACCGGCTACAAAGGACGGATCGGTATCTATCAGGTGATGCCGATGTTCGATGATCTCAAAGAGATGGTCCTGTCCGGCGCGAATACCGCAGAACTCAAACAGGAGACGATGCGCCTGGGGGTCAAGACCATGCGCCAATCGGCCCTGACGAAATTTATCGAGGGGGTGACCACCCTGGAGGAAGTGCTGCGTTGCACGGTCGCAGATGATTGATCAGATCCTGATCCTTTAATTCAGACGAGGTTCTTTCTGTATGGCGAATATGCATCAGTTGCTCAAGGCAATGATTGAAAAAGGTGCGTCCGATCTTCACATCTCCACCGGCACCGCACCGCAGATCCGTATCGATGGACAGATGGTCGTTCTCAACACCCCGCCCATGTCACCGGCGGAGACCAAACAGCTTTGTTACAGCGTTCTGACCGATTCCCAGAAGCGGCAGTTTGAAGAAGAGAACGAGCTGGATTTGTCCTTCGGGGTTAAGGGGCTTTCCCGGTTCCGGGGGAATATCTTCCTGCAGCGCGGTGCCGTGGCCGGAGCCTTTCGGGCCATTCCTTTTGAAATCAAAAGTTTTGACGATCTCGGCCTGCCGTCGGTGGTGAGGACCTTGTCGAAAAAACCGCGCGGGCTGATCCTGGTGACCGGGCCGACCGGCAGCGGGAAATCGACCACTCTGGCGGCGATCATCGATGCGATCAACTCCGAGCGCAGCGAGCATATCATCACCATCGAAGACCCGATCGAGTATCTGCACCCGCACAAGAAGTGTCTGGTCAATCAGCGGGAAGTCGGCGCTGACACCGACTCCTTTAAGAAGGCTCTTAAATATATTCTTCGCCAGGATCCCGATGTCGTCCTGCTTGGCGAGCTGCGGGATATCGAAACGATCGAGGCGGCCCTGACGATTGCTGAAACCGGCCACCTCTGTTTCGCCACCCTGCACACCAACTCCTGCGTGCAGACCATCAACCGGATTGTCGATGTCTTCCCGACCAACCAGCAGGCCCAGGTCCGTACACAGCTCTCCTTCGTCCTCGAGGGAGTGCTGTCCCAGACCCTGATGAAAAAAGCCAACGGCAATGGCCGTTGCATGGCTCTGGAGGTGATGGTGCCAAACCCGGCAATCCGCAATCTGATCCGCGAAGACAAGATCCACCAGATATACTCGCAGATGCAGGTCGGTCAGGACAAGTTCAGCATGCAGACTCTCAACCAGGCGCTGTTCTCGCTGGCCCATTCACGGCAGATCACCCAGGATGATGCCTACAGCCGTTCGCCTGATATCGAGGAATTAAAGCAGATGTTTGCCAACCCGAACTCTGTTATCAGGCGCCAGAAACCGACAGCGGTCCGCTGATGAGTTTTGCATCCAAATGAAGAGAGTTAATTGAAAGGGTAAAGCCATGCCAAAATTTTCCTACGCAGGTCGCTCCAGGGACGGAAAGAGCGTAAAAGGCAATATTGAAGCGGCCAGCGAGTCGGCGGCGATGGCTCAGCTGCGACGTCAGGGGGTTCAGGCAAACAAGGTCAAAGCCGCAGGTAAAGGGATGGACATGGAGATCAACATCGGTTTCCTCCAGCCCAAGATCACCACGAAAGATATTGTTGTCTTCACCCGCCAGTTCGCCACCATGATCGATGCCGGTCTGCCGCTGGTGCAGTGCCTGGATATTCTCTCCTCACAGCAGGAGAACAAAACCTTCAAGGCGATACTGCTGCAGGTCAAGGAGGATGTGGAGTCCGGCTCCACCTTTGCCGATGCCCTGAAGAAGCATCCCAAGGCTTTCAATGACCTCTACGTCAACCTAGTCGCGGCCGGCGAGGTGGGCGGGATTCTTGATACGATTCTGAACCGATTGGCGGCATATATTGAAAAAGCGATGAAGTTGAAAAAACAGGTAAAGAGTGCGATGACTTATCCGACAACCATCATTGGAATAGCAATAATTGTCATTGCAGTTATCTTGGTTTTCGTTATCCCGTCTTTTGAGAAGATGTTTAGAGATTTTGGTGGCGCTCTTCCTGTCCCAACTCAGATAGTCATTAATATCAGTAATTTTGTACAAGATTATATATTGGTAATAATTGGTGTAATCATCTTCACCATTGTTGGATTTAAAAAGATATATGCCACCGAAAAGGGGCGCGACAAAATAGATGATCTTGCTTTAAGGCTGCCGGTCATGGGGGTTTTAATTCGGAAGGTTGCAGTGGCGAAGTTCTCCCGTACCATGTCTACGATGATATCCAGTGGTGTGCCAATTCTGGATGGTTTAGATATCGTCAGCAAGACGGCTGGCAACCGAACCGTTGAAAAGGCAATAAACAAGGTCCGTTCCAGTATCAGCGAAGGGAAGACCATCGCCGAACCACTCAGGGAATCGGGCGTGTTCCCACCGATGGTCTGTCAGATGATTGAAGTCGGTGAGCAGGCTGGTGCAATCGACACCATGTTGAGCAAGATAGCGGACTTCTATGATGATGAGGTTGATGACGCGGTCGGCAATCTGACGGCGATGATGGAACCTTTGTTGATGCTGTTTTTAGGCACGACAGTTGGCGGTCTGGTCATTGCCATGTACTTGCCGATCTTTAAGTTGGCAGGGACTGTTGGCGGTTAATGCCTGAAAGAGTCCCCCGGCTGAAACAAACGGTATCTGTCGACAGCCGTACCCTGCTCTGGTTTTTAGGCTTTCGCCTGCTGGTTATCACCCTGCTGCTGGGGGGAACGACAGGGCTTTTCCTCAATATGCGCAGTGGTCTGGACCCCAGGCCACTGTTTCTGCTGATCGCGTTGGCCTTTCTGCAGACCCTCGTTTCGCTGGTCTGGCTGAGGTGGCTCAAGACATATTCCGTTTATGCCCAGGTCCAGGTGGTCTGGGATCTGCTCTTTGTCACCGCCCTGATTCTGTTGACCGGCGGCTCCGAAAGTATATTCTCGTTTGCCTATCTGCTGGTCATTGTTGCAGCCAGCTTTCTCCTCAGCCGTAAACAGACCATTTTTGCTGCCGCTTGTGCCACGATTCTCTATGGTGGCGTTCTCGATTTACAGGCTTTCGGCTATCTTGTCTGGTTGAAACTGTATCCAACTGAATCTCTTTCGTCAGCACTGACCACCGCTTTTGTCCATGTTTTTGCCTTTTTTCTGACCGCAATTCTCAGCGGTACTCTGGCGAATCGCTGGCGGCAAAGCGAAGCCGAGCTACAGAAAAGAAGTATCGATTACGACGAGCTGGAAAAGCTCAATCGGATGATCCTCGGGCACATCAGTAGTGGACTGATGATCGTCAATCGTCAAGGGCATATCAGATCATTCAACCGCGCGGCGGCTCAGATTACTGGATACCAGCTGGAAGATGTCTATGATAAGGATGCCGCGGAGATCTTTCCGGGATTCAAATTGTTTTCAGATCAGGGCTATAACCTTGTGAGCAGAACTGAAGGAGCCTTTGAAGCCAAAGACGGCAGGATGCTGGTTCTGGGATACGCCACCAAAATGACCAAAGATCGTCACGGCTATGATGCCGGCCTGCTGGTGACCTTTCAGGATCTCACCCAGCTGAAAATTGCCGAAGAGCAATTGCAGCGGGCCGACCGTCTGGCTGCGGTCGGCCGCTTGGCTTCCGGAATGGCGCACGAAATCCGCAATCCCCTGGCGTCCATCAGCGGTTCTGTCCAGCTGCTGATGGAAAATGCTGAAGTCGGCAAAGATGACCACAGATTGATGGGGATTGTTGTTAAGGAAGCCGAACGCTTGAGTCAACTTTTAACTGATTTTCTCACCTTTGCCCGTCCCAGATCTCCTGTGATTGAGCAGGTCAATATCACACAGGTTCTTGATGAGGTCCTGCACTTGATGCACATGGATGAACGTTTCATGGCAGTCGAAATCATTCGTGACTATCCTCAAGATGTCCATTTGTGGCTTGATCCGACCCAGATCCGGCAAGTGCTTTGGGATCTTGCGGTCAATGCTGTGGAGGCGATGGCGGACAAAGGTAAAATCAGCTTCGGGTTGCAGCCTGCTGGGGTGCTCACCGTGGAGGATTCGGGGCCGGGGGTTCCTCCTGAAGTTCGCAAAAGAATCTTCGATCCGTTTTTTTCCACCAAGGAAAAAGGAACGGGCATGGGGCTGGCGACGGTCTATGCGATTGTAGAGGCGCATGGCGGGACAGTCCAGGTGGGGCAGGGGGAATTGGGTGGCGCAATGTTTCGCTTGAATTTTGAAGCCGTGCAGGGAGTTGATCATGGCTGAACCTCAGGTAAAAGGCAGGATCCTGATCGTCGATGATGAAGCCAGCATGCGTGAAATGCTCAGCATCTTACTCACCCGCGACGGCTATGAGGTCGCGGTGGCAGAAAATGGCGAAAGTGGTCTGGCTCAAGCTTTGTCTGACCAGTTTGATCTGATTATCAGTGATATCCAGATGCCGAAGTTGTCCGGCATAGAAATGCTGCAGGGCTTGCGCGAAAAAGGGCTTGATACGCCGATGGTTATGATTACCGCATTTTCGTCCACCGAAGATGCGGTCAAGGCGATGAAACTGGGGGCCTATGATTACATCACCAAGCCTTTTAACAATGATGAAATCCGGCTGGTGATTGCCAACGCCCTCGAACACCAGCAGCTCAAAGCGGAAAATCAGCAGCTAAAAGAACAGCTGGGGCAACGTTTCTCCTTTCACGAGCTGATTGGCGACAGCCCGGTAATGAAAAATCTGATTGAATTGCTCAAGCGAATCGCTCCGAGCCAGGCAAATGTCCTGATCATGGGCGAGAGCGGCACCGGAAAGGAGCTGGTCGCCAAGGCGTTGCATTTCAACAGCCCAAGAAAGGATCATCCCTTCATCGCGATCAATTGCGGCGCGATCCCCGAGAATCTGCTGGAGAGCGAACTCTTCGGGCATGAAAAAGGCGCGTTTACCGGGGCTGACCGACGTAAGACAGGTCTGTTTGAAGCAGCGAATGGTGGCACCCTGTTTCTCGATGAGATCGGTGAATTGCCAATGTCGATGCAGGTGAAACTGCTGCGCGTCCTTCAGGAGCGGGAGTTCAGGCGGGTCGGAAGTACAAAGAGCTGGCCGCTGGATATCCGTTTGCTTTCCGCTACCAACCGGGATCTGACCCAGGCGGTTCAGGAAGGAAGCTTCCGCGAGGATCTTTTCTATCGGATCAATGTTGTGCAGATTGATCTCCCGGCCTTGCGCGTCCGGCCGGTCGATATCCCCTTGCTGATCAATCATTTTTTTCAACAAAGGACCGGAGAGCCGGCTCTGCCGATCAGCAAAGAGGCACTTAACTGTCTGCTGGACTATGATTGGCCGGGAAACATACGTGAATTGGAGAATTTTGTCGAAAGATGTGTCGTGCTCGGCTGGCGCGAACAAATTGAGAGTGGCGACTTGCCGTCCGGTTTTTCGCAGAATCAAAAAGTCAGAACCGTTGCGAATTGGGCTGAGTTGCTTGGGGAGGACTTCGACCTGGATTCTTACCTCGCGGAAATAGAGAGAGAAATTCTCCTCGAGGCCCTGGAAAGGTCGGGCGGTGTCAGAAAAAAAGCTGCCGAATTGCTTGGAATCTCTTTTCGGTCAATCCGCTACCGGCTTTCGAAGATTGGCCTTGAGGACGGCGACAATCTGTAGATCCCGAATACCTGAAGTGACAATAATTGTCAGCTATGTTCGCCAAAAATGTCACCAAACACAGGGTTTGTGGGCGAA
>CALZHQ010000104.1 GCA_945787295.1 uncultured Desulfuromonadales bacterium
CCGCGGATATCATAGGCTTTGAAACAGTCGATCTGCATACTCATACCTTGTCGTTTTCATTGCGCCCGTAAACATCTTCCAGCCGCACGATATCATCTTCCCCGAGATAGCTGCCGGATTGGACTTCGATCAGCTCGACCGGAATCTGGCCGGGGTTTTCCAGCCGATGGGTTTCGCCAAGCGGGATATAGGTCGACTGGTTCTCCCCGAGTAAAAAGGTCTGCTCACCGCAGGTCACCTGCGCGGTCCCCTTGACCACGGTCCAATGTTCTGCCCGGTGATGATGCTTCTGCAGAGACAGGCGACCGCCGGGCTTCACGGTGATACGCTTGACCTGAAAGCGTTCGCCAACGTCGATCCCCTCATAAGCGCCCCAGGGGCGGTTGACTCTGCGATGCAGCAGGGCCTCTTCCCGCTGCTGATTTTTCAGCTGCTGGACAATGTTTTTAACATCCTGAACTTTATCGCGTTGGGCCACCAGGACGGCATCGGCCGTCTCCACCACCACCAGATTATCGACCCCGACGGCCGCGATCATCCGGCGGGATGCGTGGAGGTAAGAATTCCGGGTGCCGGTGGTCAGAACATCGCCGACGGTCACATTGCCGTCCTTGTCCTGCGGATGCACCTCCCAGAGAGCAGACCAGGAGCCGACATCATTCCAGCCGGCCGACATCGGCAAAACGACCGCGTCGGCAGTTTTCTCCATCACCGCATAATCGATCGAATCGGACGGGCAGGCGGCGAAATCAGCCTCTGCCAGGCGCTGGAAATCAAGGTCACTCGTCAGTGATGCAAAGGCCGTCTGGCAGGCAGCATGGATATCGGGCCGGAATTTCTTCAATTCTTCCAAATAACGACTGGCCTTGAACATAAACATGCCGCTGTTCCAATAGTAGCAGCCGGCATCGAGGTAAGCTTGGGCGGTTTTCAAGTCAGGTTTCTCGACAAACTCCTCGACGGGATAGGCTGGTTTGGAATCATCGGGATTCCCGACGGTCGCTTTGATATAACCGTAACCGGTTTCCGGAGCGTCCGGAACGATCCCGAAGGTCACCAGCTTCCCCATCTCTGCATGGGCCCGGCCGGCGGCAACCGTCTGCTGGAAGGCCGGCACATCGCGGATCAGATGATCCGCAGGCAGAATCAGCAGGAGCGGATCATCGTCGATCCGCAGCGCAGCGAGGGCGGCGATGGCCACGGCCGGTGCGGTATTGCGCCCGCAGGGTTCCAGGATTATCGACGCCGGCATTACCTCCAACTGACGCAGCTGCTCTGCGACCATAAACCGATGGGCGTCATTGCAGACGATCAGAGGGCTGCCGAGTCCGTCGATGCCGGAAAGGCGGCTGACGGTATCCTGCAGCATGGTTTTATCGCCTGTTAAGGGGAGTAGCTGCTTGGGATACAGCTCGCGTGACAACGGCCAAAGACGGGTGCCGGCGCCGCCGGACAGAACAACTGGCAGGATCATGCCCCACTCCTTTGCTAAAACGAAAATTATTGATAGGCCTGAATAGTTTTTAAACCGCAAATGAACCAGATGAGCATAAACGAAAAAAGGGACTTTCGCAATGAAAGTCCCTTTCCAAAATATCAATCTCTTCAGCTACTTCAGATCTCCCTGAATACCGACCCGGATGGTTTCGAACGGCACCTCGACGCCACTTTCGGCGAGCGCCTGGCGGGCGATGGCGATCAAACCCGAACAGCAGGGAACCTCCATGTGGGCGACCAGCAGTTTTTTGATCTTGTTCTGCTGCAGCATCGCCACCAGTTTCTGTACATAAGGTTCGGTGTTGTCCAGCTTCGGGCAGGCGATCAGCAGGGCCCGGTCCTTGAGCATGTCCTTGTGGAAGTCGGCGTAGGCAAAAGGGACGCAGTCGGCCGCGAGCAGCACTTCCTTGTCGTTCAGAAACGGCGCGGTCGGCGGAACCAGGTGCAGTTGCACCGGCCACTGACGGAGCTCCGAGGGGCGCTGACCGGCTTCGCTGGTCTCCTGGGTCGACGTGTCAGCAAAGTCCACCATCCGGGCCGAGGGACATCCGCCTGAATGAACCGGCTTGGAGGCCGGAATACTCTGCACCTGGGCCGAGGGGCAGCCACCGGCCGCCGAGACCTGGTTGTGCCCATGCGGCAGCGGATCGCGGCCGATCTCCTTGAGCCGTTCAGCGACCGCCTCTTCATCAAACTCATCCGCGTCACGTTTTTCAATCGTGATCGCGCCCTGCGGGCAATCTCCCAGGCAGGCGCCGAGACCGTCACAAAGGTTGTCGGCAATCAACCGGGCCTTGCCATTGATGATCTGGATGGCCCCTTCGGCGCAGGCCGGAACGCAGAGGCCGCAGCCGTCGCACTTATCTTCGTCAATATTTACCATTTCACGGATCGCCATCGTCAATCTCCTTTTATGTTGTCCATAACGGTTTAATTTCTTAAATTCTGTCGCGAGAATAGCAGCAGGTGGCAAGTCAATCCTTGACCCGGGTCAAGATTTGCATTTTTCAGAAAAGATAATGCCAGAGCAGGTCGAACCGCCCCCTGCGGATCAACGCCCGACCTGAATAACGCATGATCTCCCGCACCTTTTCGCGGTGACCGCTGCGGTAGCAGTGGACCTCGCAATGTTTGCAGGCCGGCTTGGGATCGAGCGGGCACTTAAGGCGCCGTTCTATGGCGTAGTGCAGAAAATCTGCGCATTCTTCACAACACTGATAGCCCTTGAGTGTAGTCAGTTGGCTCGGCAGTCCGGCCAGGGGTTTACGCACCGCAGAGTGATGAGCCTGACAGTAGACCGAAGTGAATAATGCGAGAATCTTCAGGTCTTTACGCTCATTGGTCGTCAATACCATCCTATCCAATTTGCTGTTGTCCATAGCGACAGTATAGTCCGTTCCGCAGCCGCAACCTTGACCGAGGTCAAAATCACCATTTAATCGATTGAGTCTTATTGGCGCCCTGTTCCGCTAAATCTCTTTATAGGAATCGGCCAGATCGAGCAAACGATCGACATCGAGAATGTCGATCTGTTTCCCCTGGACGCGGATGATCTCTTCGTCGGACAGCTTGCGAAAGGTTCGTGACAGGGTTTCGCTGACCGTCCCGAGATTTGATGCCAACTGACTTTTGGAGATCGGCAGAATCAGAGAGGCCTTTTCATCTCCGCCGAGTTCAGCAAGATATCGCGCCAATCTGGCTGGCACATCGCGAAAGGTCAGGTCTTCTATCTGAGTCGTGAACTGCCGCAGAAAGCGCGCCAGTCCGCCGATCATATTGATAGCGATCTGCGAATGATTATGCAGCAGGCCGAGAAAATCATCTTTCGGGAAGTAGATCAACTGCGATGATTCAAGTGTTTCGGCGAACGCCGGATAAAGCCCATCACCAAAGATCGCGGCTTCGGCAAAACTGCTCCCGGGATGGATAATATGCAGAATCCTCTCTTTGCCGTCGGGAGAAAGCTTGTAGATCTTTACCTTGCCTGTGGCGACCACATAGAAGCCTTTTGCGGCCTCACCCTGCTCGAAAAGAACCTCAGCCCGCGGGTGCTCACGCACACGACAAACATTCAACAACAAACCTAAATCCTCTTCGGTAACCGCGGCAAACAGCTGGCACTTCTGTATAAAGCTAGCAATATCCATGGGTTGGCCTCGTCTAATAAAACTGCCTCGGGACAGTGAAAAATTGCAAAAAAAGGTTATAATTCAGTCTGTTTTTTGCTAGTATGCACGCTTAATGAAAAGGAGAAAAAAATGACTAAGTATCTTCGATCCCTATTATTGCTTCTGTACTTTCTGCTCGTTCCCGCAGCAATCTGCCTCAGTGCAGATGTCACACTCTCCTGGGACCCCAGCCCATCCCCCGATGTTCAGGGGTACTACGTCTACTACAAGCTGAATGATCCGACCCTGCCTTTTGACGGCACCGGTGCCAACGAGGGCTCCTCACCAATTGACGCTAATAGCAACCTGACAGCAACTTTAACCGGCCTGAGCGACAGCGGGACCTACTATTTCACAATCACGGCGTACGATACAGAGGGAAATGAAAGCACTTTTTCAAACATTGTCAGCAGCAGCTCTGCAGTGCCGGCGCTCCTCTCTCCCGCACAAAACGCAACCAACGAACCGATTCCAGTCACCTTCCAGTGGGCCACCACCTCAGGAATGACCTACAAGCTCCACTATGGAACCGATCAGGCTTTAAGTTTTGTCGCTGCCCCCCTTAGCATTGAGCCTAAGAGCATTTTACCAAGCCCGCCAAATACTACGGTAGTCATATTTTTTGCTTTGTTTCTGACCATGGCGCTTGGCATACCGCTGATTAATCGCAACAGAACCGGCTATGCTGTAGCATCGCTTGTCACCTGCCTGCTCCTCGCCTCTTGCGGCGGAGGCGGCGGTGGAGGAGACGGCAGCTCAACCACAGCCCGCACGACGACTACGACTCCCAGCAATGAAGGGGAAGTTTACACGGTTGATGTCGGGGCAACTGACTATTATCAAGCCTTTGACTTGAAACCTGGAACGACATATTACTGGAAAGTCGTAGGAACAGACGCCAACAATCCAAGCCAGAGCTACCAAAGCCCGACGCATCAGTTTACAACTGAAAATCTATAAGCAATTGAAGTAGACCCGCTCCGATTTAAAAGCCCCCGCTGAATACAGCGGGGGCTTTTTCTATTGCGCCTGTAAGCCATGCTTCTTGAGCAGGTCGTAAAGCGTCGGCCGGCTTATAGCCAAAATCTCGGCCGCTTTCTGAACATTCCCCTGACTTTTTTCCAAGGCCTGCTGAAGCAGGATCGACTCTACTTTCTGGCGGGCTTCCTTCAATGTCATCCCATCAAGGTTGCCTGCCGAGAGAACCGAGTCGGCGTTGCCGACCCGCTCAGCTGCGCCGTCTTCGACGCTCGATTCACGCTCTTCGAAGCCAAGATCCCAAGGCTCCAAGATCGGACTTTCAGCCATGACAATGGCGCGCTTTACTTTATTTTCCAGCTCACGGACGTTCCCAGGCCAAGGGTATTCTTTAATCCATTTCAGAGCGGCCGCACTGTATCCGCGGGCCTTAATGCCAAACTCTTCGCTGAAACGGCGCAAAAACACATTGGCAAGCAGGTCAATATCTTCCCCACGTTCGCGCAGCGGCGGCAATTCTATTGCGATGACACCGATGCGGTAGAAGAGGTCTTCTCGGAAGGTCCCCTGCTTTATCGCGTCAGCGATATCTATATTGGTTGCAGCAATAATCCTTGTATCAACAGAGATATCTTCGCGTCCCCCAACCCGCTGAACAAGTTTATCCTGTAAGAAACGAAGCATTTTAACCTGCAGCAGGGGCGGCATCTCGCCGATTTCATCAAGGAAAAGAGTCCCGTCCGCGGCATATTCGACTTTGCCCTGCACCTTGTTCTGCGCACCGGTGAACGCACCCTTTTCGTGACCGAAAAGTTCCGATTCCAAAAGATTCTCTGGTATAGCACCACAATTGATGGCAATGAAGTTGCCCTCTTTGCGGATCCCGCGATTATGGATGGCCTGGGCAACAATCTCTTTCCCGGTGCCGCTTTCACCGAGGATCAAGACCGGAACATCAATCGAAGCCACCTTCTTGATCGTGGCAAAAACCTTCTGCATCTGCGGGCACTGGCCAAAGATTCCTCCAAAACCGGACGCCTCTTTCCGGCTGGCAATCTGCAGGCGTTGATTTTCCTCTTCCAGCCCAGCCACATGAAAAGCGCGCTTGAGAATAATCTTCAGCTCAGCCAGGTCGATCGGCTTGTGATAGAAGTCATAGGCCCCCATATCCACGGCGGCCAACGCATTGGCATGATCTTCATTGCCTGACAGGACAATGACTTTGCAGGACGGCTGTTTTTGCAGGATGGCCTGCAGGCAACGCAGCCCTTCGCTGGCACCATCGACATCAGGTGGCAGGCCGAGATCAAGGGTGACAACCTTGGGCGAATGAGTCTCAAACAAGGCCAGGGCTTCATCAACGCTCTCTGCCAGAAGGGCCCGGTAATCCTTCCCCAAACCCCACTTCAGCTGTTTGCGGATTTCCGGGCTGTCATCAACAATCAGTAATTTATCCAAAGCAAATCCCCTCAAAAAACAATCGTTCAGGGTAACCGTGAAGTTTCATTCTTCTAGAGCCGGTGCCAGTGGAAGCAGGATACTAAACGTGGTCCCTTCTCCCTCCTTACTGACGACAGAAATGCTCCCCTGGTGCGATTCGATGATCTGTTTGCATTGATACAGGCCGATCCCGAAACCATGCTTCTTGGTGGTTTCAAAAGGCTTGAACAACTTATCTTCAATGAAATCAGCGCTCATGCCGCAGCCACGATCTGAAACCTGGATAAATGCCACGCCCGCTTCGCAACCGAAATCAATCTTCACCGGATGACCATCAGTTGAAGCCTCAAGAGCATTTATTAGCAGATTCAAGACAACCTTGTAAATCTCCTCTTCATCTGCATCAATACTGGCAGTCTCCCCTGAAGGCAGAACATTCCCACCCGCAGTTTCAACGGCGTCCAGAATGACTTTTTCCAAATCGACGGGCGAAATGATCAGCTGCGGTTTTTCTTTTAGATTTTTCAGTCTGGAGATTAAACCCTTCATGTTCGCGACCGTGCTATCAACCGTTTCCAGCATGTCCTGCTGGAAATCGGGATCCGAGATAAAATCACGGGCATTATCGAGCATAAGGGAGAGGCCGGAGACCTGATTTTTTAAATCATGCAGAACAAAAGTGGACACTTTCCCGATGGCTGCCATTTCCCTGGCGGTTGAGAGCTGCTCGGTCAGCAACTGACCTTGTACGGTCGCACCGGCCTGCCTGGCAAGCATGCGCATCAGGTCATAATCCTCGTATGTCAACTCTTCACCGCGATTGATCTGTCCGCGCAAGACAATGAAGCCGATAAGCTCATCATCAAAAACGAGGGGGATAACCAAAAATGCTTCTACATCAGTAAAAGAGTTAATCAGCGATTCGGAAAGTTCCGGATTGGCCTCGGTAAGATTGATGATCCACTCTTTTTGCTGCAATGTTTGAATCAACGGGTCATTCAATAGAAATGGCCGCCAATCCCTTCTGAAATTGAAATAAGCACTATTTGTATATGCTTCAGACTCATGATCAAGTAAATAAAAAGCTGCTCCTTTGCAAGCGAAAGTGGTACAGAGCAGATCAAGAAAAGAAATTTGCATATCAGTCAAAGATGAAGCATTCACCACCCGTGTGACGAAAGCTTCCCAATGTTCTCGATAGTCATATTTACTTTGGTAAAAGTTTTTCCGCAAATAGACATTCAACTTCCGACGTAACGTTTCTGATAAAAAAATAACCGCGAGCCCGAAACTCCCGGCGATAAGGAGAACATATAAAATTCCCTGAATATTAACGACCTTAAGATATCGAAGACCCTCACCAATGACGCCCAGCAAAATGAGATACCCACCAACGATCAGGAGAACGAATGATCTATGGGCTATTCCGCGAGACAAAGCCAACTTCGCGCCCCTATTTCGGTAGAGGCGCGAATAACAAACAACCAGCACCGCCGCTATAACAGCGATAGAGCGTATTCCAAGATGCTCCATGTTTATAGAGCGATACAGCAAACTTTGACTGAAATAGAGCGCAAAAGCAGTCATCAGCAGTCCACTGCCAATGAC
>CALZHQ010000105.1:0-2793 GCA_945787295.1 uncultured Desulfuromonadales bacterium
ACTGCCTGCATCAAATTCAAGAGTCGCGATTTCGGCCAGTGTCAGGGTATCGTTGATATTGACCGGGGAACCATCTGCGTAAGTGACGGCTCCAAGGGCTCCAGGCAGGCCGGTGACTGTGATGACCAAAGAGCTGTCATCAGTGTCAGGATCGGTCGGAATGGTGATATTCAGGCCGTTGTCGAGCGAATCGGCAACATAGAAGACGTTGCTGTCAAACACATCCGGCGCATCATTAACCGGCACAACTGTCAAATCACCAGTATCGCTGCTGAACAGATTGTTATAGCTTTCGTCATAGGCTTCAACCGTGATGGCTCGTGTGGACGCACTCGGGTTGTCTGATGAATTCTCATAGGTCAGCGTGTTCAGTACCGACAGGTATTCGTTGATGTCGACACCGTTGGTCAGGGTCAGTTCCCAGGTGGTGCCGCTGGTCGAAACACTGGCATTCACACTGGTCCCCGCCGTCAGATAATCGAACTGATCCTGAGAAGCGAGATAACCATCAACCTGCACAACCACAGAGAAAAGGCTGCTGCTGTCGACATCGCTCAGCGAGATACCTGAGAGAATAGTGGTCGGCGCATCATTTTCGGTATAGCTCGTATCAGGCACCGAAGTAACAACCGGGGGATTAACCATCGTGCTGCTGACATCGATGGAAACGGTCGCGGTGTCGGCCTGGCCATCGTCATCGATGATCGTGTAGCTGAAGCTATCAGCTCCGGAGAACCCTCCAGCCGGGGTATAGGTGAAGGTGCCGTCACCGTTGTAGACCACAGTGCCGCCCTGGGCTGAGGTTCCGTCATGCGTCGAATAGGCGGCATTGTCGACCAGGATATCGTTGGCAAATACATCGCCAGTCACCAGCGGCGTATCGGGCGTGCGCCACCTGTCAGGTGGGCTCCTGACTGGAAATTGACCGTCTGATTGAAGTTGGACAGGTCAAGAGTAAAGGTCTCATCCCCTTCGAACACATCCGTATCACTGTTGATTGTTACAGTAACGGTCGTCGATGTATTCCCTGCGATGATTGTTCCGCTTGTTGTGCCGATACCAACATAGTCAGAACCTCCGATGGCACTGACATCGACCGTCTGGTAATCAAAGGTCAGGTCTGATCCGAGCGTTTGATCAATCGATACCGTGAAGGTCAGGGTCGTGGTCCCGGCACTCGGTTCCTGGACTGACACATCATCGATACTGATCGTCGGCAGCATGGTGATATTTACTGTGCTTGTTGCCGTATTGCTATTGTCGGCACCATCATTAACCGTGACTTCAATATTCCGCGCCGTACCACTGGAATTACCGACATTATCGTACTGGATTGCCCGGATCGCCTGCTGGTAATCGGCCAGGGTCGCAGACCCGCTCAGGGTAATGGTGCCGGCAACCGAATCATAAGCACCGGCAACAACTCCAGCCGGCAGGGAACCAACGATCAGCAGATCGTCCGCTTCGACATTGGTGATGGTGATAGTGGCACTTTCAATGTTGCTATCGTCGATATCGCTGATCACAACATCGGCATCGGCAATTGATACGCCCCCGCCACCTTCGGTAAAGGTGGTCTGGAAATCGGCACCAGTAGAACCGCTGCTGTTATCGAGATCCAGATTGAGTGTTGGCACCTCGTTCGTTCCAGTGATCGTTATGGTGATGTCATGGGTCGTGCCATCATCCGTCTGCACGGTAAAAGTCTCTACCTTCGTTTCACCAGCAGCGAGATACTGAACGTCGGCATTGGCGACTGAGTAATCCCAGTTGCCTGCCGCATCAATGCTCAGACTTCCCAATGCTCCCGCACTTGGCGTTCCAGCACCCGCGACAAAGACGGCCTCGCCAGCATCAGCATCGGTAATTGTGAGTATTCCTGAATCCGTGAGGTTCGGAGCTGCGGCATCTTCGGTGACCGCACCGATGTCATCGCCACCAATCACGGGCAGATCGTTCGTGCCGGTAATGGTGATGGTGATGTCGTGGGTCGTGTCATCATCCGACGTTACGGTAAAAGTCTCGACCTTCGTTTCACCCGCCGCGAGATATTGAACGTCGGCATTGGCAACGCTGTAATCCCAGTTACCGGTGGCGTCGATGCTCAGGCTTCCAAGAGCACCAGCACTCGGAACACCGGCGCCGGCGGTAAAGACCGCCTCACCGGCATCAGCATCCGTAATTGAGAGTATTCCGGAATCCGTGAGATTCGGAGCGGCGGCATCTTCGGTCACCGAACCGATGTCATCGCCGGCAATCACCGGCAGATCGTTCGTGCCGGTAATGGTGATGGTAATATCGTGGGTAGTACCGTCATCCGACTGAACGGTGAAAGTCTCGACCTTGGTTTCACCGTCGGCCAGGTATTGCACGTCAGCGTTGGCAACTGAGTAATCCCAATTGCCGGCGGCGTCGATGCTCAGACTTCCCAATGCTCCAGCACTCGGCGTTCCTGGTCCAATAACGAATACCGCTTCACCGGCATCAGCATCGGTAATTGTGAGTGTTCCGGAATCCGTGAGATTCGGAGCCGCGGCATCTTCGGTCACCGCACCGACGTCATCACCGGCAATCACCGGAACGTCGTTGGTCCCAGTAATGGTGATGGTAATGTCATGGGTGGTGCCGTCGTCGGACTGAACAGTGAAAGTTTCAACTTTGGTTTCACCGTCGGCCAGGTATTGAACGTCGGCATTGGCAACTGAGTAATCCCAGTTGCCTGCGGCGTCGATGCTCAGACTTCCCAATGCTCCCGCACTTGGCGTTCCAGCACCCGCAACAAAGACGTCCTCG
>CALZHQ010000105.1:2819-20051 GCA_945787295.1 uncultured Desulfuromonadales bacterium
CACCGCACCGATATCATCGCCAGCAATCACCGGAACGTCATTGGTCCCGGTAATGGTGATGGTAATGTCGTGGGTCGTGCCGTCATCCGATTGCACGGTGAAGGTTTCAATTTGGGTTTCACCCGCCGCCAGATATTGAACGTCAGCATTAGCGACTGAGTAATCCCAGTTGCCTGCGGCGTCGATCGTCAGGCTTCCAAGAGCACCGGCACTCGGAACACCGGCGCCAGCAGCAAAAACGTCCTCGCCGGCGTCGGCATCACTGATAGTCAGTATGCCACTGTCGGTCAGAGTTGGGACGGCCGCGTCTTCTGTCACGCCGCCGACGTCATCACCTCCAATGATTGCAGCACCTTCCGGCATTCCGTGAATAGTGATGGTTATATTGTGGCTGGTGCTATCAGCAGACAACACAGAGATAATGTCGGTCAGAGTATCGCCACTATTCAATGCCTGAATCGCTGCTTGGCTGTTATCTGCCGAATAGGTCCAGTTGCCGGCGCCATCAATGGTCAGATCTCCATAGGAGCCAGAAACGGTTTCAGCAATAAAGACATCCTCTCCGGAATCAGCGTCAGTGATTGTCAAAACACCTGTATCTGTGATGAAACCACCTACAACGCTACTATCTTCAGTGACAGCTCCGACATCATCGCCGGCAATCACGGGCAGATCGTTCGTGCCGGTTATGGTGATGGTAATGTCGTGGTTCGTGCCGTCGTCAGACTGAACGGTGAAGGTTTCAACTTTGGTTTCACCGTCGGCCAGGTATTGAACGTCGGCATTGGCAACTGAGTAATCCCAATTGCCGGCGGCGTCGATCGTCAGGCTTCCAAGAGCACCGGCACTCGGAACACCGGCGCCGGCAGTAAAGACCGCTTCACCTGCGTCAGCATCCGTAATTGTGAGTGTTCCGGAATCCGTGAGATTCGGAGCGGCGGCATCTTCTGTCACCGCACCGATATTATCGCCACTAATCACCGGAACGTCGTTGGTGCCGGTGATGGTGATGGTAATATCGTGGGTCGTGCCGTCATCCGACTGCACGGTGAACGTCTCGACCTTCGTTTCACCGTCGGCCAGGTATTGAACGTCCGCGTTGGCAACTGAGTAACCCCAGTTGCCTGCCGCATCAATGGTCAGTGAACCTAAGGCTCCCGCGCTCGGCGTTCCTGGACCAGCAACGAAGACGGCCTCGCCAGCATCAGAATCGGTAATTGTGAGTGTTCCACTGTCTGTGAGATTCGGGGCTGTGGAATCCTCAGTCACAGCTCCGACGTCATCGCCAGCAATCACCGGAACGTCATTGGTCCCGGTAATGGTGATGGTGATGTCGTGGGTGGTGCCGTCATCCGACTGAACGGTGAATGTCTCGACCTTCGTTTCACCAGCAGCGAGATACTGAACGTCGGCATTGGCAACGCTGTAATCCCAGTTACCGGTGGCGTCGATGGTCAGTGAGCCTAATGCTCCAGCGTTTGGCACACCGGCGCCAGCAACAAAGACGTCCTCACCTGTGTCGGCGTCAGTGATCGCCAACGTACCACTGTCCGTCAGATTCGGAGCGGCGGCGTCTTCGGTGACTGCACCGATGTCATCGCCAGCAATCACCGGAACGTCATTGGTCCCGGTAATGGTGATGGTAATGTCATGGGTCGTGCCGTCATCCGATTGCACCGTGAAGGTTTCAATTTTGGTTTCACCGTCGGCCAGATACTGAACGTCCGCGTTGGCAACTGAGTAATCCCAGTTGCCTGCCGCATCAATCGCCAATGAGCCTAAGGCTCCCGCGCTCGGCGTTCCAGCACCGGTGGTAAAGACCGCTTCACCTGCGTCGGCATCTGAAATAGTCAGGGTGCCAGAATCTGTCAATGTCGGTACGGCCGCGTCTTCTGTCACGCTGCCGGCGTCATTGCCTCCAATTGATGGTGCATCATTGACGGGATTAATAATTAACGTAAAGGTATTTGGGACAGTGTCAAAGGCACCGACACTATCCTGAACGCTAAAGGTGAAGTTCGCGTATGGATTGCCATTTTCATCGGCGTTCGGAAAATAGACCAGGTTTCCGGCATCCAAGTCTGCAACGCTGATAACCGTGCCGGCAATAATTGGGGTGCCATTGAGGGTTAGACGTCCATCGCTTGGCAGGCTATCGATGCGAACCGAAGCTAAACTATGCCCGACATCGGCATCAGTAAAACCAAGATCTGCCGCCGTAACACTGTAGGATGTATCTTCGTCGATCGTGACTGTCCGGTCGGCTCCACCGGGGGGCGAATTGGTTCCAATATTAACGTTTGCAATCGCTGTGTCGAAACCACCAGCGCCATCCGAAATGGTGTAGCTGATCTCCACGGCTCCAGTGATATCTACCGCTGGATTAAATGTCAGCGTGCCGTCCGGATTGATAACCACGCTACCAAGAAGTGGATCCACTGTCGCATTGGTAACTGTCAACAGATCACCATCGACATCACTATCATTAGACAACACTGCAATTGTTACAGGAGTATTGATGCCAGTGCTTGAAATATCATTCTGGGCAACGGGATCATCATTGACCGGTGTCACGTTAAGATCGAGAGTACTGCTACTGCCAGTGTTGGTGGTGTAGGTCACTTGCGGAACGGTTCCATTCCAGTCGGGTGCCGCCGTAAAGGTATAGCTGCCGTCAGAGAGTATCTCCAGTGTCCCGATTCCGGCGAGGCTGGCCGTATCACCACCAGAATAGATTGCCGTATCACCATTGATCTCAAAAGTTGCGACACTCAAGACATCATCGAGATCATTATCATTGGCAAGAATATTGCCGCTGGCGACGCTATCTTCGGCGATCGTCTGCACATCGGCTACCAGCACCGACAGATCATCCACCGGCGTCACGTTGAGATTTACGGTCGCCGTTGAAATATCGCCATCGACATCAGTGATTGTATAGGAAAAGCTATAAGGTACCAAGCGGATTCACGACCACGGTTCCGTTAGCTGGACCACTCGCTAATGCCCAGACATTGCCACCATCGGCGGAGGGGCTATCATTGGTCGAGAGGTCACCACTAAAAACCATATCCTCAGTGACATTGATCAGATCATCAAAGGCAACCGGCTCAGCATTGGCGACAGGTGGATTCGTATCAACAGGGACCTCGGCAAACACAACATCTGCCGGCTGACCCGACAAAGTCGCTTCGGTTTGCGTTACTTCACGACTGGAGAATCCGGAGCCTAAAGTTCCAAGTTTGTCGACACCTTCGAGTGCAGCACCAAGATCATCGTCATATTCTCCAACGCCACCACTTGCAACCGGTGTGGCAGCGGCCGGTTCTAATTCGTCACCCAGCAGAGCTTGCAGTTCAACCCCACCGACAATAATTTGCCCGTCTGGCAATACCAGCTTCGGAGGGTTTTCAGCGGCTGACAAAGCAAGAAAATCTTGCAAAATAATCAGTTGATCCTGTTCAAACTGAAAAACAAGATCGGTTTCGCTCGCTGCAATCAGGGCCTCGGCAAGGGAAAAGTCTAAATGGTACAGCACTCCCTCTGCGGCCTGTATGGTCGAAATCTGTGCTGTTTCGGGAAGCTTGAGGTGATGAGCGGAAGAGTCTGCAACGCTTTCGGAAGCGGCAGAGGGAGAAACACTACCATCATTCAATTCAGACACTGTTAACCCCTTTAAAATATTACTTAACATGCGAACTAACGATCAGGACCTATATAGGTAACAGCATTTACATTTCTTGGAGAATGGGGCGAGTGCCGCATCCGCACGATTCGCACATATAGACCAAGTTATTGATTTTTAGCAAATTCTAACATAAAAAGCAAGTAATTAGCACTAGCTTAGACTGCTATATAGATAACCTGTTTGGTTACATTTTGTCAATAATTGAATTCTGCAACCTTGCAGGCCCGAAATTTATAGCTGACCACTTGCATTTTCGTTAAAAATAACTTAAATTCTCTCAGTATCGATACTAAATTAGACAATCCTTAGAAGATGTCGATGCAACCGCATGCTTAAAAAGTCCTGCTCTATCTATGGGAAAATATGAAAACCGCTGCAAACACACAATTGAACAGCGAGCAGGCCACTAAGCCGATGCCAGCGCCACTTTCCGCTCCAGGTACAATCGACTATACGCCGCCGCTTATCAGCTGCCTGGCCAGAATCTGTAAGCTGCTCGGCAAACCGCTCTCGGTCGAAGCCCTGATTGCCGGTATTCCACAAAACGCCTCGATGACGGCCGAAGTTTGCATTAGAGCGGCAGTAGCTGCGGGTTTGGCTGCCAAAACTCTCTACCGGCCGCAGCTGGAAAAAATCAACAAACTGACCCTACCCTGCATTCTGCTGCTCGAAAACGACAATGCCTGTATTCTGACCGGAGTAGAAGGCGAAACAGCTTCTGTCATCTACCCTGAATCGAGCGAAACAGACTCGACTGTCGAACTGGAGCAGTTGCAACAAAGCTATCGCGGCTATGCCATATTCACCCACTTCCAAGGCAATCTGGATGCCCGGGCCAGCGAGTTGCGCCTGCACGACACCAAGGAATGGTTCTGGGGCACGATCCTCAAGTTCTGGCCGATCTATAAACATGTCATCCTGGCAACCTTGACGGTCAACATCCTGGCGATTGCCAGCCCACTGTTTGTCATGAACGTCTACGATCGAGTTGTCCCGAATAATGCCGTCGACACCCTCTGGGTGCTCGCCAGCGGGGTGACCATCGCCTTTGTTTTCGATTTCATCCTGCGCAACCTGCGCGGCTATTTTGTCGACACCGCCGGTAAAAACGCGGATATCATCATCACCGGCAAACTGATGCAGCACCTGATGGCAATCCGCCTCGACCAGAAACCGGACTCGACCGGTTCCCTGGCCAACAACCTGCGTGAATTCGAATCGTTGCGCGAATTCTTCAGCTCGACCACTCTGTTGGCTCTGGTCGACCTGCCGTTTATCGCCATATTTATCGGCATCATCGCCTACATCGCCGGCCCCCTGGCCCTGGTACCGACCATCGCGGTACCGATCGTCATTCTGATCGGGATACTTATTCAAATCCCCTTTCAACGCTATGTCGAAGCCGGCTACCGGGAGGCAACGCAAAAGAACGCCCTGATGTACGAAATTATCGGCGGCCTCGAAGCGATTAAAACCAGTCTCGCTGCCGGTCCTATGCAGAAACGCTGGGAACAGATCGTCGGCATGAGCGCCCGCTCGTCAGTCCGCATCCGCGCCTTGTCGACCTTTTCCATGAGTGCTTCGCAACTGGCCGCACAACTGACCAGCGCCGGGATCATCGTCTGGGGTGTTTATCTGATCGCGGACGGCGCACTGACCATGGGCGGCTTGATCGCCTGCAGCATCCTGGTCGGGCGGGCGATGTCGCCACTCGGCACCGTTGCGGCGATGCTGACCCGTCTGCAACAATCACGGGTCGCACTGAAAACCCTTGATCTGCTGATGCAAATCCCGAGCGAGCGACCGGCCGAGCAAACCTTCGTCCAGCACGAAAACCTGGCGAGCAGCATCAGCTTTTCCGATGTCAGCTTTCAATATCCGCAATCCGACACCAGCGCCTTAAGCTCTCTGAACCTCGACATCCAGCCAGGTGAAAAAGTCGGTATTATCGGCCGAGTCGGCAGCGGGAAAAGCAGCCTGGGACGTTTAGTGCTTGGCCTTTACGAACCACAACAGGGGGCGATCAAGGTCGGCGGCATCGATATCCGCCAGCTCGACATCACCGATCTGCGCCGTAAAATTGGCTACACCGCTCAGGATGGCTGCCTCTTTTACGGCAGCATTCGTGACAACATCGCCATCGGCAATCCCTACGCCGACGACCGGGCGATCATGCAGGCCGCCCACGCCTCCGGAGCACTCGAATTTATCAAGAGCCACCCGGCCGGCTTCGGTCGCCAGGTCGGAGAAGGTGGCCGAAATCTTTCCGGTGGGCAACGCCAAGCGGTCACCATCGCCCGCACTCTGCTCCAGCAACCGGATATCCTGGTACTCGATGAACCGACCAATTCGATGGACAACACCACCGAAAACATTTTCCGCCAGCGGTTGGCCGAAATGTCTGCAGAACAGACCTTGCTGCTGATCACTCATCGCAGCAGCATGCTGGCACTGGTCGAGCGGCTGATCGTCCTGGAAGCCGGTCGGATCGTTGCCGACGGCCCCAAAGAAGCAGTCATCGAAGCCTTGCAGAACAAGGAAGTCAAAACCGCCTGATGGCGTGAGAAGCTTATGAAATTACTGTTCGGTAAAATACTCAGTCTGTTCTTACCCTCTCGTCGGGCCCGGCAAGCAGGGGTCGAGAAGAACGATATCGAGTTTATGGATGTCCGCGATGCTGCCATTTATCACACCGGTCATAATTTTGCCTACCTCCTCTCGCTGACGATTTTTCTGCTGCTCGGCACCTTCCTGTTCTGGGCCAACCAGGCGGAACTGGACGAAGTGACTCGGGGCATGGCCCAGGTGATCCCCTCGCAACGGGTGCAGGTGATCCAGAACCTGGAAGGTGGCATCCTCGAAGAAATCCTCGTCGAAGAGAACCAGATCGTGCAAAAAGGGGATATCCTGGTCAGGATCAACAACACCTTGGCGGACAGCCAGTTTCGTGATGCAACCCAGCAGGCGGTCGAACACGAAGTGGTGATCGTTCGCCTCACCGCAGAAGCGGCCAGCGAAAAGCTCAAATTCGATAAAAAGTTCGCCGCCTATCCGCAACTGACCCAGGATCAGAAGAACATCTTCAAAGCCCGACAGCAACAACTGGACAGCGAACTGCGGGTGATGAAGGCCCAACAGAGCCAGAAACAGCAGGAAATCGCTGAGATGAAAGGTCGCCAGAGACAACTGCAACAAAGCCTGGCGATTGCCCAGAAACAGCTGGACATTGCCAAGCCGCTCTGGGAGCAGCAGCTTTACCCGGAGGTCGACTACCTGAAATTGCAGCGGGACGTTATCACCCTGCAGGGCGATCTCGAAGCTCTGCAACTGGGCCTGCCACGCGTCAAACAGGCGGCAGAAGAAGCCAAACAGCGGGTCGAGCAGCGCAAAGCGGAATTCCATACTGCTGCCCTCGATGAACTAAGCAGCCGCCGCGCCGAATTCAAATCGCTGCAGGAAACCATCGCCGCCGGCAAAGATCGGGTCACCCGCACCGACGTCCGCTCACCGGTGCGCGGTACCACCAAGCAGATCAACATCACCACCATCGGCGGGGTCATCCGCCCGGGCGAACAGATCATGGAAGTGGTCCCCCTTGATGACACCCTGTTGATCGAAGCCCGCATCCGCCCGGCAGATATCGCTTTTCTGCACCCAGGACAGCAGGCAATGATCAAGATCAGTGCCTACGATTTTTCCATTTACGGTGGCCTGGAAGGGGTTGTCGAGCAGATCAGCGCCGACACCATTCAGGGTGAAGATAAGGAAGAAAGCTTCTACAAAGTCAAACTGCGGACCAAGACCAACGCGCTGACTTATCGCGGCGCCAGCCTGCCGATTATTCCGGGAATGACCGCCAGTGTCGATATCCTGACCGGCCATAAAACTGTTCTCGATTACCTGCTGAAACCGATTCTCAAAGCAAAACAGAATGCCCTCAGGGAGCGTTGATGGCCGACCGTCGCCAACAGAGCTATCCCCTCCTGCGAAAAATCTATGACTGGTCGAGACTGCTGGGACTGCTGCTCCTGCTCAGCACCACACCGGCAGCCGCAGCGAATAAAGCCGCAACCAAAAATTCTGCTTTCGGGCTGTTTAACAGCTTGGAGTTCCGCGGTTCGCTAATAGCGCTGCCCAAGTGGACCCAGGTTGTCGCTTCTGCCCAGCAGCAGACCAAGGGCTATGTTGACTGCGCGATGGCAGCTAAAAGCTGCAGTGCTGCAGCTCGCAGCTGGCAACAGATGCATAAAAAAGCGCTTACCCTTGAGGGGCTGGACCGATTGAAGTGGGTCAACCAGTTCTTCAATCGCTGGCCCTACCGCCTCGACCTGGAGACCTATGGGCTGGCCGATTACTGGGCAACGCCGAAGGAGTTCATGCAGTTTTCCGGTGATTGCGAAGATTACAGCATCAGCAAATATTTTGCCCTGCGGCAGCTCGGCTACCCGGCAGCAAAGCTGCGGATTGTCGTCATCAAAGACGCAATCCGGAATCTGGGCCACGCGGTTTTGGCGGTTTATCAGCAGGATCAGATCTACATCCTCGACAACATGTCCGATCTGGTATTGCCACACAGCCGTTATCAACATTATCTACCGCAGTACTCGGTCAATGAAGAGTACCGCTGGGCACATATTCGAAAATTTACTCGTTACTAAATACACACACGATGAAGGGGCCTTGACATGTCAAATCTAAGGGCTGACAAACAAATTTTCAGCGACGTTCTCAGCGACGACGCCCAATCACCGCTGCAGCAGAAAAAACGCCTGCTTCGGCTGGGATTGTGGATTCTGCTATTGGCTATTTCCCTGGCTATTTTCCTGATCAACTGGGGATTGGACAACAAAAAGCAGGAGCTGGAAAGATCGCTGGAACAGCGGCTGGAAGTGCTTGCCAAAGGTCGTGTCGATGTGATTTCCGGTTGGCTTTCGAGCCTCGCCGAACAGGGTAAACGGATCACCCATTCAGATCTTTTCCAGCTCTATGCGGCCGAAATCGATCTGATCGAAGAGGACATTTCCCTGCTGCTGACGGCCCCCATTTCCGATACTGAGGCGACCGGCGATGAGATTCAGCAATTGGCCGCCCAACTGCCATTGATGGAAAACCTGCTGCGCGAATTCACCCAGTACTCTGAATTTTTATCCGGCCGGGTGATCAACCGGTCAGGACGGTCCTTCATTGCGACCGATGCCGATACCACCGCCCTGAACAAAGACCAGATCGAACTGGCCAAGACGGCACTCAATGAAACCCGGATCATTTTCTCCCCGGCTGAAGCCACCGGTAATGGCCTGGTCATCCACTTTTATCTGCCGATCCTGCCGCCCCAGGCCGACCCCAAAGATCAACAGGCGGTTGCCGTGTTGCAATTGAGCAAAAACGTTTCCGGAAAAATCAATGAAATCCTCTCTCCTTCCCCTTTCACTGCAGAAGGAGAGCGCACCCGACTGCTGCAAAAACAAAAGCTCGAATACTCCGAACTGGTTCCCTGGCTGCCTGGAGAATCGGTCAAGCTGACGCAGGAACCGATTTTCGAAAATCAGCAGCTGCCGTTTGCCGAACGGCTCGGTCTCCGCGAACAGGGTGAAGTCTATTCTGTAGCCCTGAAAGTACCGGAGCTCGACTGGTGGGTTCTGCTGGAGGCTGATTCTTCCAGCAGCCTCAGCGCTCTTGGCGATTTCCGGCGCGTCACCATCGGCATGTTCACCCTGATCAGCCTGCTGTTTTTATTGCTGGTCGGGGCGCTCTGGTGGCGACTGGTCGGGGTCGAGCACAGAAAAATGGCGGCCCAGTTCAAATTGCTCGCCGAACAGATTGAAAAACAGCGGCAACTGCTCGACAGCATCAACGGCAACCTTTCTGAGTACATCGGACTTAAGGACAACTCCGGTCAGTATCGTTACGTCAACCCGGCCTTTGCCGAGGCGGTCGGGCGCAGCCAGGAAGAATTGATCGGTCTCGATGATGCTGCGGTTCGGCTCTCAGCCTCAGATCACAATGTGATTGAGAACCGGCAACAGATCACCATCAATGAAGACATTTACCTCCAGTCGGAGCTGCACCACTTCCAGATTTCAAAAGTTCCCTTCGTTGATCCAGAGGGCCAACTGACAGGCATAATCTCCACCTTCCGCGATGTGACAGAGGTGATAAAGCAGCAGCGGAAAACCGAACAGACCACCCGCCAAACGATCGAAGCCCTGGCAAAAACAGTCGAATTGAATGACCCTCACCTGGCCGGTCACTCACGCTTGATGAGTGCTCTTTCCGTCGTAACCGCAAAAGTTCTCGGCTGTTCCGAACAGGTGGCAGCGACAGTCGAAACGGCATCATTTCTGTCACAGATCGGCAAGATGTTTATCGATTCGGAACTGCTTCAGAAACCGGGAATCCTGACCGATGAAGAGAAAAAACAGATGGAGCAGCATGTTGAGCATGCGGCAAATATCTTACGTGATATCGAATTTGACCTGCCGATATTCGAAAGTATTCAGCAGATGAACGAACTCCTCGATGGCAGCGGTTATCCAGAAGGGTTAAGCGGTGAGCAGATCGAGTTGCCGGCAAGAATCCTTGCCGTGGCCAACAGCTTTGCCGCCATGCTCAAACCACGCTCATACCGTCCGGCCAGACCGCTGGACGATATCTTCGACATCCTCGAATCGGCAACAGACAAATACGATGCGCAGGTCATCAAGGCATTGCGCGAGGCAAGCCATTCGCGAGCCGGAGAAGAAATCCTCAAAGAACATATTTAGAAATTGAGAAAGGGTTCAGAACCCTCTGAACCCTTTCTCAATACCTGTTGTAACTGATTGCCTGTCAGGCCTGGCTTTTTTTATCCTCAGGCCAGGGCGCTCGCCTTTCCGGCCCTTGATAGTCCTTGGCATTACGATAATCACGTAATTTTGCATCGCCGCGAATGATATCAACCCAGCCATCGTTCCGCTCGAACCGCTGAATCTTTCCAGTCGCAATCAGAACATCGAGGACATCATTGCTGACGGCACTTTCCGTTCCATCGAGATAGACAACATTGACCATAGACATCTAACAACCTCCCCCAAGCTACTATTGTGAGCCAAAAAGTTCATCAGAATACTACATCACTTTACTGACAATTGCCAGTCTTCGGAAAAACCATTAAAAACAGGCGCAAAGAGCAATACTACACCACTCCACTAATATACCCTGATGACTATTCAAGTCTTTTAACTGGGTCATACCATTTTTTTCTTGACCTAATAAATAATATTGGCATAATAGTCTCAAAGAACAGGTGATTTAATCACCTGGAAGCCCGGTGATACCCCCCCTCCATCACCGGGCTTCTTCTTTTGTTCAAGCCAAGGCCACCTTGCAGCAATTTCCGCGACGAGATAAGATCAATACTCAGGACATACCGCCTTACGCCTCCACAAACATGTTGGTATCAATATGAAAAAACACCTGAATTATTGCATTCAGATTGAAGAAATCGTCGGCAAAATTTATCGCACCGTAGCCCTGTCGCCACGGCTGACAAAAGCCGTTCGGGAAACCCTGCTGGAACTGGCGGCAGATGAAGATGACCATGCCAGTCAACTCCGTTTTGCTCTCCGCTTTCCAGAAGGCGCCGTCGTTTCGAGCCGGCCTGAAATGCTCGAAAAAGTTCAGTGCCTGTTGCAGGATTCGGAAAGGATTCTGGAAAAAACCGGCCGAATCGACATTGATGATCAACAGGCCATAAGTATTGGCGTTGAACTGGAAAAGAAATTCTCTGGAATCCACATCGACAATTCCTTCAACTTCAAAGAGAAGAGCCTGAAAGAGATGTTCACTGCGATGGCCAAAGATGAAGAGCAACATTGCAAGCGACTTCTGGACCTGCAAAAAAACCTCTGCCAGTAAAATTAAGTCGCCAATGAAATCTCACTGGCGATTTATTACTGTTATCTCCCCGACCCCAGACCGATCAAAAAGATCCAGAGGCAAGGCTTGCGAAACCGCGGCCACGAGGCGTAGCTTTCGCTACGTCGATTGGCGAGGACTGAGCATAATGCCGCAGATGGTTCTTTTTCATCGGTCTTAGCAAATCCGAGGCAGTTGTTCTCCGGCTAACATCTCAATCGCCCGCATCCCGCCAATCGCGGTCTGCATCATCACCCGGCCATTCGATTCAGTCACCACCTCACCGATAATCGCTGCTCCCGCACCTTCCGGCTGAGCCAGCATCAGCTGCAACGCCGCATCGGCCTTATCGGCGCTGACAATCGCCAGCAACTTGCCCTCGTTAGCGACAAAAAGAGGATCGAGACCGAGAATGGCACAGGCACCGGCAACCGTTTCATTCACCGGCAATTCGCTCTCCTGCAGACAGATATCGACCTGTGACTGCAGGGCAATTTCCTTCAATGTTGTCGCCACCCCGCCGCGGGTCGGGTCGCGCAGCACATGAATATTCTCGCCAAATTCAGCCAGCAGTTTGGCCACCAGATGATTGAGTGCCATGCTATCGGTCGCGATATCGCTCTGCAGATCGAGCCCTTCGCGGCTCGCCAGCACCGCCATGCCGTGATCGCCGATGCTGCCGTTGATGATAACTTTATCCCCCGGCTGGGCGCTGCTGCCAGCGATTTTAAGCTCATGATCAAACACCCCGATCCCCGAGGTGTTGATGAAGATTTTGTCTCCCTTCCCGCGTGGCACTACTTTGGTATCACCGGTGACGATTTTGACTTCGGCCTTATCCGCGGCAACTTTCATCGCCTCGAGAACTTCGCGCAGTTCAACCAGAGACAAGCCCTCTTCAAGAATCAAACCGACACTGATTGCCAGCGGCCGGGCGCCGCTCATCGCCAGGTCGTTGACCGTGCCGTTGATCGCCAGGTCACCGATATTGCCACCGGGGAAAAAGATCGGATCGACCACGTAGGAATCGGTGGTGAAGGCGATTCGTGAAGAATCGATCCCTTCGAGCACCGCGGCGTCGTTCTGATCAGACTGCGCTACCTGTGAAAGGGTCGGGATAATCAGCTCATCGAGCAGTTGATGGCTCAGTTTGCCGCCACTACCGTGGCCGAGGAGGATGACGTCAGGATTCAAAATAAGCTCCATTGATTTCAGCGATTGACCATCGCAGGAGGTTGCTCAAAAAGCCCCAGATGCAAGGCGTCCGAAGGTCGAGAAGTGAGGCCTAGCAGCGCTAGGTCGCAGCGCCGAGATTGAGGAGAACGCAGCAGATGGGGTATTTTCAGCAACCGTATTTATACTCCGCGGCGCAGGTGCCTTCGCTGCTCACCATACAAGCCCCCACCGGATTCTCCGGGGAGCAGGCCTTGCGGAACAGCGGGCATTCCTTCGGCGTCACCTTGCCTTTGAGAATTTCGCCACAGAGGCAGCCCTGGTGCTCCTTCGGCTCCTCAACCTCGACCGGCAGCTGGACTTCGGCATCAAAAGCAGCGAACTCTGCACGAATCTTCAAACCACTCCCCGGAATCACACCGATACCACGCCAGGCGCTATCACAAGGCTCAAACACCTCCGTCAGCAGCGCCTGCGCCTTGGCGTTGCCTTCCGGCTTGACGATCCGTTGGTACTCGTTTTCCACTTCCGACCGCCCCTGCAGCACCTGCCGGGCCAGCATCTGCACGCCACGCAGCATATCGAGCGGCTCAAAACCGGTCACCACACAAGGCACCTTGAACTGTTCAACAAGCGGCTTATAAGCATTGGAGCCGATCACCGCGCTGACATGGGCTGGGCAGATATAACCGTCGACCTTCAATTCCGGATCGCTGGTCAGGGCCGCCATCGGCGTCGGCATGGTTTTGTGGGCACAGAGGACAAAATAGTTGTTCAGTCCACGACGTTTGGCATCTACCATCGAACCGGCAATCGTCGGGGCGGTGGTCTCAAAACCGACACCGAGGAAGATGACTTTTTTATCCTGGTTCTTTTCCGCCAGTGCTACAGCATTGAGGGGAGAGTAGACGATTTTGATCAGCGCACCCGCTGCCTGTTCGCGCAGCAGGCTGCTGCTGGAACCGGGCACCCGGACCATATCACCGAAGGTGGCAATGATCACATCCTCCTGCCTGGCGTAAGCAACCGCGCGGTCGACATAGCCGATCGGGGTGACGCAGACCGGACAACCGGGTCCGGAGATCAGCCGGATCTGATCTGGCAGCAGCGAACGGATACCGTGCTGATAAATCGACATGGTGTGGGTGCCGCAGACCTCCATCAGGGTCATGCTGCCGGGGTAGTCAGCGAGCTCTTTTTCGATGGCGGCGAGCAGAGCTTTCGCCAGCTGCGGATCGCGAAACTCGCTCGAATATTTCATTCCGGCGCCAACCCGGCGTCGAGCGCCTCGCGGAAGACATCGAGGGTTTTCTGCGCCTCTTCCGGGTCGATCTTCTCGATAGCGAAACCGGCGTGCAGCAGCACATAATCGCCGACCGCGACATCATCGAGCATCATCAGACTGCCTTGACGACGCACCCCGTCAACTTCGCAGATTGCGGTGCCTTCTTCAATTTCGACGACTTTCATCGGTACGGCTAAACACATGGCGTCACCTCACGAATTAATTCTTTATTGCCAACTGCGTACGCAGCCAGTCGTACCATTTATCGAGCCCGTCGCCACTGTAGCAGGACAGCTCGATGATCTCGATCTCCGGGTTGACCCGTTTGGCGTACTCGCGGCACTTTTCCAGGTCGAAACGCAGGTGCGGCAGCAGGTCGAGCTTGTTGATCAGCATCAGGTTGCTGGCGCGAAACATCTGCGGGTACTTGAGCGGCTTGTCTTCCCCCTCGGTCACCGACAGAACCGCCACCTTGGCATCCTCACCCAGATCAAAAGAAGCCGGGCAGACCAGGTTGCCGACATTCTCAATCATCAGCACATCGGTCTTCTCCAGGTCGAAATGCTCAACCCCGTGACCGACCATGTGGGCGTCGAGATGGCAACCGGCACCGGTGTTGATCTGGTGAGCCGGCACCCCGGTCGCAGCGATCCGGTCGGCGTCGTTGCTGGTCTGCTGATCCCCTTCCAGAACCGCAAAGCTGAGTTCGCTCTGTAGATCCTTCAAGGTGGTTTCCAGAATGGTGGTCTTGCCGCTGCCGGGCGAGCTGACCAGGTTCAGGACCAGCAAGCCCTGCTGCTGAAACAGCGCTCGGTTGTTCATTGCCAAGCGGTTATTCTTCGCCAGCAGATCCTCTTCGATGCTGACTTTTTTCCCCTTGCCATGCTCATGCTGATGTTCATGGTCGTGATGCTGAGGGTCTGCCGGAGCGCAGCCGCAATCGATACACATGGTCAGTCGATCTCCATTTCTTTGATCCGTAATTCTTCGCCGGAAAGCAGGTCGCTGGCAGCGCTGTCACATTCGGGACAACAAGCCAGCAGCTCTTCAAGGGGAAATTCGTAGCTGCAGTTACGGCACTTGGCGCGAGCCGGGATTCTGTCGATCAACAGCTGTGCACCTTCAAGCAGGGTGCCATTGCTGCAGGCCTCAAAGCAGAACTCCAGCGCTTCCGGAACTACGCCAGACAAGCTGCCGACCTCAACGGTGACGGAGAGAATCTTCTCTGCCTGCTGCTCCGTTGCGGTGCGCTCGGCAATTTCAACAATGCTCTGAGTGATCCCCAGTTCGTGCAAAAAATTTCCCTTTACAGAAACGGTAAAAAATGTCTTTTTAAAATAACACTGAGACAAAATGTTACATTTTCACGCCGAATGCTCACTATAGGCAAATCTATTAAAAAAGCAAGTCAACCCCCAGCGGTATACGGTATCAATTCACAACAAACGATAACCGCAGCCCCAAGGGAATACGGCCAAGCCATGCACAGCGGAAAAATTTATATCTGTGACGCCGATCAGAACTCACGTCAATTCCTGGAAGAGGCCCTGCAGCTGCAGGGACACCAACTCCAGAGCTACACTCAGGGCAATGGTTTGCTGCAAATCCTTGAGGAACTCGAGGAAGACGCACCCGACCTGATTCTGATCGATATGCACCTGCCCGACATCAGCGGACTCGACCTGTTACGCCGCATTAAGCGCCTACGCCCGCAGCAGCATGTGGTCACCATGAACGCTTTCGGTACCGTGCGCGGTGCGGTCGAAACCATGAAACAGGGGGCCTACGACTACCTGCTCAAACCGTTCACGCCGAGTGAACTGAACAGCCTGGTCGATAAATTGATCGAGCACAACCGGCTGGTTTCAGAAAATCGCTCCCTGAAAGCGGAAATCCGCCGCCGCTTCGACCCGGAACAGGTGGTTTTCAAAAGCCCCTCGTTCGGCCAGGTCTTTGAGCTGGCGAAAAAGGTCGCTGCCTCTGAAGCGAGTATTCTGATCATGGGCGAAAGCGGTGCCGGCAAAGAGATCATCGCCTCAACCATCCACTACAGCAGCCCACGCCGCGACCAGCGCTTTTTAACCATCAACTGTGCCGCGCTGACCGACACCCTGCTCGAAAGCCAGCTGTTCGGCCATGTCAAAGGCGCCTTCACCGGGGCCATCGGCACCCAGCGCGGCCTGATCGAAGAGGCGGATCGCGGCACCCTGTTCCTTGACGAGATCGGCGATATCAGCCCCGGCCTGCAGGCCAAGCTGCTGCGCGTACTGCAGGAAAGGGAATTTATCCCGGTCGGTTCAACCAAAGTCCGCCGGGCCAACGTGCGCTTTGTCGCCGCGACGAACAAAGATCTGCAGGAAGAGGTGAAGGCCGGCAACTTCCGTGAAGACCTCTACTACCGCCTCAATGTCGTCACCCTCCAGGTCCCTTCACTGCGCGAACGGCCGGAGGATGTCGAGCCACTGGCACAGCTGTTTATCGAAAAGTTTGCCGGGCGCGATAAACTCGTTCTGACCAAAGACGCCTTAAGCATCCTGCTCAGCTACAGCTGGCCGGGGAATGTCCGGGAGCTGGAAAACATCATCGAGATGGCGGTCATTCTGGCGGACCAGGGAGAGATTGATGTTGCCCAGCTGCCGGCCAAACTGACCGCCGACCAGATCAGCCCGATGGCCGCGCCCAAGGCCGGAATGTCCCTGGAAGAGGTGGAAAAGCTCTACATCGAGCAGATCTACCGCGAAACCGGTTACCATAAACTGCGCACCTCGCAGATCCTCGACATTGCGCGGCGCACCCTCGACCGCAAGCTGCAACAGTACAATATCCACAAAGAAGCGACCTAGAACTGCCGCGGTTAATCATGTCCCAAAGGCCCCCGACCCGGACAAAATGACACACCCTGTTTAATCCTGTCCGTATACGGGTATATACGCCGTAAACGGCACTTTGCACCGTAAACGTATACACCTATTCTTTTCAAACCCTTACCTCTCCTCGCGCTTAATTAGGCACACTCCTTGCCCACTGCCATCCGCTGATGTGCGCATTTTTGTCCACCTGCGCACATCTGCAGCGCCACCTGTTATCTGGCTAGGTCGGCCAGTGCCGTTTTGACCGACCACCAATTTCACAAGGTTTTTCTAAACCTGAAGCAACGAAGGAGAGAAGAGAATCATGGCAAAAATCGTCA
>CALZHQ010000106.1 GCA_945787295.1 uncultured Desulfuromonadales bacterium
TGGTGGGGTCTATACCTTCAGCGGGACGGCCGCTGCAGCACAAACTGCCATCCGCGGTCTGGTTTTCGATCCGGCTGATAACCGAGTAGCCCCGGGCTCGACGGAAACCATGACCTTCACCATCTCTGTCAATGATGGGATTGCGGCTCCGACAACTGATAATACGTCAACCGTCGTGTCAACCTCTGTAAATGACAATCCAACGGCAATTTCGATTGGAACTACGACCATCAACGAGCATTTCGATACGTTAATCGGGATCTCCCTTGGTGCATTGTCGACGAGTGACCCGGATACTGGTGACAGCTTTGGTTATTCGATTGTTGGTGGCCCTGACGCAGCGAAGTTTTCGATCGGTGGGACCGCTGCTGATGAATTGATCATCTCGGATGGAATTCTGAATTTCCTCAGTAAGCCGAGCTACCAAGTCCTCGTGAGAACGACTGACAGTGGCGGGCTGGTGCATGATCAACTGCTGACGATCACCGTTAATGATATTAATCTCGCGCCAAATGCGACTAATTTAAATGCTGCAGAAACTTATGAAATTAACACTCAGCTCGATTTGACTGATATGGCCATAAGTGATCAGGACGGCGGTGCGCTGACGGTCGTGCTGAGACTTTCCGATCCTCAGGCCGGGATGCTGACAACGCCAAATGCTGGAGCCGCCACTTCCAGCTTTGACGCTGTGGCGGGCACTTGGAGTGCTTCCGGTGCGATTGCCGATATCAACAGCTTGCTCGCTCAGGTCGCTTTTGTTCCAACCGCAGGCTACAGCTCCGATTTCAGCATTCACGTCGAGGTGGCCGATGGTATCGCCGCACCATTGAGCGGGACGAAGGCCGTCTCTGGCCAGGAGGCTTATGTTTTCCCCCCGGAAAATAATCCGATTGATGATGTGTCAGATGAAGATAACGAACAGGACAACAGTCAAGACAAAGCTCAGGAGACAATCCTGTATGAGCCTTCTGAAGAGGAAACAACTGAATCGTTACCGGCAGAACAGGTTGATGAATTGGATGGGCAGCAAGGTGCTGAATCCACTGAAGAAGAGAAACTGAGCGAAATTCTGCCGAACGCAAACGAATCGACTCCAAAGACTCAAACCAAGGCTCAGTACGCGAGCAGTAAGAATCTGTCAGACCAGAGCGCAGTCCTCGCAGAGGTTTCCGGGAACCTGTTGGGTTTCAGCCGGATTGAGTTCTCTCCGGGGGAAGATTCCGAGAATCAAGTTGTTGACGAATCGAAATCACCCGACTTCCTGGCCACGAAATCGATCGCCGAGGCCGAGCTTGAGTTGCGGCGTTTCGATCAACAGCAGATCGATCGTTACTTGTTGAAATCGATCAACTCGACCCAGGATGCCATCGACGATATCGAAGAGGAACTTTCTCTGACGACGAAGGTTGCAGTCGGTTCAAGCTTTGTCTTCACCGTTGGCGTAACGTCCTGGTTGTTCCGCGCCAGCTCGCTGGTTTCGGCGATGCTTTCATCGATGCCGCTGTGGAAGCGAATCGATCCGTTACCGGTTCTTTCGCTTTCAGGAAAAGAACGGCAGCAGCGCCGACAAATGCTAAAGGATATTGAAGAGGATGAGCGCAGTTCTGACGGCAAGGTCTCCAGAATTTTCAGTACTGATTCCGATATGTCTGAAGATAGCAGTGAAGGGGAAAATGGCCAGTGATAAAAATGCCACCCTCAATCCGAATCAGCCTTGGTCTGGCGTCGATCGCCGTCAGTATCCTGCTCATGGGAAATCTGGTTGGGCTGGTCCCAGAGAAACGTGTCCTTGATCTGAAACTCCGTAAGAACCTTTCTGAGGCAATTGCGATGCAGTGCGCGCTGATCGCTCAGACCAGCCATTTGGAAGTTTTGCACACAGCCGTCGATCAGTTGACGGCTAAATATCCGGACGTGCTGTCGGTTGCCGTGCGCAGTGTCGATGGCTATTATATCGCTCAGTCTGTTGACCACGACAAAAACTGGGTCGCTCCAGAAGGTGATGGTTCAACCGATATCCATTGGCAAATGCCGATTTTTCGCAGCGACCGGCACTGGGCGACTCTCGAAATCAGTTTTTTGCCAAGCGGTCATTACACGCTGTTCGGAAAAAGCCTTGGCCCGTTTTCTCTGCTGCTGGTCTTTTTCAGCCTGATCTGTTTTCTCGCCTTCTTTTTCTATATCCATCGCGCTCTTCGTGCCATTGACCCGACCTCGGTGATGCCGAGCCGTGTCCGGAATGCCTTCGACACCCTGACCGAGGGGCTGATTCTGGTCGACGACCAGGAACGGATCGTATTGGCGAATGATGCAATTGCCAATAGCCTGGAATGTAAAAAAGAAACGCTGATGGGAGTGAAGGCTTCCCGTTTGCATTGGTACGGGTCGCGCAGTCACAGCAAGTCGGTGTCTTTCCCATGGCAAGAGGCGATCGAAGCGAAACAGAGTGTTTACGGTTTCCCAATGGTCATTTCAACCGACGGCAAAAGAGAGCGGATTTTCATGGTCAACAGCTCGCCCATTCTGGATGGCCGCGGCAAGGTCAGTGGGGCATTGACCACGTTTGATGATGTGACCGAGCTGGAAAACAAGAATATCCAGTTGGCTGAAACGATAGAACAACTGAAAATCTCCAAGACGATGGTTGAGAACCAGAATGTCGAACTTGAACGTCTGGCCACCCGCGACCCGATGACCGGTTGCCTCAACCGGCGGGCCTTCTTCGAAAAGGCTGAAGCATTGTTTAAAAAAGCGGATGCCGCTGGCACCAAGCTGGCCTGTGTGATGACCGATATCGATAAATTCAAATTGATCAATGACCGTTATGGACATTCGGTCGGTGATAAAGTCATCATTTATTATGCAGATATGCTGAAGAAGACTCTGCGCGGGGATGATCTGCTCTGCCGCTACGGGGGTGAAGAGTTCTGCATCCTGCTGCCAACCTGCGATGCAGAAGCCGGGGCGATGATCGCCGACAAGACCCGCCAGCGGGTGCGGGATGAAAGTTCTACTGCGGTCGAAGGGGAGCCTGATATCTACATTGCGGGCAGCTTCGGGGTCAGCACGCTTTCCGATAATCCAAAAACTCTCGCGGAAATGATTGAATTTGCCGACCAGGCTCTGTACGCATCCAAAGAAAACGGCCGTAACCGGGTGACGATTTATAATCCCGAACCGGAAAGCCTCTCCCAAACAGGGACAGTCAGCTGACATTCTTTGATCAGCGGAACCTATTGCTGATGAATAAACCGTATTTTTTATTGTTATTAATCTCTGCTCATGATACTTTGCTCTTGTCGCCTAAAAGAGGAGTTCTATGAAAAAACGTGTGGTTATAATTGACGATGACGAAGTCATCTTGGCTGTCGCCAGTGAGTATTTAAGCAACGCCAACTTTGAGGTGGAGACAACCGTTTGCAGCCTCAATTCGAATAGTTTGATCTATAAAAATCCGCCGCCGGCTTTGATTCTGGTCGATGTGATGATGCCGCTGATGAACGGCGATAAAAAACTGAAGCTTTTAAAGGGGAGTCGGACAACGCGCGACATTCCGATTCTTTTGATGTCTGCAAAATCAGAATCCGAGCTCAAAAAGCTGGCGGAAGACTGTGGGGCCGACGGGTACCTGACAAAGCCATTTACTGCCGCAAGCCTGCTAGGCGCAGTGAATAAAGCCATCTAGTGTCCTGTTTGGTTAATTCCATTCGCTAATTTCGGCCCTTTTTGCCGCTGCCTGCGTTGCTCAAATTCGGCTTAGCTTTGGCTAGGCCTGCATTTTCTATTGATCATCAGCTTTTTCTGAAGTAATTTCACTCTCCAGGTAGCAATAAGACCTCGGGCCGTATGGCGCCGGGGCTTTTTGTTTGTGCTGGTTTTCTTCTCACCTGTTTCCAACTATGATGTAAAAATGATGACGAAACAAATCAGATGTCCGCGCTGTAAAACTCCAGTTGCGTGGCAGGGGAATGAGTACCGCCCCTTTTGTTCCGAAAAATGTCGCCAGGTCGATCTTGGCCGCTGGGCCAGCGAAGAGTACAGTATCGATGGCGGCAAAGCCCCTCAGCACGACCAGAACGAACTGGGCGACTGAGCGCAGTTCACGATAAGGAGTAAGCATGTACCACTTGAAAATCCAGACCCATTTTGCGGCCGCGCACAACCTGCTGAACTACGAGGGGGACTGTGAAAACCTGCACGGGCACAACTGGAAGGTTGAGGTCACTGTACAGACCAGAACTCTCGACAAGGCCGGACTGGGGATCGACTTCAAGATTCTGAAGAAACACACGAAAAAGATTATGGCGTACCTCGACCATAAATACCTCAATGACCTTGAGCCTTTTAAAGAGGTCAGCCCTTCGTCGGAGCATATCTGCAAATTTGTTTTTGACCGCCTGGTTGCAGACCTGAGTGATTACGATGTCCAGGTTGAAATGGTGACCGTCTGGGAATCTGATAATGCCTGCGCCAGCTACACTGCCGACTGACGCTCCGCTGATCGAACTCTTCTCCTCGATCCAGGGGGAGGGGATTCTGGTCGGCTGTCGGCAGATTTTTTTACGCCTGCCGCACTGCAACCTTGATTGCCTTTACTGCGACACCGATTTTACTCCTTCAGAATTTTGCCGGATAGAAGACCCGCCCGGCTCAGGCCAGTTGATAACGCTTGCCAACCCGGTGCCCCTGAAACAAATCGAAGCGCTGCTGCAAGGCTGGTGTCAGGCCGCTCCGGGCGCTCATCATTCCATCAGCATCACCGGCGGGGAGCCGCTGCTCAGCAAAGACCTGTTACGGGCCTGGCTGCCCGGCTTGCGGAAGATTCTGCCGATCTACCTGGAAACCAACGGCACTCTGCCGGATGCCCTGGAGGAACTGCTCCCGCACATCGACTGGATCTCGATGGACCTCAAGCTGCAGTCTCAAACCGGCCTGGCCACCGACTGGACTGCTCACCATAAATTCCTGCAGCTGGCGAACCGAACCAACTGTTACGTCAAAATGGTCGTGGGCGAAGCGACACCTGTGCTGGAGCTGCAGCGTGGTGCAGAGCTGGTTGCGGAGGTTTCACGTGACATCCCGTTGATTCTGCAACCGGTGACAATAGACGGCCAGGTCGGCATTTCTACTGCGGCTCTTCTGGCGATGCAGCGACGGGTCGCGGCGATCCATTCTAATGTTCGTGTTATTCCGCAAACCCATACTTTCATGGGTCTTATGTAGTAGTAGTTAAGACTATATCTAAAAGTTTCACGGAGTCGAGCATGCTGATCAGCGACATGACGATGGATGAGTTTTCAGCCGGACTAAAAAAGACCCGCAGCGTGCTGATCCCCTTCGGCTCAACCGAAGAGCACGGCAGCCACCTGCCGCTGGACACTGATACCCTGCATGCGATCGAGGTCGGCCAGCGGCTGGCCGAGGTGCGGGATATCTTTGTCGCTCCGCCCGTTCACTACGGCGTCTGCCGTTCCACATCAAACCATCCCGGCACCCTCAGCATCAGCACCGAAACGCTTAAGGCCCTGACGATCGACATCGTCTCGGCCTTATACCGCCAGGGACTGCGGAATTTTATACTGCTCAGCGGCCACGCCGGCGGCACCCACATGGCGACCCTGACCGATGCTGGCGAAAATCTGCTGCAGATGTACTCTGAGCTGAAGATCGCCGTGCTCACCGAATATATGCTGGTATCCAGAACCGGCCGGCACCTGATCGAAACCGAAGGCGACTCCCACGCCGGGGAAATCGAAACCTCGCGGATTCTTTACTCCCATCCGCATCTGGTCAAAGGAACCGCGCCACGCGAGTTTCCGAGCTTTCCGAGCGGCATCCTGGTGCGCGATAAGCAGAAGTTCTGGCCGGGCGGTGTCTGGGGAGATCCCGGCAAAGCAACGGCAGAAAAGGGCGCCGAACTGGAGAAACTGGTAGTGCAGGCGCTGTCGGAATTGGTTGGTCAGCTGGAGAATTGGGAAGAATAGTCGTGGGGGCGGCCCGGTCGATCGCCCGACTTGCGAATGTCCAAAAAAGGGGCGACCCATCGGCTCGCCCCTGCATAAAATATCTAAAATATCGTTTACTCTTCAGCAAACTTTCTCTGCAACTCTTTCAACACCAGCGGCGGCACGAACTTGCTGATGTCGCCATTCAGGCGCCCCACCTCCTTGACGATCGACGAACTCAGATAGGCGCATTCCGGAGAGGTCATCATGAACAGGGTTTCGACCTGTTCGCAGACGGCGTGATTCATCTGGGCGAGCTGAAACTCGAACTCAAAGTCGGTCACCGCGCGCAAACCCCTGAGAATCACCCGGGCTTCTTTGGAGACAACATAGTCGACCAGCAGCCCTGAAAAGGTTTCAACCTGCACACGCGGGTTGTCTTCAACCAGCCGGGTAATCATCGCAGCGCGCTCGGCAACGCTGAACAGGCTGTTTTTCTCAGAATTCTTCGCCACCGCGATCACCACCGTGTCGAAGATCTCCAGTCCGCGATGGACGATGTCGAGGTGGCCGTTGGTGAAGGGGTCGAAGGAGCCGGGATAAATGGCAATGTGTCGATTCATCTCAATCCTCAATCAAAGCATTCCAACGATACAGGTGGATCATCGTACTGCCGTATTTGCGACGCTCGAGCAGTTGCAGGCGACCGTAATCGCTCAATTCTTCCTCAGCCGCTGATTCGGCACAGATTATTCCATCATCGGCAAGCAGTTGCAAGGAATCAATCTTTTCGAGAGCTTGCGGAATCAGTCCCTGGTTGTAGGGAGGGTCGAGGAGAATCAGATCGAAGGGAGCCTCGGCGCTCAATCGCGGCAGGGCGAGGAGCGCATCGGCACGTACCAGACGGGCACGCGATTCGAATTTGCAGCGCTGGACATTTTCAGTGATCACTTTCGCGGCCTGCGGACTTGCATCGACCAGGGTGGCCGAGGCGGCGCCACGGCTCAGCGCTTCGAGAGATTGCGCGCCGCTGCCGGCAAACAGCTCCAGAACATTCAGCCCCTGAAACGACCCGAGCCGACTGTTCAGCATGCTGAACAGGGCTTCTCTGACCCGATCAGGGGTCGGCCGGATACTGCTGCCGGAAAAACCTGCCAATTTGCGCCCGCGCGCTGTTCCGCTGATAATTCGCATGCTATCATTGCCTTCGTTTGTTCACGTTCAACCGGTCAGCTCACTCTGCCGGAGGCCGCGGCGAAGTTCAAGGCTTTATCGTGCGAGAGATCAATTGTGGAACAGGTCTGGCTTAATATCGGTACGGTTTTAGTTGTCTTCACCCTGGCGATCGTCAGCCCCGGGCCGAACTTTATCCTGGTGGTCAATCGGGCCCTGACCAGTTCCCGCCAGTCAGGAATCTATACTGCTTTTGGCGTCGCAACGGGCAGCGGGCTGTTTGCCCTGGCCGGACTGCTTGGCTTGATTCTCATCATCAACTCACTCCCTTATTTTTCTTCGCTGGTGAGACTGGCCGGAGGAGGTTATCTGATCTACCTCGGCGCCTCAATGCTCTGGACCTGCCGGCGCGCTCCTGGCGGAACGATCGAGAGCAGTCCTGGCGCCCTGTTGGTTAAACCGCGATCCGCCTACCTCAGCGGGCTGGCGACAAATCTTACCAATCCCAAGGCCTGGGCGTTTTATTTCAGTCTCTTTACTCTGGTGGTCGATGGTTATTTTCCTCTTTGGGCCAAGGGATTCCTGACTCTTGCAATGTTTATGATCTCTTTCGGGTGGTACGCCACAATGGCCATGCTGGTGTCCGATCGGCGTGTTCAGAGACATTTTCTCAGTTTTCAACCACTGTTCAAGTCGATTTTGGGGGCGCTGTTGATCATGTTCGGCGGCAGGCTGCTGCTGAAAAGCTGACCCCTGTGACATTTTCTGTCTCGCCGGCCAATTATACTTTGACTATACATTCGAGCGGGAAAGGGGATTGCGATGAGACAGAACGGATTGGCCAGCTATGCGGCCCAAAGCGAGCAGAGCCGTGGCCGTGACTATGACGAACCCTACAAGGACAGCCGCCTCAGCTATGAGCGGGATCGGGACCGGATCATCCACTCGGCCGCGTTCCGCAGACTTGAATATAAAACCCAGGTCTTCGTCAACCATGAGGGGGATTACTACCGCACCCGCCTGACGCATTCCCTCGAAGTTGCACAGATCGCCCGCGGCATCGCCCGCAACCTGCGTTTGAATGAAGACCTGGTCGAGGCTTTGGCATTATCCCACGACCTGGGGCATACCCCCTTCGGGCACACCGGTGAAGACGTGCTCAACCGGCTGATGCAGGGGCATGGCGGTTTCGAGCATAATCGTCAATCGCTGCGGATCGTCGAATTTCTGGAACAACGCTATCCGGAGTTTGATGGTCTGAACCTCAGCTGGGAGACCCGTGAAGGGATCATCAAACATTCTTCCGAGTATGACTGCGCCGGCAATACTGCGCTGCAAGCCTTTGAACCGCATCTTCGCCCGACCCTTGAAGCACAAATTATCGACCTCGCCGATGAAATCGCCTACAACAACCATGACATCGATGACGGGCTCAAGGCCGGTTATATCAAATTGCAGGACTTGTTTCAGGTGGACATCTGGCAGCAGACCTGGGCAAGGGTCGGAGAAAAATTCCCCAGTCTTGATGAGCGCCGCCAGGTGCTGCAGACGATCAGCTATCTGATCGGTGAATTGATTCATGACTTGGTCGCGACAACCTCGAACAATCTGGAAGGGCTCAGCATTCAAAACGTTGCCGATGTCCGCAAGCAGCCGAAAAACCTGGTCAGCTTCAGTCCGCAGATGCAGCAACTGAACCGCCAGTTGAAAACGTTCCTTTTCAAAAAGCTGTATAAGCATTACAAGGTCGAACGCATGCGGGTCAAAGCTGAGCGGTTTTTGACCCTGCTGTTTGAGAATTACATCGCTCACCCGTCACTGCTGCCGGATAAATATCAGCAAAGGTTTGATGAATATGGCACTGAAAGGGTTGTCTGCGACTATATTGCGAGCATGACCGATCGCTACGCGCAGGATGAATATAAGCGGCTTTACGAACCGTTTGAACGTGCGTAGAATGGGAAGAAAGTCACTTTTAAGGCGTTTTCAAGAGAGATTTAATGACGGAAAATCAGCGCATTTACATGACGCCGGGCTGTGCCGAACGCTTCAAGGCTGAATTAAAAGATTTGCTCTACAAGCAACGCCCGGAGATGGTCGAGACCGTCGCCTGGGCGGCATCGAATGGGGATCGCTCGGAAAATGCTGATTATCATTACGGAAAACGTCGTCTGCGACAGATCGACGGGCGGATTCGTTTTCTACAGCAACGCCTGGAAGCGGCAGAGATCATCGATCCAGCTTCGCAGCTAAAGGTCGCCGGCGAACGGGTGCTGTTCGGCTGCACGGTGACAGCGGAGAATGAGGCCGGTCAGGAAAAAGTTTACAGTATCGTCGGTATCGACGAAATCGACCTGCCGAAAGGCCGGATCAGCTGGGTTTCGCCGATCGGCAGGGCATTTTTAGGCAAATCGACAGGCGACCTGGTTGTGGTGAAAACCCCCGGCGGGGAAGAAGAGTATGAAATTCTGAAAGTCGAGTATACGCAGCTGGATTGAGGTTAGTTGCCAGACCAGCTAACTCCTGCTTCAATTGTCATTGAGACCCGGCGTTTCTGCTTTGCAGGAGGATAAAGAGATGAAATCCATTCTGATGGTGGTGACCAGCCACCCGGCGATCGATTCTGATCATCCAACCGGTCTTTGGTTCGAGGAGTTTTCCGTTCCGTATACCCTGTTTCGGGAACAGGGGTATGAGCTGACAGTGGCAAGCCCGCTCGGCGGCGCGACACCAATCGACCAGCGCAGCCTGGAAGATTATCAAAACACTGCGGAGAACGAGGCGGCAAAAACTGCCCTTAAGGACACCCAGCGGCTGAGCGCCGCGATTTCGGCAGATGATTTCTGCGCCATTTTTTTCCCGGGCGGACACGGCACCATGTTTGACCTGCCGGAGAACCAGGAGGTTCAGCGGCTGGTCTGTGAATTACATCAGGCCGGCAAGGTTGTCGCTGCGGTCTGTCACGGGCCGGCCTGCCTGGTCGGGGCGCGCTTGCCAGGCGGCGCGCCGCTGGTGCAGGGGCGCCGCCTGACCTCATTCACCGATAATGAGGAAAGGGCCGTGGAGCTCGATCAGTTGATGCCGTTTTTACTGGAAAGCAGGTTGACTGAGCTCGGTGCCGAGTTTCAGGCTGCAGAAAACTGGCAGGATCATGTCGTCGTCGACGGAAACCTGGTCACCGGGCAGAACCCACAATCGAGCGCGAGCTGCGCCAATGCGGTGATCACGTTGCTGGCGGGCAACGACTTGGTATAATTACAGTCCGTCAGATTGCCCCGCAGAATCGTGGCGCACCTTTGAAAACGGATGTTTGTCGTGATCTCAAACCATTTCGGGTTTCAGCTCTCGATGACAAGAACAGCAATTGGAGTGAACTTCTGTGCTGAAAATGAAATGTCCGGCCTGCAAAGAGCTTATCGTTTCTCAGCTGTTGGCCGAGATTGAGACCATAGTTTGTGACAGCTGTCATCAGACCGTGCCGGTCCAAGACGTCATGGTGGCGGCCAAAGGCTTCACCTTTCATCGCAACGACCTGGTGAAACGGCTGTTCCGCTACAAAACCCTGCTGAATGAGGTGAGTATAGAGCGAGCTCTGCTGGAACAAGACCCAAGAGCCTCAGATGACAGCAAAAGGAGCCTCGACCAATTCCTGAATGCGTTAAAAGAGGTCATGGCCGGGGCCAGGAACAGTTTACGGCTCGATTTCGTCGCGCATGTGCCGGTCAATTTTCAGATCGACAGTCAAGAATACAAAGGCGCCCTGACCAACCTGAGTACAACGGGAGCCTGCATCGCTACCGCAAATCTCGCTTCTAAATCACAGCAGAAAAAAGACATCACTCTGCAATTCAACTTGCCGGAGGATAAAGGACTTTTGACCCTGAACGGGATCGTCAGCTGGGTGAAGACGGCCGAAAAAAACTGCCAGGTCGGGGTGGAGTTCAAGTCTTTGGATGACGCAGTGGCACAAATGTTGTGGGAGTTTATTGCCAGCACCGTCTAATTGTGAAGGCGATGTTGCTGGCACTTCAGTCTGATTTGTTTATTCGTTTTGAGAATTCAGTCACGTAATCCCGCTATTGGTGATCACGTGACTGA
>CALZHQ010000107.1 GCA_945787295.1 uncultured Desulfuromonadales bacterium
GCCGCCAGCGTTCGTTCTGAGCCAGGATCAAACTCTCCAGTTGTATACTGAAAGTTTAACCTAGTTTGTTCAATTGACTTGAACCCTTACAAGCTCTTTCAAACATCTGTTATTTAGTTTTCAAAGACCAGGTTTTCTACCCGCCGCCCGTTGGCGACAAGCAAGGACTCTATCCAAATCAGCCCTAACTGTCAATCTCTTTTTTATCTTTTTTTTCGCCCCTCAAAACCGCCGAATTCGTCCGACCGTCCCGAGCAACGGAGCGCAGTTATAACCAAATCACCACCACCCCGTCAATACTTTTTTACAGTTTTTTTTCGCGCCCATATTTCCAAACGGCAAGTATCTAATTTATCGCACTTTTCCAACCTGTCAAGCAACAACAAAACGCGCGCAGCGCCGCTTGCCAACCTGCACAATCCAGTTCATGAACGAAAGAAACCTCCAGACCAGCAGCAGAGATTCTTTGCCGGCGAGAAATACAGCCCCCTGCTTAATCCTCCGCCGTGCCCTCACCGTTCGATTTGACCCTGCCAGCCTCAGCCGTCAAACAGCAAATCCGGATCCGTGCCATCCTGAGAAAGAAGTACTGCGAGGTTTTCACCCTCGTCGCCCTCCTGCCTGTACTGCCGTACAAAGCACTCAGAGCTGTTTCGGCATCAGTCCCATCATGGCAACGGGCAACGACATCCCAAGCCAGCAGATTTACTCAGGGGGTAGCTCCGAAAAGCAAAGCGCCCTGAAACCATCGGTCTCAAGACGCTTATCCTACAACTAAACTCATTCCACAGAAATGATAGAGCGGGGGCGTGAAATGTTTTGCGTAAAATCACACCGCCTCGATGATGTAGTAGTTTTTTTTGCCCTTCTGTATCAGCAGGTATGCACCGTTGATCAGATCTGCCCCGGTCACCAGGTACTCCTGATCGGTCAATTTGGTTTTGTTGAGGCTGAGTCCGTTTCCCTTGATCGTGCGGCGCAGCTCACCCTTAGACGGGAAAGCCGCTGTTTCCGTAGCGAGCAGCTCCACAACCGGCACACCGGCATCGAGCTTGGTACGGTCTATTTCATAGGTCGGCACACCTTCAAACACCGCCAGGAAGGTCTCCTTATCCAGCCTTGCCAGGCTTTCAGTCGTGGCTTTGCCAAAAAGAATCTGTGAGGCCTCCACCGCCATGTTGTATTCTTCTTCGTCATGAACCATGCATGTGACCTCTTTAGCCAGACGCTTCTGCAAAGGTCGCAGGTGCGGTTCAGCCTCCTGCTGCCTGACCAGTGCTGCCACTTCTTCCTTACCCAAGAGCGTGAAGATTTTAATGTACTTCTCGGCATCGACGTCAGAAACATTGAGCCAGAACTGGTAGAACTTGTAGGGTGTGGTCAGCTTCGGGTCGAGCCAGACGTTACCGCTTTCCGTTTTTCCGAATTTACCGCCATCCGCTTTGGTGATGAGCGGACAGGTCAGGGCAAAGGCTTCACCACCCTCCTTGCGGCGGACAAGCTCCGTGCCAGTCGTAATATTCCCCCATTGGTCCGACCCGCCCATCTGCAACTTACAGTTCTTCTCACGGTACAGATGTAAAAAATCGGTGCCCTGCACCAGCTGATAGGTAAATTCGGTGAAGGACAACCCCATCTTGGATTCTTCCCCAAGACGTTTTTTGACGCTATCCTTGGCCATCATGTAATTGACCGTAATATGCTTGCCGATATCGCGGATAAACTCCAGAAAACTGAAATTTTTCATCCAGTCGTAATTATTGACCAGCTCTGCGGCATTGGCGGCATCCGATTCAAAATCGAGAAACTTCGCCAACTGTTTCCTCAAACATTCCTCGTTATGACGGAGGGTCTGCTCGTCGAGCAGATTGCGCTCTGCCGACTTCCCCGACGGATCGCCGATCATTCCGGTCGCTCCGCCGACAAGTGCGATCGGTTTATGACCGGCGATCTGGAAATGCTTAAGCATCATCACGCTGACCAGGTGGCCGATATGCAGAGAATCGGCCGTCGGGTCGATCCCAACGTAGGCCGAGGTCATTTCTTTTTGAAGTTGTTCTTCGGTCCCGGGGGTGATGTCGTGGATCATGCCACGCCAGGTCAATTCTTCGACAAAATTCATTTTCAATACTTATCTGTTCAATGACGTTTAAGATTTTACGGACCGACCTGGATGCGCTCTATCGCCTCACAGCAGCCCGTCTTTTCGTTAATTGTCAATACAACCGCACATAACTGCGGGTCCTTTTTGGCCGGTTCAAGCCGCACCGGCAGCTGGGTCAGAAATCTCTGGATCGCTGGCTCTTTCTGATTGCCGATAATCGCATCCTGGCTACCGGACATGCCGACATCGGTCAGATAGCCGGTCCCACCTTCCAGGATCCGTTCATCAGCAGTCTGCACATGAGTGTGAGTACCAATCACTCCCGAAACGCGCCCAGCAAGGTAATGCCCAAGCGCCTGCTTTTCGCTGGTCGCTTCGGCATGAAAGTCGACAAATATAATAGGTGTCACCTTGCGCAGCTCAGCGACAAGACCGTCGGCCGCGCGAAATGGACAATCGAGGTTCTTCATAAACACCCGGCCCTCGAGGTTCAACACACCGATCTTGACTCCGGCTGCCGTCTCGAAAACACCATCTCCCCGCCCCGGCAGGCCAGATGGGTAGTTGGCAGGTCGTAGCAAACGCTTCTCCTGCTCCAGGGCATCGTTGATTTCCCGCTTGTCCCAGATGTGATTACCACTGGTCACCACATCCACTCCGGCATCGAACAGCTCATGCAGAACCGAAGCGGTCAAACCGAAACCGGCAGCGGCATTCTCACCATTGGCCACAACCAGGTCGATCATCTGCTTGTCGATCAGCCGATCCAGACGATCGACAAGCACCTTACGCCCGGGCCGACCAACGATATCACCTATAAATAACAGCTTCACGCTGCGCTCCCTAAATATGCAGACAGGACTCGCCCACCATTCTCAACAGGCGGAGAAGGTAGCACGAGTCCTGCGTGTGGTAAATAGATTGTTCGCGCCGGTTTATTTAGCGTATTCGACGGCGCGGGTCTCACGAATAACGTTAACCCGAATCTGCCCCGGGTAAGTCATTTCCTGTTCGATCTTCTGAGCGATATCCTTGGCCAGCACGTGCGACTGACTGTCGGAGATCTCATCACTGGAAACCATAACCCGTATTTCTCGGCCGGCCTGAATGGCAAAGCAGCCGGTGACACCACCGAAGGAAGTGCCGATCTGCTCCAGATCGCGTAACCGCTTGACGTAGGTTTCCAGCGTTTCGCGCCGCGCGCCGGGACGCGCTCCGGAAAGAGCATCGGCCGCTTGAACCAGGATGGCCAACACGGTATCCGGCCGCTCATCTTCATGGTGAGCAGAGATGGCATGGACGATCTTTGCCGACTCGCCATACTTACGAGCCAAGTCGCCACCATTGACGGCGTGCGAGCCTTCCAGCTCATGGCTGACCGCCTTACCGATATCGTGCAACAAACCGGCACGCTTGGCCTGCTTGACGTTGATGCCCAACTCAGCAGCCATCATGCCACAAAGGAAGGCAACCTCGATGGAATGCACCAAAACGTTCTGGCCGTAAGAGGTCCGGTACTTGAGCATACCGAGCAGCTTGATAATCTCTGGATGAATCCCGTGGACACCAACATCGAAGGTCGCCTGCTCTCCCGCTTCGCGAATCGCCTCATCCACCTCTTCGCTGGCCTTCTCCACCAATTCCTCAATCCGTGCCGGGTGAATCCGGCCATCGGCGATCAAGCGCTCCAAAGAGATCTTGGCAACTTCTCTCCGCACTGGATTAAAGCCTGAAATTACCACCGCCTCTGGAGTATCATCAATAATCAGATCGATTCCCGTTGCCGCTTCGATGGCACGGATGTTCCGGCCTTCACGGCCGATAATCCGCCCTTTCATTTCATCTGACGGCAAAGGCACGACACTGACGGTCTTTTCAGCGACAAAATCTCCGGCATAGCGCTGGATCGCCAGAGCCATGATCATCTTCGCCTTACGATCAGCCACCTCTCGGGCCTCGTCCTCTATCTGTTTGATACTCTTGGCTGCATCATGGCGAGCCTCACTGAGCATCGTATCCATCAGTTGCTGCTTGGCCTGCTCCCCGCTCATGCCGGAAACCTTCTCCAGTTGAGCGCGCTGTTCAGCATGCAGCTGATCAATTTCTGCCGTTTTTTTCTGCAGCTGCTCATTCTGTTGACGCACTTGATTTTCTTTATTGCCCAGCTCATTGCTGCGCTGCTCAATCTGATCCTGTTTGCGATCCAAGTTTTCTTCTTTTTGCTGTAACCGATTCTCCTGCCCCTGAATCTCCTTGCGCAATTCGCGAACTTCTTTTTCCCAATCATCCTTGGCCTGTAGAACCACGTCCTTGGCCTGAATAGTCGCTTCTTTGCAGATCGTTTCCGACTCTTTACGCGCATCTGCAACAATTTGTTCAGCAGCCGCTTTGGCATTGGCAACGGTCGACTCCGACAGTTTCCGACGCAGCAGCATGCCGAGAAAAACCCCGATCGCCAAGGCGACCAGAACCACAATTATCATCAAAATATCCATCTGCACGGCAAAATCCTCCCTTTGCAGAGTTTATGGTGAACCTGCCGCCACGTTGCGGCAGGGGATAAACTGAGTTTCCGTCACCACGTAGTCGAGCTGCTCGTCGTGAGCCTCGACCGGCAACGAATCACAGAGCTGAAAATCGAAACAAAGCCCGACACTGACGGCAGCCGCCGCCATGCGGGACAATTCCCGATCGTAAAAACCTTTTCCATAGCCGAGGCGAAAACCGTCACGATCGAAGGCCACCCCGGGCACGACAATCAGATCGATCTCATCCGCCGAAAGGACACTCCCGTCCCTCGGCTCAGCAACGCCAAAAGTGCCCGGCACCAGCTCTGCAGCAGATGCAACGGTCACGAACTGCAGCGCTTTGCCAAAGACACGCGGATAGCAAACCTGCTTTTTAAACAGTCGGGCAGCACCGAACAACTGATCAGTACGGACTTCATTATTAATCGGGCTGTACAGGGCCAGAGTTTCAGCGTGGGAAAAACAATCGGAGTCGAGCAAGTGCTGCTGGACCTGATGGCTTAATTCCCGGCAGGTCGCCTCACCCAGCTGTTTACGCTGAGTTAACAGTTGCTGTCGTATTGCACGCTTTTCCATAACGGAGAGCTCCGGCGAACCGCAAGTCTCCAGGGCAGGAAGAATCTGAAAGGGCAGGCATGACCAAGAAATGGATATTGAGCGCGTCTCCCGCAACGCGTGATAAAACACTACTCGTCTATGAAACCACTCGTTACTGTTACCGGCTGTGACAAAAGTACTCTAGCTTAATATAAAGTAGCCGGATATGCGATCTCCACCGCCCTAACGGGCTCAATCATGTTTCAAGTGGTCCAAAAACCGGGATCTTAAACACCGTTAGTAACCGGTGTATCCAATTCTAATATGCCGTACCAATCTATCTAAAAGCCCTGAATAGCAGGGTTGTTTTAACATCGTCTCGTGACGTAATGCCTAATAATATACCGCTCTTAATCTATTTAGCAACCAGAAACCACTCGCTCCAGTCGCGTGACCAGTTCATTCAGTCGAGAATCCTGTTGCCCTTGTTGATTCTGCTGATCAAGAAGGAGTAGATATTGCCCCGCCAGATTCAACAGCGTCAACACCGTTAAATCACGCGTATCAACAGTCCTGCCTGCTGCAGTTTCCTGCAGCATGTTTTCCACGAAATCTGCAACCCGCTGCACCTCTGCCTCTGACTGCTGGCTGCGCAGACTATACTCTCGACCGAGAATCCTTACTTGAATTTTCTGGCTCATGCGTCCTCCAGGTTCAAGCTTTCAAGACGTTGCAGAACCTGATCAATCTCTCGCAACAGCTCAGCCTTTTCTTGTTGCCAGGCCGTTTTTTCCTCTCGCAGCAGATGACATTCCTGGGCCAGCTGACGATTTTTCTCAACAACCTTTTCAACTGCAGCCTGCAATCTATCCAACAATGTATCCTGCATAAGAAAAACCCTTCCTGCCTGAGTCTGCCTGCTACTTGCCAAACAATGCCGAGACAAACATTTCCGGATCGAAGGGCCGCAGGTCCTCGACCCCCTCGCCGATACCGACAAACCGTACCGGCACCTTAAGCTCTGCCGCAATGGCGACCACAATCCCACCTTTGGCGGTTCCATCCAGCTTGGTCAGGGCAATACCATCCAGTTGCACTGCTTCATTGAAGAGTTTCGCCTGCGTGAGGGCATTCTGACCGGTGGTGGCATCCAGGACCAACATCGACTCATGCGGCGCGCCGGGAATTTCCCGATCGAGAACTCGGCGGATCTTTTTCAGCTCTTCCATCAGATTGACCTTGGTGTGCAAGCGACCAGCGGTATCGAGAATCAGCACGTCCGCGTTACGAGCCACCGCAGCCTTGGCCGCATCAAAAGCGACCGCTCCGGGGTCGGCACCTTCAGCATGGCGGATGACTTCAACCCCAGCCCGCTCCCCCCAGATTTCCAGCTGTTCTGCAGCGGCCGCCCGGAAAGTATCACCGGCGCCGAGAATGACTTTTTTACCAGCCTTGGTCAACTGATTGGCGAGCTTGCCGATCGTCGTTGTCTTGCCGACCCCGTTAACACCGACCACCATAATAACGAATGGCGAGTTGCTACTGACATCGAGTGGAGCGCTTTCAATCTGCAGAATTTTCTGCAACTCCTCCATCAGCAGTTGCCGCACCTGCTCAGGCGACTCCAGCGTACCCTTATCCCGCCCGGTTTCCAGAGAAGCGATGAGCTGCTGTGTCGTCTGCATCCCGAGATCGGCAGTGATCAGGATCTCTTCCAGTTCCTCAATCAGCTCCTCGTCGATTGCCGTTCGGCCGCGCAACAAGCTATCGACCCGGCCGACCAGGGATGACTGAGTTTTCGCCAGCCCACGCCTGAGTTTCTCGAACAGACTGAGCGGCTCTGGCTCTGGCTCTGGCTCTGGCTCTGGCTCTGGCTCGGCTTCGGCTTCGGCTTCGGCTTCGGCTTCGGCTTCGGCTTCGGCTTCGGCTTCGGCTTCCTCCTGGTCAAGCTTTTTCCGTTTTTTTGCCGGCCTGCGCAAGGCAGACAGCAGAATCAGGATAACCAGTAAGACCACCAGAGTTGCGGCAAGGTAGATAATCCCCAGAGCTCCAACCTGCTGATACTCTATAGGCACTCCGGCCGCTGCCAGCACGCGGGACAATTCAAAAATAAAAGAATCAAACCAGGCAATGAACGTTTCTATCCATTGCAAGAAATCAGCACTTTCCACTTACAAATCTCCTGTTCCCAGCAAAAAGCCGGAATATCTATTCAAATTCAGAGCGCAGCTCGTCAACACAGCGGCGCATTTTAAACGCGGCCCGGGCAGCGATCGACTGCGGGCCAAGAGTCAAAACGAGAAAATAGTCTACTGTCAATGGTGCAATCAAGGTTTTATTGTTACCGGTGCGGATTAGCACCTCTTCCAGTTCGCCCGAACCAATCCGCGACATCGCTTCGCGCAACAAGTTGAGAATAATTCCCTTGTGCGCACCCAACACCTTGATATCATATTCCTCCATCCGGGCGACCTGATCGACCGCCTCCCCTTCCCAGTCAATAATTATTGCGCCAAGCGCGCCAGGAATGTCCTCCAGCAACCGGTTCAACAACGATTTAAACGGCATAGGCTCCCCTTAGTCTTCTTCATTTTCAAACACTTAAGCGGTCGCTGCGACCGGCTGCGCAACAGGTTGCGATTCGTTGATCCGAACAGAAACCAACTTCGACACGCCCGGCTCCTGCATTGTCACGCCGTACATAGTATCAACAATAGACATGGTCCGCTTGCTGTGGGTGATGATGATAAACTGCGACTGCGCGGTCATCTCCCGAACCATCTCGGCAAAACGATCAATATTCGCATCATCGAGTGGCGCATCAACCTCATCCAGAACGCAGAACGGGGTCGGTTTGATCAAGAACAGCGAAAAGATCAGTGCCACCGCCGTCAGTGCTTTCTCACCACCGGAGAGCAGATTGACACTCTGCAAGCGCTTACCCGGGGGCTGGACAATGATGTCGATGCCGGTTTCGAGCAGATCTTCCTCATCAGTCAACCGCAACTCAGCCTGTCCGCCGCGGAACAGGCGCGGAAAAACCTGCTTGAACTTTTCATTGACCAGCTCGAAGGTTTCCTTGAAACGCCGCCGTGTCGTCCGATTGATCTGGTTGATCGCTTTCTGCAAATCGGCAAGGGACTGATTCAGGTCGTCCCGCTGCTGGCAGAGGAAATCGTAACGCTCTTCCTGTTCACGGTATTCATCGATCGCCATCAGGTTGACTTCACCGAGCGCTTCAATCCGCTGCTGCAAGCGTTTCAGCTGGTGCTGCTGGCGCTCCAGCTCATCCTCGGTGGCTTCCGGCACCTGATGCTCCAAGAGGTCCACCCGGTAACGCTCCAGGACTCCTTGCCGGACATGCTCAGCATCGACCTGCAGCTCGTGATGGCGCAGCTGCAGGCGCGCCACCTCTTTGCGCAACTCTTCGGCTTCAGAGCGTACGCCGCGCAGTTGCTCACGAAATTCATCAAGCTGCTGCCGCTGCTGTTCATAGCGTTCCCGAACGGCCTGACTCGCTTGTTGCTGCTGTCCGCGACGATCAAGCAACAGGTCCAGCTCAACCCGCAGACGTTCGTCATTCTGCAGCAAATCCTCTTGCTCGGTGGTTGCTAATTTCTTACGCTGTTGCAATTGACCAGTACGCTGTTCCATCTCCTGGCGCTGTTGCTGTAACCGTTGCAGGGTATCGGCAAGCCCGCGCTGTTGTTGCTGCATCGACGCCAAGGCAACACGACGCTCAGTCAACTCTTCCCGAACGCCATCCAGCTGCTGACGCAATTCAGCCAATTGCTGCTGGAGGGCCTCATTCTGCCCCTCCAACTGCTGCTGCCGCTCGACAGACTGTTGACTGCCGGCGCTTAAACTCTCTTTTTCCTGCCGTAGGGCAACCTCGGCCTCTTCGATCTGCTCGAGATCGAATGCGATCAGCTCAAGTCGCTCAGTGAGACGCGCAACCTCAGACTGCCCCCCCTGGCGATCCTTGGCCAGCTCGAGTGCCTGCAGCTCGAGGCGATGGCTGTCACTGGCCGCAACCACCTGATCTTCTTCAATCCCCAGCAGTTCCTCACGCAATCGATCGATGTCAAGCTGGGCAATGGCAAATTGCTCTTCCTGGCGAGAAATTTCTTCCGCCAATTCATCCAGCTGGCGTCTTTTCCGAAGCAAGCCGGAATTATCGGCAACCAGAGCACCACCGGTCAGTTCTCCACGCCAACTGAGGCTACGACCATCCCGATCAACCAGCACAGTTCCGGGAGACAATGCAGTGGCAGAAAAATCGGTGACCGCATCAACCAGATAGATGCCAGCCAACAACAGCTCGACCTGTTGTTCCCGCTTGGGTTTCGCTTTAACCACGTCAGCCAAAGCAGTTCCGGCCGAGAACTTGACCAACTGAGGCTTGACCGTTGGCAACAACAGAGTGGCGCGTTGCTGTTGTTCCAACAACAATTGCAGTGCCTCATCTGCCTGGTCCACCCCGGAAACCGGGACCGCCTGCAAACGCTCGCCAAGCGCCATTTCTACGGCAAGTTCATACTCCGGAGCCACCGTAAACAGGTCAGCGGCGATCTGCCGCCAGCGCTTGTTATCGGCCAGCAACACCCGAACACCTTCGGCATAGCCGTCCAGGTTACGTTCCAGTTCCTGCAGCGATTCCTGCTTGGAGCGGCTTTTTTCCAACTGTTGGCGAACAACCGCCAAAGCGGCATCCTGTTGCTTTAACAGCTGACTTTTTTCCTGCTGCTTCGCTTGCAGATATTTATTCTGCTCCGTCAGCTGCTCCTGCCGCTCGCGCACCTGGTTAATTTGTTTTTCCAGCGCCTCTTGTTGTTCGACAATCTGCTGTTGCTGTTCCTGCAGCCGGATCGAGTCTGCCCTTACCTGCTGTTGTCGTTCAGCTTCGACAATCAAACGACGATCGATCTCTTCGCGCCGGTTAGCCAGGCGACTGGTTTCGGACAACAGCTCCATCAGCTCACGGCGACTATTTTCAAGCTGAGAGTTCAGCTCCTGCTCACTTGCAAGCGCTTTTTGCACCCCTGCTTCCTGGAACTCGACATCCTGCTGAACCGTTTCCAATCGCTCACCGTAACTGTTTTTCTCTTGCTCCAGCTGGGCATGCTCTTTTGTGACGGAAGCCAGCCGTTCAGCCAGGGACTTCAATTCCAGCTGCAGCTCCTGATCCTGGCTTTGCAGATGTTCCCGCTGTCGACTGGCCAGCAGCATCTCGTTCTCGACCCGCTGAATCTCTGACGCCAGATGAAAGACCTGCTCCTGGGCCTGATTCAACTCGGTCTCGACAGCCGTCACCTGCAACTGTTTTTCTTCCAGCTGCAGATCGCCATCCTCCAGCCGGGCATCCAGACGTGCCAGTATCGTCGCCTGCTCCTTTTCTTGCCTGGCAAGCAGTTCGACTTCGCGATGCAGTTCCTGATACCGATTACCGGTCAGACAGAGCTCGATCCGCTTCGCTTCGCCCCGGTACTCACGAAACTGTTCAGCACGCTGGGCCTGACGCTTGAGACTACCGAGCTGGCGGCGAACCTCAGAGATGATATCCCCCAGCCGAACCAGGTTCTGCTTGGTCGCATCCATCTTGCGCAAAGCAGTCTTTTTCCGCGATTTGAATTTGGTCACCCCGGCGGCCTCTTCAATCAAACTACGCCGTTCTTCCGGCTTGGCACTGACCAGCAGGCCGACCTTACCCTGTTCAATGATCGAATAGGCACGGGCACCAACCCCGGTATCCATGAACAGTTCAGTAATATCGAGCAGGCGGCAGGAAGTTTTATTGATCAGGTATTCACTCTCCCCGCTCCGGTACAAGCGACGAGTGACCATAATTTCGGCATAATCCTTATAGTCCGGCGGACAGAGCTTGGCGCTGTTGTCAAACACGATCGACACCTGGGCCATACCGTGCGGTTTGCGGCTCTCACTGCCGCCGAAGATGATATCCTCCATCGCCCGACCTCGCAGATGGCGTGCATTCTGCTCACCCATGACCCAGCGGATGGCATCGACGATATTACTTTTGCCGCAGCCGTTCGGACCGACCACTCCGGTGATCCCGTGTTGAAAGTCGAGGGAAACCTTGTCGACAAAAGACTTGAAGCCGATGATGTCAAGACGCTTGATTTTCATGCCGGTGGTATTAAACCTTTACTCCGATGGAGCTCTCCTTCGGAAGAACAACTGCCATGCCACAGATTCATACAGAAAAGTGGGCGCGTTATGTTATCAGGGGCCCGGAAGCATGTAAAGATGAGATCGACTTGCAACCATTGTCTCTTGCCGGGCACCACAAGAGGCGTTATGATACACCTAGCAGCCTGATCCGCCGTTTCAACCTCTCTTGCAACTATCGGCATTCATGAATTCAACCGTCGCAAAAGCCCTCCGCAGATCTGTTTATGCTCTGCTGCTTCTGCTGGCCATTCTGGTCATCATTGGCTCCATTTTTCTCAGCCAGCTCGACCTGGACGACTACCGGCACAAACTGGAACAGGAACTCAGCACCGCTCTCGAACAACCGGTGCAGATCGGCCACAGCAAACTGACCTTCAACAAAGGGATCGCCCTGCGCCTTCGCGATTTACGGATCGGTCCACCGGAGGCTCTTCTGGCCGAAGTTCCCCGCCTGACCGCTAACTTAAAAATTGCCCCACTTTTTGAAGGGCGCTTCATTCTCGACAAAGTTGAGGTCGACAGCCCGACCGTGCAGGTCTGGCTACCAATCCTCAATCAGCCGGAACAGGGCACAACCCATCAGCTGACCGACAAACTCGGCATCCGCATTCTGACCATTAGAGATGCCAAGCTCAAAATTCATCAGCGACACCCGAAGGGTTCCCATGAGCTGCTGAGTCTTGAAGGCCTGCATACAGAACTGCGTGGCTGGCAACCGAACCAGACCGCAAAACTGCTCATCTCCGGTGAGCTGCAACAAGCGGGGCAAGCAGCCGAGTTTCTGCTCGATTTCACCCTCCCCTCCTCACCCGATCCGGCCGTCTGGCGTAACGAAAAGCTAAACTACCACCTGAGCATTGAGAACCTCGCCACCAGCCGCAAAATTCCGTTAAATGGGGATAAAGTTTCAACCAGCGTCGACCTGGATGCCTCAATCGTAGGGGTTCCGGCAGGCGGGGCCAAAATCTCTGCAACCCTGGACACCAGCTCTGGCCATCGGGAACTGTTCAACCTAAAGGGCATCTGGACCTCTTCAGCCTTGCAAGAAGCTGTTACGGACTTAAATGGCGATCTTTTTGCCATCCCTCTACAGGGTGAGTTTTATCTGATCCGCCAGGAGCAGAAGCACTTACTGGCCGGTCGTTTCGGCACCAATGGCATCACCATCACCAGGCAGTTGTTGGACCAATGGCGGATCCCGGGCACAGAAAAGCTGCTTGAGGGCACCCTGGAGCGCCTCGCACTGGTCATCGAAAAAACCTGGCACGCGGGCCAACCGGTGAACGGATTGCCCCGGATCGGCGCCGAGATAACCGTATCCGACCTGGAATGGGAAGGGAACAGCATAAGCCGGCTGCAAGACTTTACTGCCGACCTGTCGCTGGAAAACCAGAATCTCGACATTCAAGATGGCCTACTGGTGGCCGGAAAGCAACCGATCTTCTTTTCCGGACAGATTAAAAGCCTGCTGAACGACCCGCAACTCGATCTTAACGTTGAGCTGCAACCTCAGTTAAGTGCCTTGCTCCCGATAAGCGACGTAGCGAATGATTGGCAAATAACCGGCGCGGCACCGACAACTTTGCGACTTGCTGGCCCGATCAAACATCCCGGCTTTTTACTGCAGGCGGACCTCGGCAAATCAACCATCGATCTGAAACCGTTTTTCCACAAGGAACCCGGCCACAAAAGCAGCCTGCGGCTTGAAGGGATTCTGGACGCCGAAATGGTCCAGCTTGATCGTCTGGAACTACAACTGCCAGGCTTATTGATCACTGGCAACGGTGCCTTTTCTCACGATCCGGACAGCGACGACTTTTCCCTCGATATCGATCCGCTCAACCTGGCTCAGCTGCAACCACTGTCGCCGCTGTTGAAAAAACTGCAGGCGCAAGGGGTACTGCACCCGAGCCTGGAACGCAGCAACAAAGAGCTACAAAGCAGCCTGCAGCTGGTCGATGCCGGTGCCCATTTGAACAACATCGTTGGTGACCTCAAGCGCACAAACGGCACGATCGATATCGACGGTCAAGGGCTGCGATTTGAAAACCTCAAGGCGGCTTTCGGCGAATCCGACTTTACCCTCAACGGTAAAATTGACGGCTGGCAAAAACCTCAGCTCGACCTGGAATTACAAAGCAACAATGTCAGAGCCCGGGACCTGATATTCCCCAATCAGAAACTCCGCCTTTACGATTTGACTGGCCGGCTGCAGATCGATGGCCGGGGAATCAACTTCAACCCGGTCAAGGTCCGCCTGGAGCAAGAGACCGATGTGGTTGTCACCGGCAAACTGGACAACTTCAAAGCGCCACAAGTCACCCTCGATATCGCTGCAGAAAAAGGCAATATCGATCAGGTTATTGATCTGTTTATCGGCCCGCGCAAAACGCCCCGGCAGAAGAAAAAGGGGGAGCACAAGCCACTGATCATCACCGCCAGAGTGAAAGAAGGCACCATCGGTGCCCTGCGGTTTCAGAACGCCGAAGGCCTGATCAAAGATCACCGGGGAGTCTTCACCATTTACCCGCTCCGCTTTCAAAGTGACGAAGGCTTTTGCCAGGCCCGCATCGAGCTGGACCGATCCCAGCCGGAATCGCTACTGAAAATATCCGGACATGCCGAAGATCTGAATGCATCGGTTTTGCACCAGGACCTGTTCAAAAAACGGGGCCTGATAAGCGGCAGCTTACGGGGTGATTTTTATCTTGAAGGGACCTTGGCGAACGGCAGATTCTGGCACAATGCTATCGGTGGCATCTACCTGCAAGTCAAGAATGGGACCCTGCGTAAATTCCGCGGCTTGGCACAGGTCTTTTCACTCCTCAATGTCTCGCAACTGTTCAGCGGCAAGCTCCCCGATATGGACCGCGAGGGGATGCCTTTCAGCGTCCTGGAAGGAAGCATCCGGATCGCCAATGGCCGGGCCAAAACCGAAGACCTGAGAGTAAAAAGCGTGGCGATGAACATGTCGTTGATCGGCAGCCAGAGTTTGATTGAAGACAGCATCAATTACAATCTGGGCGTGATGCCGCTACGCAC
>CALZHQ010000108.1:0-1284 GCA_945787295.1 uncultured Desulfuromonadales bacterium
AAACCTCCGCAGAAAAGACTGGAGCCCACAACCAGATTTGAACTGGTGACCTCATCCTTACCAAGGATGCGCTCTACCGACTGAGCTATGTGGGCTTAAGCGTCCTGTTCTTGCGGAGAGGTTATGGAGCGGGAAACGGGATTCGAACCCGCGACCCTCAGCTTGGAAGGCTGATGCTCTAGCCAGCTGAGCTACTCCCGCCAAAACCTACCGTATTTTCTTGTGCAGAGAAGGAGTCCACGCGGCCCTGCCCCAGTACCTACGACTCACAGTCTCCTGGCGCACAGCAACCGGGCTTCTTCCGGCATGCCTATCTATAAATGGTGGAGGGGGGAGGATTCGAACCTCCGAAGTCTTCGACGTCAGATTTACAGTCTGATCCCTTTGGCCACTCGGGAACCCCTCCAGGGGATTTACTATTATTCTATTGTTAGGCTTCACAGCCTCATGCGTAATTTGGAGCTGGCGAGAGGAATCGAACCCCCAACATCCTCATTACAAGTGAGGTGCTCTGCCTATTGAGCTACGCCAGCACAAGACGGGACTTATACCTCAGAGCCACTCCGATTGCAAGAAAAAAAACCGGCAATCAAAAACTCCCTGCCCCCGTTCTCAGCAGCGTGGATTTTATAGTGCATCATCGCGGGGTTGTCAAGCGCTAAGCAGGAAAAAAAGCGGCCCTTATATGCTCTGCACAAGTTCGGATCAAACTCCCGCCATGCAACAGCTACTGGACGACTCACTCATCGGCTTCCAGCTGGCAGACCCATTACTTAACGGTTTTATAACCAATAAAAGGTTCAGATAAAAGCTCTGATAATAAGTCTTCATTTAGCAACCAAGGCACTAAGAGAAACAAAAGCCAGGAACGGGTTTTACTTAGTGCTCTTGGTACCTTGGTGCCTTGGTGGCAACAGTCTTTGTTTTGGCTATAGGTACGTTATTTAAAAAAGGGCATACTCCCAAATGCTATTTGGGAGTATGCCCAGGGTGAAACGTTAGCGACAGATCCCCATCAGAAGCCATGGCAACATCTCCGCCACGGCAAAAAATCCGCCAACTTTTAATATTGATTCAGCTTTTCGTCCTTCCAGTACTTACTGCCGGAGAGGTTGATTTTTGCCATCAGGCCCGATTCGGTCAGGGTGTACATGTCGATCTCGGAACTGACTGAAATCTCACCCGTCGCGGCAGCCCCCTTATCTTCGGCCTTTGCAGCCAGATCTGCCTGGCCGCCGAATTCCCAGCCACTGTTAACAAAGGAATCATATGCCGCCTGACTAT
>CALZHQ010000108.1:1299-8622 GCA_945787295.1 uncultured Desulfuromonadales bacterium
CACGCGGATATCCTGCATGCCGAGGCCGAGGCCCGCGCCAACCTGCAACATCTGCATATAGGTTTTGCGGCCACTCTTCTGATTGACGGCAACCCCGTAGCCACCACCCGCACCAACAAAGATGTACTGGGCATTGACATTGCTGAAAACCGCATAACCATCGGCACGCTCTACATTGTCACGTGCAGTCGGCCGCTGCTTATAGAGTTCGGCCAGAGTGTCCCGACTCATGTTGTTGATCGTGCTGCGCCTGTCAGCTGGAGAACTGGCCCGTGGCGACAAACAACCAGATAAGGAAGAAACCAGCAGCAGCAACAACAGAAGTCTTAAATAGTGCTTCATAACAGCCCTCCGATAAAGAGTTTTCTACTAAAATAGCACAGTATCGTAACCCCTGCAGGCACTCCGCAGAGAATTTAGCCGGCTTGGCGAACCACCTCAAACAGGGCGACCGCAGCAGCCACCGAGGCATTGAGCGAATTGACCTGCCCCTGCATCGGGATCGCCAGCAGGCCGTCACAATGCTTGCGGACATTCTCCCGCAAACCCTTCCCCTCACTGCCGACCACCAATGCCAGGTTGCCAGTTAGATCAGAGGAGAAAAGCTTTTCAGCCCCATCTTCTCCGGCCAAACCGTAACACCAGATGCCAGCCTGCTTCAGCTCTTCGATAGCGCGGGAAAGGTTGGTCACCTGGCAGAGAGGAAGATAAGAGAGGGCCCCGGCCGCGGTCTTTTCCACAACCGGGGTGACCGAACAGGAACGATCTTTGGCGACAATTACGCCGTGGCAACCGGCGACCTCGGCGCTACGCAAGATCGCGCCGAAGTTATGCGGATCAGTGATACCATCAAGCAACAGAAAAAAAGCGCTGCGGCCACTATTCTGCCACCCGGCAAGTAAAGCTGAGAGGTCGGTGTAATTGAACGGCTCAAGCCGCAACAATACCCCCTGATGATGACTGTGCCCGGCCAACCGGTCGAGCTCACGCCGTTCACGGAACACCGTTTTCAGCTGCTGCCTAGCGGCCAGTTCGTGCAACTCTTCGAGCCGTGCCGAACGCTCACCTTTAACCAGCAGCAATTCCAGCGGCTTGCGCCCGGCGCCAGCGAGAGCCTCTCGCACCGGATTAACTCCATAAAGAAAGTCTGCCATCAGGCCAACGCAGCCTCAATCTCGGCGAGGATCTTCCCGGCGGCTTCGAGCGGATTGTCAGCCGCCGAAATCGGTCGACCGATCACCAGGGCCGTTGCTCCGGCAGCAATCGCAGCGGCCGGGGTTGTCACCCGTTTCTGGTCATCCATGCTGGCAAAGCTCGGTCGCACACCCGGCGTAACAATCTGAAAATCTTCACCACAGGCGGCACGGATCAGCTCGACCTCTTGCGGCGAGGCGACGACACCGTCAAAGCCGGCATCCTTGGCCAGCCTGGCCAGCCGCGGAACCATCTCGGCCACCGGCCTGTCGATACCGACACCGCGCAGGGTCTCCTCGGTCGACGAGGTCAGAATGGTCACGGCCAACATGATCGGCCGCTCCACTCCTGCCGAAGCGCAATAGGCATCGACCTCTTCAACAGTCTTCTGCATCATCTCCAGACCACCCAAGGCGTGGACATTGAACATTTTCACCCCCAGCTTGCAGGCCTCAACGGCGGCCTTGGCAACCGTATTGGGGATATCGTGATACTTGAGGTCGAGAAAAACCTCGCCGCCGCGCTCGCGCACCATCTGCACCACCTGCGGTCCACACTTGGTAAACAGCTGCTTGCCGATTTTGAACAGGCCGACATTCTCATGTAACTGGCTGACCCATTTTTCTGCCGCGGCAAACTCATCAACATCGAGAGCAAAAATCAGCCGCTGTTTCGCGCTTTGTTTCATTCGGTCCTCCCGACCAATTCCCGTACCCGGGTGGTAATTTCCTGAACGCGGGCGATCAGCGACCGGGCCTCTTCGGCATCCAGCTCACGGCGTACCACCATCGTTTGCATATATATTAGTTCACAGAGCGAATCTGCGAGCAGCTTCTTCTTATCCCCTTCTTCCAGCCCGGACAGGTTGGAAACGATCCGGTGGCCATCAAGAGTGCCATCCTTGAGGAGTTCGACCTCTCGCAGGACAAAAGAGTACGGCTGCGGCAACTCCTCTAAAAAACTGGTCACCTCCTGTGGAAAGTCGTTACAGGCCTTGCTCATGCGCCGGAAAAGGATCTTCAACAGGCTGTTGTAAATTGCCAGCACCTGTCCCAGCTCCCCTTCGATCTCCGTTGCCCGGGCATCCTCCATTCTGAGAACCCCCTTTTCCAACAACGAATAGAGTATCCGCATACCATCAAACTCGCGCAGCCCCACCCGACGGAACAGATCGCGGGCATTCATTTGGCCGGCTTCAGCGTGCGACAGCAAGCGCGCTTCAATCTGATCCAGGTCGGCCTGAACTTTGCCGGTCGAAATCGGGAAGTAATCAAAAGAGATAATCCGGCGCATAAACAGCGCACTTTCGTCCTGGCGCCGCAAGCCCTCCATAATCATGTTCTGAGTGCTCATCGACAGGCGCAGAATCTGCTCCTGATCGATATCCCTTGCTTCATAGTGGAATCCGCCCTGTTGCGACGCGAACAGGTTGTAGACGATCCCCTCGACCTGACTCCGGGCGGCCAACCAGAGATCCTTCGGCGAAACGGCAGCTTTTTCAACCAACAGCTTGCCGAGGGTGGCCCGCACTGTCACCAGCTGGCGGATCTTCTGCAGAGCCTCACGCTCGATCTTGCCGAGCGAAAAAAGAATCTCGCCCAGATCCTCACTGGCAAAGGTGCTGGTCGCGAAGACGACCTCGCCCTGCAGAAAATAGAGTGACTTGCTGCCCCCCGCCAACTCGAAATGGAGGATGCCGGTCTTGCGGAACATATTGAAAAAGGAGAGCAGGTCGGGCACTGACAGTTCGCCCAGCAAGCCGGACATCAGAACCGGGCTCTCAACCTCAGTTCGCCCGAGCAACAGATGGCTCGACGAACTGGAGACTGGCTGCAGCGACTCCTCCCCAAGTTGTTGGCGGATTGCCAGCGGTAGTTTCAGCAGGCCGTTGGCATTGATCTTAAGTTCACTCATAAAAACCCAGTCGCCGGTATATCTTAATCTTCCAGTGCGATAGCAACCAAACGCTGCATTTCTTTAGCCACAGCCGCTATTGGCAGCAATGACATTTCACCACTGGCTCGCACCTTCAGCTCCACATTCCCTTCCTTCAGGTTGCGGGCTCCGACGGTTATCCGTAACGGGATGCCGATCAGGTCCGCATCCTTAAACTTGATACCGGGACGTTCATCACGATCGTCGAGCAACACCTCGATGCCCAGATCAAGCAGTTGCTGATAGATCTGCTCTGCAGTCTCACGCACCGCATCATCCTTCGGATTGACCATCGACACCAGCACCTGGAAAGGCGCCAGCGGCATCGGCAGGGCCATGCCGTGCTCGTCGTGATTCTGCTCGATCGCCGCGGCAACGGTCCGGCCGACACCGATCCCGTAGCAGCCCATCACCAGGGTGCGGGCCTTGCCCTGATCATCAAGCACGGTGGCGTCCATCGCCTCGGAATACTTGGTGCCGAGTTTGAAAACGTGACCGACTTCAATGCCGCGCCAGCTTTCAAACTTACCGCAATCGCAACGCGGGCAGGGATCACCTGCCTCGGCCTGACGGATATCGGCAAACTGAGTCACCGCAAAATCGCGAACCAGATTAGCACCCGTATAATGGACATCGACAGCGTTGCCGCCGACAACAAAATCGGCCATTCCCTGCACTTCACTGTCGGCAATCACGCGAACCTTCAGGCCGATCGGACCGGCGAAACCGGTCGGAGCACCGGTGGCCTGCTTGACGACATCATCCTCGGCCATCAGTGCCCAGTCGACATCGAGCAGGTTGGCCAGCTTGATCTCATTCAACTCACGATCACCGCGCAGCAGTACTGCCACCACGTCATCATCAGAGGTCTGGAGAATCAAAGTTTTGACTGTCTGCCTCGGCTCAACGTTGAGGAAAGCGGCCACCTCTTCGATACTCTTCTGCCCTGGGGTGTCGACCTTCTGCAGTTCGGCAGCTGCGGCCGGAGTTTCGATATCGCGGTAGATCAGTTCGGCTTTTTCGACGTTGGCGGCGTATTCACAGGCATCGCAGGAAACGATACCGTCTTCGCCCGACTCGGCCAGCACCATGAACTCGTGCGAGAAGGAGCCGCCGATGGCGCCACTATCCGCTTCAACCGCGCGGAACTTCAGTCCGCAACGTTGGAATATTTTACGGTAGGCCTGGTACATCTTGCTGTAAGCGCTATCGGCCCCTTCATCATCCAGATCGAAAGAATAAGCATCCTTCATGATGAATTCGCGGCCACGCATCAAACCGAAACGGGGACGGATCTCGTCACGAAACTTGGTTTGAATCTGATAAAGATTCAACGGCAGCTGCTTATACGACTTGACCGTATTACGGACGATATCGGTGATCACCTCTTCGTGGGTCGGCCCCATGCAGAAATCGGTCGCTTTGCGATCCTTGAAGCGGAGCAGTTCCTTGCCGTACTTTTCCCAGCGCCCCGATTCCTGCCAGAGTTCTGCCGGGTTGGCCATCGGCATCAAACACTCGATGGCACCGGCCCTGTTCATCTCCTCACGGATGATCTGCTCCATCTTGCGGATCGAACGCAGCCCGAACGGCATGTAGCTGTAAATACCGGCGGCAACTTTACGGATCATGCCGGCACGCATCATCAGCTGATGGCTGATAACTTCGGCATCGGCCGGGTTCTCTTTCAGGGTCGGCAACAGATACTGGGTATAACGCATGAGACGGTCCTGTTCTTTGAAGTTCGCTGAATTTATTGATCAATTTATAGGGTATTCGAAAGAAGGGAAAATTAACGCGTTTTTCGGCGAAAAGCAAGCGGCTTGCTACGGTCAGCAGCTCTTCGGCTGAATGCAAACCGGCAACATCGATCGATTTGCCCCCTTGATAAATTTCTCCCAGCACCTAATCTATATTACAAGACAAGCTGCTGTTCATTCTACTGTCGAGGATACATATCATGCCCAACCGCTTGGAGATCACCCAAAACTGGCTGCCACGCTATACCGGGATGCCGCTTGATAACTTTGGCGACTACATCCTGCTGACCAACTTCCGACATTACGTTGACAAGTTCGCCGAAATGTTCAACTGCAACATTCACGGTGAAGACAAGCCGATGCAGGCCGCCACCAACAGCCACGGCCTGACCATCATCAATTTCGGCATCGGCTCGGCCAACGCGGCGACCATCATGGACCTGCTCAGCGCCATCCATCCGAAAGGGGTGCTGTTTCTCGGCAAATGTGGTGGGCTGAAAAAATCGACCGAGATCGGCCACTTCATCCTGCCGAATGCCGCGATCCGCGGTGAAGGAACCAGCAACGATTATTTTCCCGCCGAGGTCCCGGCGCTGCCATCATTTAAACTGCATAAATTTGTTTCCGAGAAGATTCGTGAACATGGCTACGATTACCGCACCGGTGTGGTTTATTCGACCAATCGGCGCATCTGGGAACATGATCAGGTCTTTCTGGAGAAGCTGAAAAGGATGACCAGCATCGGCATCGACATGGAAACCGCGACCATCTTCATCGTCGGTCACTACAACGTCATTTCCCGCGGAGCACTGTTGCTGGTCTCCGATGTGCCGCTCACCCCCGAAGGGGTGAAAACCGAGGAGTCGGACAAAAAGGTTACGCAAAAGTGGGTCGACAGCCACCTGCAAATCGGCATCGATGCGATGACCGATATTGGCGAAAAGGGGGAGAGGATTAAGCACTTCCTGTATTGAACCTACCTGGAGGAAAAGGCAAAATCTTGTGTGGTTTCCGGGATAGCCCAGGCGCTATTTGAGCCACCACTGATAGACCAGGTTCCCGACGATGCCCAAGACCACTAACTCCAGAATAAACAGCCAGAGTACAAATTTCTTCTTCCCCTTGCGCTGGCGAAGAGTCTCTGGCAGCAACCGGTTAAAATCTTCCGCCATATTATTCCAAGCTTCCTTAACAACACTGTCGCGTTTCTTCTTTTCAGCCATGGGTCATCCAGATGAGGTTGTGATTCATTTCAAAGCTCCCGAACTGCCAAAGACATTCGAAGGCCGCAATTTAAAAGTTCTTATTCTGCAACTCTGCTGTGCTGCGTTTTCCGGGCCTCTGCTTCGATAAAAATCCGCTTCACATTCGGGAAGGTCTGCTTAATCTGCGTATCAAGTCCAACAATACTGGCCTCCATCTCACTCGCGGTAACCTTGTCATGGAAATCGACGCTCACGTTGGCCAGGATATAATTAGGCCCCATATGCATGGTCAGCACTTCGTTGATATGCTCGACCTGCGGATAGCTGGCGACAATCTCACGGATGGCCGCAACCACTTTGACATTTGCACTTTCTCCGATCAGCAGCCCCTTGGTCTCATAAGCCAACCAGATGGCAGTGCCGCCAAGGATCAGGCCGATGACGATCGAAGCGAGCCCGTCGTAGATAAGGTTCCCGGTGACCTGGGTGAGGAAGACGCCGAGAAAAGCGACCAGCAGGCCAAGGATGGCCGCGGAATCTTCAAACAGGACAACAAAGGTGGTCGGATCCTTCCCCTCCTGAACCGCCTCCAGGTAGCCCCACGTCCCCTTGGCACGGATAAACTCAGTCAGTGCAAAGTAGAGCGCCACCCCTTCAAAGACGATCGCCAGGCTGAGCACAATATAGTTGATATATGGATCTTCGATCGGCGCAGGGTGCTGCAGATGATGGATCCCCTCGTACAGTGAAACACCGGCGCCAACGGCAAAAATCAACATTGCGACAACAAAACTCCAGAAATACACTTCCTTGCCGTGGCCGAAGGGAAAACGCTCATCAGCCGGCTTTTTCGCCCGGTGCAACCCCAACAGCAACAGCAGCTGGTTGCCGGTATCGACAACCGAGTGAATCCCCTCCGAGAGCATTGCCGAACTGCCGGTCATGGTTGCGGCGATAAATTTGGTTATCGCCACCAGGGCATTACCGAACAGAGCGGCATAAATGACTTTTTTCGAAGAACCGGCCACGCAGGACTCCTTTGTTGTGGATGAATTGCTAATTTAACGATGAGACCTTAGCGAAAACATGGCTTCAAAAAGATCATCATAGGCCTCGGCCATCACGTCCCAGTCATACCTGGCCACCAGTGACCGCAACCGCTCAGTCCGCATTGGCTCGGCACCCAGACACATCTGCTTCAAGCGACCGACCAGCTCATCGAAATTACG
>CALZHQ010000109.1 GCA_945787295.1 uncultured Desulfuromonadales bacterium
AGACCATGCCCGCGGCGTCGACGCGGGTCACGCTTCGGCGAGCGCAGAGGGCATCAAATGGCCAGAATTCGTTGCAGGGCTCGACGAGCATGCCCCTTCACCACCCCCGAGGATCGAGCTTGGTCAGCCGAGGGGTGAGGCTGCGGAACACTCGGAGCGAGATATTGACTGCAACGACTTGTGCAGACATCTCTCATCTCCTCTCCAGTCTCACTAACTAGCCGCCAATACGCGCCATGGTGAAAGCGGTGTGTTCAGTCGATTCCTCGCTCATACCATGCATCTCCGGCTTATTCTCCACCAGCTGCAGCAGCGCGTGCTGGATGTCGCCGGCATCTCCCCCTGCCAATAGAGGCCGCAGATCGTATTCCGCATCAGCAAATAGACAGTTGCGCACTTTGCCCGACGCGGTAATGCGGATCCGGTTGCAGCCCTGGCAAAAGTGTCCGGACAGCGCCGTGATCACTCCGATCGTTCCTTGAGCGCTGGCGATTTTGTATTCCCTGGCCGGTCCGGCCAACTCGCCGCGAACCACCGGTGTAAAAGCAAACACCTCGGCAATCCGCTCCAGAATCTCTTCGCCGGGCATCACCAGCGACTGCCAGCTTTCTTCTTTGATCGCCGGCATATATTCGATAAAGCGGACTGAGCAGTTTTTCTCCAGAGTCATGGCGGCAAAATCGACTAACTCTGCGTCGTTGACACCACGCATCACCACCATGTTGATTTTAATCGGCAAACCGACTTGCTCTGCGATAGTAATTCCATCCAGAACCTTGCTCAGCTCATCGCGCCGGGTCACCTTTGCAAACACCTCAGGACGTAGCGAATCCAGACTGATATTCAGCCGCTGCACCCCGGCTTGCTTCAATGCGGCAGCCATCTCTGGCAGTTTGAGGCCATTGGTTGTCAGCACCAATTGCTTTAAGCCAGGAATCTGCGATAGCTGATCGAGAAAATCGATGATCCCTTTGCGCACCAACGGCTCTCCTCCGGTGACCCGGATCTTCTCAATCCCAAGTGCAACAGCCGCTTCGGCCAGTAGATATAACTGCTCATAACTGAGAACCTGCTGATGGTCCAGCTTGGAAACTCCGGATTCCGGCATACAGTAGCGACAGCGCATGTTACAGCGGTCGGTCACCGAGAGACGAAGGTAGTTGATTTTTCGTCCAAAATTGTCCTTTAACAACATAACAGCACCACTCATGAGAACCGGCTAGCAGCCCAGTTCATACCTATCTAGTTTTGTATAGAGGGTTTTGCGGTCGATCTCCAGAATCTTCGCCGCCTGACTCTTGTTCCCCTCAACCGCTGCGAGAACCTTGCCAATGTGGTCCTTCTCAACCATCCAAAGTGGCACATTGTCTGGCTGAGCGTTGCCATTCCCCCGCGTCGGCAAGGGGATCTTGGGGGCAGAAAATGGTAACAGATCAGCGGAGATGATCGGTTCCGACGCAAGAATACAGGCCCGACGGATGGTATTTTTCAGTTCGCGGACATTGCCTGGCCACTGGTAAAGTTTCATTGCCGCGAGCGCCTCATCTGTGATGTCCCAGGTTTCTCCGTTATGATTCGGGCTATCTTTCAAAAAATGCATGGCCAATGGCAGGATATCATCCTGACGTTCACGTAATGGTGGAAGAACGATCGGTAACAGGTTGATCCGGTGAAAGAAATCCTCTCGAAAATCTCCACGGTCGACACAGTCCTGAAGTATCTTGTTCGAGGCAAACACAAAACGCACATCAACACTGATATCGCGACTGCCGCCCAGGCGCCGGAAGACTCCGGTTTCCAGGATACGGAGCAATTTCACTTGCACATCCAGCGACATCTCCGAAACTTCATCCATAAACAGGGTGCCGTTGTCGGCTAGCTCGAACAGGCCGGCCCGGGCTTTGTTGGCGCTGGTAAACGCACCCTGCATATGGCCAAAAAGTTCACTTTCGGCAGTGTTCGCATCAAGGCGGCCACAGTTGACCGTGACAAAGGGCTTGTCCTTTCGCCGACTGGCGTCATGAACTGCCCTGGCAGCCAACTCCTTCCCGGTACCGCTTTCGCCGAATATCAGCACATGCTCATCGGTTGCGCCCCAGCGATTCACCGTTGCCAGGACCTTACGAATCTCTTCACTGCGGCCGACCACCTTGTGATCATCCATTTTTTCCATTTCGAGGCGCAGATTGATATTTTCCCGCCGCAGTCGATTCTTTTCGCTCGCCTTGTCAATAACCAGCTCCAGTTCATCGAGCTTGACCGGCTTGGTCAGGTAATCGTAAGCACCGAGTTTGATACATTTAACCGCCGTCTCTATATCGCCGTGGCCGGTAAACATGATTATTTCCGGGATATTCGAGTGTTCACGCATCCTTTCAAGAGCTTCAACGCCACCCATTTCCGGCATTTTCACATCCAGCAGGACAACCCCGAAACACTCTTCGGCGAATCGTTCCACGCCCGCTCGGCCGTTTTCGGCAACCTGCACCTGGTATCCGCCGCGAGACAGTTCCGCTTCAAGCAACTCACGTAACGGCGCCTCATCTTCAACGATGAGTATTTTCGCTTTTTTATCCATCAGACCGCCTGACTTTCCGGAAGATTAACGGTAAATTCTGTTCCCTCACCGACCCTGCTGTGTACTTCAATCACTCCCTGGTGCTTCTCAACGATATCATAAGTCACAGCCAGACCGAGCCCCTGCCCCTTGCCGACAACCTTGGTGGTAAAAAATGGTGTCCAGATCTGATCCAGCATATCAGGATCGATCCCGGTGCCGGTATCGATAATCCTGGCCACGATTCCAGTATCTGTCGGCGCTGTCTCTATGGTGACAACACCGCCATTCTCAATCGCCTGTATTGCATTTAAGATCAGGTTCAAAAAAACCTGTCGCAACGCACTTGCATCGCCCTTCACGGGTGGCAGCGGGACAAACAGGTCTTCGCACAGAGTAATGCCTGCATCCCGCCCCTGGTGGCGGACAAGCTCTAAAACCTCACCGATAATCTGGTTGATATCGACCACCCCGAACTCTCCGTCCGATTTGCGACTGAAGCTCAGCAGGTTATCGATGATCCCCTTGCAGCGATACACCTCGCGAACAATAACCTCCAGATACTTGGGAAAATCGAGCAGTCGCTGATCACCCGCCAGACCGGGGTCTTCCAGAAAACGTCGTTGCAGGGCTTCTGCATAGCCTGCCACCGAAGTCATTGGGTTATTGATTTCATGAGCAACCCCGGCAGCAAGAACACCGATACTCGTCAGTTTGTCCGCCTGTAACAACTGTAGCTCTTGATTTCTTCTTTCGGTGACGTCACGAATAAAAACCAAGGCCCTGTTCCCTCCAACCGGGTCAACAATCGGAGTCGCGATAACATCGTAGTAAAGATTGCGCCCATTGCTGTTCTGAGGTCCGGAAAAGGAGAGCTGCGCACTCGCCCCCTTTAATGCTCTGCCAACCGGACAGTCGCATGCTGATGCAGAATTATCGCGATGGAAGAGTGCTCGACAGCTTTTACCGATCAATGTTTCCCTGGGGAAAAATTTCGGGCAGACATGATTTCGATGTTGTACCAATCCTTTATTGTCATAGATCACAACCGCGTCGCTGATTGCATCAAAAACCGCCTGCAACTCAGTCTTCTTGGTTCTCAGACCAAGGTTTGCAGCCTCAAGTTCCTGGATTTTCTGCTTTACTTCACCATAATAGCCAATTTTGGAGCTTTCAATTCCAAGCAGAGTATCCAGGAATTGTTCTTCTAGATGCGTGCGGGTGACTTTTTCCATCAGAAAGATCTCTTCAAGATGCCGAGTAAATCCTCTTCATCGGTCTGGCGCGGTGAGGTCAACACGCAGACATCCTGCAGCGCTTTTGCGGCCAGATCGGGAAGATCTTCTTCACGAACTCCAAGTTTTCTCAGTCCCCTCGGGGTATTTCCTGCATCAAGCAGGGTATCTATCGTCTCCAGGGCCATCTCCTTGGCATACTTTTCATTCCCGGCCGGGGCGTGCCCAAGGGCCGCGGCAAAACCGGAAATCTTTCTCTCGACAACCGGAAAATCATATTGCAGGACCTCTGGCAACAAGGCCGCATTGACCTGTCCGTGATTGGCATCATAAAGCCCACCGATCGGATGGGAGAGAGCATGACCGATACCGAGCAGCGCATTGGAAAAAGCCATACCAGCATGCAGACTGGCCCGCGACAAAGCCTCCATATCTTCGGCGCGCCGCTCCTTTACCGCTTTGGCCATACTGTTGGCCAGCAAATCGAGAGCCTGTAGCGCATTAACATCGGTCAACGATGAAGCGGCGATGGAAAAGTAGGCTTCTACCGCATGAGACAACGCATCAATAGCGGTGCTGCCGACATGCTCATCAGGCAGAGTTTCCAAGGTGTCCGGATCGGTCAGGCTGATATCGGGAGCAACGCAGCGACTCATGATGGTGAATTTACACATGGCCTCGGTGTCGTTTACAACTGCGAATTGCGACACGTCGGAACCGGTTCCACAGGTCGTCGGGCAAAGGACCAGCGGTGGCAAAGGGCGATGTATCTGATCGTTTCCACGGTAATCCTGAATCCGACCACCATTAGCTCCGAGGATCGCAATCCCCTTGGCTGCGTCCATGGCGCTGCCACCACCAAGTCCGACGATAACGTCAGCCCCTTGGGCAACATATTCCCGGAAACCTGCCTCGATTTCGTGGTCTTTCGGGTTTGGGGTGATCTGATCAAAATACACAAAGGCCAAACCGGCATCGAGCAGACTTTTCATGACCCGGTCTACCCACCCGGCCCTGAATAAGCCATCATCACTGACCAGGAAAACCTTTTTACCACCGAGTCGTTTCGCACAAGATCCGACCTGAGACAGTAGCCCTCGGCCGAAAATTATTTCGGGAACTTCAAATTTACAGTGCTGACTTGGGTGATCAAGACCCATCTGGTGTCCTCCAACTCTGCGACTCGTCCTGACCGGCAGCCAAAACAAGCACATGAGAAATTCGTCTTAAAACGCTGTCTTACAAACCTAGCAATTCCTGTGCCGCAGCCCGAACAAGCGTTTTAAAAAGTTACTAGCGCCAATCTTATCTACACTCAACACACTTAAGAAAATCTCCACAGTGTAGAATACTACCCCACTTGCATAGAAATCACTCAAAATAGAGATTTGCCAACCTCTCTGCACACACCTATCATAGCACCGCGATAAACTGAATTATCATTTAATAACAGTTGCTTAGAAAATATGACAAAAATCAATAGCTACCGTCTCTATCAATATCAAACATGACAAGTAAACCATAGATCCCTTCATCTCACTCCATCCGTCTATCCTTTTTCTCTACAAAATCCAGCAAATAGGACTCCTTAAAATATCAACATGTCCCGAAATAACAGCGTTATAAGGCTTGGCATTCAGGTTGCACTAGTTGCCACCCGTCACCAAGGAAAGCTCAAAAATGATCAATTCTTATCAAATTTATGTTGGAAGGAGTGAGTGATGCCGAAATTTATCATTGAACGTGACATACCGCAGGCGGGGAATCTCTCCCCGGGAGAACTTCAATCGATCTCGCAAAAATCCTGCGATGTCCTCCAGGGCATGGGGCCGAAAATTCAATGGGTTCAGAGCTATGTCACTGCAGATAAGATTTACTGTATCTACATCGCCCCCAATGAAGCGGCGGTGAAAGAACATGCGCAGCAGGGTGGCTTTCCGGCCAACAGTGTTGCCGCGATCACCACGATCATCGACCCGACAACAGCAGAATAAATTCTATTCCCGTGGCTTAAGCCGTCGGGAAGGTAATGGAGAATAACAATGACGTTAGCATTACTTCTATTGATTTGCATGATGTGGGTCCCGGTCGGTCTATTCTTTCTGGGCCACGGTGAGGCAAAAAGTACCGGTTTCGTAACCGCCGTTGTAGGGACCCTCGTTGTCATCGGCGCGATTCTTCAGGCAGCCATTTTTGCCGATCCCTTTACCGCCGGCCTGCTTTTCGTGTTTGGCGTTCTTTATCTACAAACAGCCCATGCTCTTTGGACAGGGCTGGAAGATATGCGGACCGTCGGTAACGGCGCTTTGGTGGTTGCCATTGTCTGTGCCATGTATGCGTACCTATTTCTCACCGGCGGCGGCTTGAAAGCCGATGGCACAACGATTATCGGCATAACACCCTACCTGGGATTCATGAACATTACGTTCGTGGTTATCTGCCTGACAGTTGTTGGCGTAACTTACGGCAAGCTCAGTGCCAAACTTGCTGCGTATATGTTCCTGGTCCTGAGCTTCACCTGTTTGTTTGTTCCGGCAATCGGACTCATGGGATTTGGAAAACTTCCGTTTTAAGTAGCAGACTGGACCGGCAAGCGAAGTCTGCCGATTTTATTATTACAAGCTGCCAGAGGGTTAAATGCCCTGACAGCTTTCCAGAAGGGGTAAATTCATGAAATCTACACAGTTATTAAAAGTTCTGCTGCCATGGCTTGTTGTCTTGGCATTCTGCCTGCCTGCCTCAGCTGCGATCACACTCTTTGACAAAGAAGGTACCACTTTCGCTGTCGACGGTTTTTTCAACACCTTCTATGCACATCATGACGACGATTCGGGGCAGGAACAATCCCGGGTGAAAATGGGTTTTCTGCCCAATTATATTGGATTTAATTTCAGCAAGCAGGTTGGCAAACTGAAGCTGGGGGGTCGCTCTTCCTTCTGGGTGACTATCAACGACAGTGATTCGAACCTCACCGAAACAGGTATCGATGTTCGTCAGTTCTACGGTACCGTCGACGGTGATTGGGGCCAGGTATTGTTCGGGAAAGACTTCACCCTGTTTAACCGCTCCAACATCTTCAACGACGAGATCCTGATCGGCTTCGGCAAAACGGGCGGAGTTCCTGGGATTGATGCGACCGGGGTCTCCTTCGGCAATATCGGCTCAGGTTACACCTATCCGCTCCCCTCGGCACAGATCACCTACCGGACTCCCACGCTGGCGGGTTTCAAGCTGGCGATCGGCGTAATTGACCCGGCCAGAACCTCTGGGACAGGCGGAGAAGAAAACATGCCGCGCTTCGAAGGCGAGCTGACCTACAAGCAGGACTTTGATCCGATCTCGATCATCGCCTGGGGTGGGTTTCTCTACCAGTCCTCTGAAAATGGTGCGTCCGGAGACATAGATTCACAGGGCATCTCCTACGGCCTCAATGTAAAATTTG
>CALZHQ010000110.1 GCA_945787295.1 uncultured Desulfuromonadales bacterium
CCGAGCAGTTTCCGTTGTCGATCTTCTGCTAAGACGGACACCTGATTGTGATAGCGCCCAAGATAATCTTCGGCGCCAGCCGCCTGATGACCGGAAAGTACCGAGCCGGAAATCACCCGCTGTTCGCCCTCATGCAACTGCTCTGTGGTCAGCTCCGCCAAACAGGCGCCGATGCGGGTGCGAATCAAGCGCGGCTCTTTCACCCCCGGCCCGGCGAACGAAATGATCCGTTCGGTGAGTAACCGGCCGGTTAAAAACAGATGGCCGATGGCAATGACATCCTGATAACCGATGTGCCAGACACAGCGCTGCTGATCGACCTTTTCCAGAAAATGGATATGGGTGCCGACCAGCCCGGCCGGATGACAGCCGACAAATTCGCTGACCGTAATCCCTGGCGTATCCCCGGTCTGCAACTGCGGCGTTTTACACAGATAGGTTTTACCATCAGTCAACTGGCAAACGACTCTCAGGCCGGTGTTAAACTCCCTGCTTTTTTCGCTGAGCGCAATCTGCGGGTCGGCCGCCAGAGGATTACTGTCGGTGGCGGTCACAAAGATCGCCGCCGGACGAGTTCCGGGCTCAGCCACTTTACTGTAGGGACGGGTGCGCAGCGCAGTCCAAAGGCCTGATTTCAGTAGTTGTGTTTCGATCTGTTGCGCCGATAATTGCTCGTCCGATATGCGGGCGAAACTCTCTTCTCCATCACCGGAGAGCTCGATCACCAGCGATTGGAACGCCCGCCGCTCTCCGCGATTGATGGCGACCACCCGGCCGGAACCGGGGGAGGTATAGAGGATTCGGGGATGTTTCTTGTCGGAGAAGAGCGCTTGCCCCAGACTGACCTGGTCACCCTCGGCAACCAGCAGGGTCGGCTTCATATCCTGGTAGTCGCGGCCAAGCAGGGCAACGTGCCGAACAGCCGGACCCTCAGTCAACTGCGTTCGAGGGATACCACTCAGTGGGATATCGAGCCCTTTGTTGATTTCAATCATGATTTAAGCTTTCAGGCGATGTAGCGCTACCGGAGCAGATTTCTTTGCTATTTATAAGCTCACCGGGCTTTTGAAGCCGGACGGCTTGATCGTCAAGATCGAACACCGGGCTTTGCCGAGCACGGATTCCGCCGTGTTGCCGATTATCAGACCGGGAATCCCGGTCCGAGCGACAGTCCCCATAACCAGCAGGTCGGAATGCTTTTGCTTAATGAAATCGAGGATAACCTTGCTGCCGGCCCCCTTGATCAAGTGACCCTTGAACCGGTTCTCCGGTTGTTGGAAAGGCTCGACTGCTTCTTCCAGCCAGGCTTTATGCAGTTTCTTTTCCTGGGCTTCCATCTCGGCAATCTCGGCATCGCTCATATTGTAGCGCGGCCCTTTGAGCGTTCCTTCGGCAAAAAATTTCCATGCATAGAGCACATCCAACTGAGCGTTTTCACGCCGCGCCAGTGACGACGCCAGTTTCAGAATTTCATATTGCAGCTTAACACGCTCGACCTCGGTCGGATTAGGGTCGATGGCGGCCAAAATCCGCGAAAAATTCTTCCGCTTGCCGCCGTTTATGATCCAGACCGGACAGGGGCATTTGCGCAACAGACGCATATCAACACTTGCAAGAGGCATCTGAACCCCATAATTCTCCTTGATTTTAATGACCAGATCAAAATCGTGCTTGAGAACCTGATATATTGTTTCGAACGGCGAAGAAGCCGGGATGATGATCTTCTGCGCCAAAGGCACACTGGCATTCTGCAACAGCTCATCAACTTCAAAGCGGACCTTTTCTTCCAGCGCCGCTTCGATCTGCTCAAGCTTGCTTTTACTGAGAAACAGTTTTCCCGGCTTCGGGACCGGTTCATAGGCCGCCAGTAAAGACAACGCAGAACCATTCGTCTCCGCCAGCGCTATGGCTCTCGCTAAAGCAAAGGCATCCGATTTCTGACCACTGCAAACGAAAAGTATATTCTTGAACCTATCCATACGTGCTCTCCTGGATACTATCGACCTGAAAAGCAGACATTTCAAGAAAAGAGCCGACCTTTTTGCGCTGAAAATTCCGTAGGCTCTTGCCGATAAAAACCAACGCAGCCGCTGCGGCGCGAGCTACTTAATGGTCCCCTTCCCCGTACCCCGGTCCTCAGTAAAATAAAACACCAGCCAATAGGCGATCGCCATTGCCAGCGTTACCCCTGCAGTCGCCCAGACATAATCGGGCGATATTTCATCGTAATCGAGAATAATGACTTTCCGAGCGATCGCCATCAGTGCAGTCGCCAAAACAATTTTCACGTGGATTATATCGTCACGCAGGTAAATGATGATATTGACAAATATTTCGATGGCAATCAGCACCGCCATAAAAGCCCCGAAAGTGGCCAAAATATCGTTTATCGTCAGCATCAAAAAGGGCGGTGTGACCAACTTCTGATACAAAACCCAGCAGACATCTGCCACCCCCAAAAGGATAACAGCAGTCATTAAAACAGCAAGAACTTTGACCGCAACGTGGATTATTTTGCGTAGAAACTGAACCAGAGGTTCTTTAGAGTTATTTAAATCGTCCATTTCCTGTCCTTTATCCTTCAACCAGAACAAAGTCTCTACAAATTATCTCGCTTTGCTGGCTCAGGCCTGGTTCCCAGTATGACAGACTTAAACAATATTAGTGTATTGAGGGATTAAAACCGATTAGTGCAAAAAATAATGACGCGCAATTCCTTACCACTTGAGTAACAATATAATCTAAATCAAGGCATAAGTCATCAGATTCCTGAACACAATTGGCCACTTAGACTCGATTATAGCAAGCCGTCGGGGCTTTGCACCGGACTTAAATACAACAAATCGCATACAAATATTCCTTCACGATCTGCATTCCCAACAACGCACTCCTCAGCTAACGGGGACGTCACCTTCGTTTTCGGACAACGCCCTTACACTGCTACATTTTTTCATGCAGAATACCATCAATCCGATCGCGATAGCTGACAATCTCATCCCGTAACGATGCCAGGTTGGCAATCTTTTTATCGACCTTGGCGATATGTTCGTCAAGAATCTCCAACAGCTTTGGCGTAATGGTATCAAAATCCTGCTGGTTGACATCGAAATGCTCGGCCAGCTCCTGCATCTCTTTCAGGGAAATCCCGAGCTCCTTCAGCTTGAGGATAAATTTCAGCCGCAGCACGTCATCCCGCTGATAATTACGCGCCCCACTGCCGGTCCGCTGCGATGCTCCCATCAGTCCGATTTCTTCATAATAGCGGATGGTTCTGGCGGTGATCCCCAGTTGCTTCGCCAGTTCACCGATCTGAATCGATGCTGCCTGCTTATCGCTCATAGGCCACCCTTTGTAGCGTGCCGAAGATTGCTGCGGAATATATTGCTGATCGTCACAATACATATTAACGTCTACGTAAACAACAGCAAGAAAGTTTTACAGCGATCGAGAAAAAAGTCGGGTATTATTGTGCGGCAAAGTGATTCAATCTGTTCCTCAGCTCTATTCAATACAATTGGATAATATATGGAATATACACGGGAAATCTACTGGAACATAGGCCACGACCTGTCGGTGCTGCTGCCGATGTACCTGCTCAGCTTTGCTGCCATTGCGGTACTGATCAATCAGTTCATGCAGCGGATCAATACATACCGGCAGGGGCAGCCGCTCGACCGCACCGACCAACTCCCGAAGCGCATCCGCATGGCACTGCGCAACAGCTTCAGTCAAAAGCAAGTCATGCGCGAACCTTTCCCCGGCGGCACCCATGCCCTGTTCTTCTACGGGTTTCTGTTACTGACCATCGGCACCACCCTGATATTTATCCAGGCCGACCTGACCGATCCATTGTTCGGTATCAGGTTCTTGACCGGCCCCTTTTACCTTGGTTTCTCGCTGGTGCTCGATCTGGCCGGACTGGCCGCCATTATCTGTCTGTTCGGTTTCGCCGTGCGCCGTTTCATCATCCGCCCCCCGGGACTGGAAAATAAGATCGATGATTACATCTCTCACCTACTGCTGCTGGCTATCCTGGTCAGTGGTTTTCTGATCGAAGGCTTACGCATGGCGGTCACAGAACTCAGCACCCCTTTGGCTGGCTGGTCACCGGTCGGGCTGCTGGTGGCGAAAAGCTTTGCCAGCTTTGATGAGACAACCCTGCGCAGCCTGCACTCCAGTCTCTGGTGGTTGCACCTACTGCTGGTGGTCGGCTTCATCGCCGCCATCCCGTTCAGCAAGCTGCGTCACATCTTCACCACCAGCAGCAACTACCTGTTCGCTGATCTCGGCCCGACCGGCAAGCTGGCCACCATCGACCTGGAGGATGAAGCGGCTGAAAGCTTCGGCGCGGCCAGGTTTCAGGATCTGAGCTGGAAGGACATCTTTGACGGCGATGCCTGCACCCAGTGCAAACGCTGCCAGGATCGGTGCCCGGCCTGGGCGACCGAAAAACCATTGTCACCGATGACCATCGTCAAACAGATCGGCAAGGTAGCTCACTATCAACCGGAGACCAGTCTGATCGAGATCTGCGAGAAGGATGCGCTCTGGGCCTGTACCACCTGCTTTGCCTGCCAGGACATCTGTCCGGCGAGTATTGAGCAGGTCAACAAAATCATCGCGATGCGCCGCAACCTGGTGCTGATGGAAGGCGAATTCCCCGGCGATGAGGTGATGACGGCGATGGAGAACACCGAAGTCAACGGCAACCCGCTGGGGATGAATTTTGCCGGTCGCGGCGACTGGGCGGAAGGCTTGCCGGTGGTCAGTATCGCCGATGATGCCGATGTCGACATCCTCTATTTTGTCGGTTGTTACGCCTCCTTCGACAAACGCAATCAAGCGGTCGCCAAGGCCTTTATCCAGCTCTGTAGCGCGGCCAACATCAAGGTCGGCATCCTCGGCAAGGGCGAGAAGTGCTGCGGTGAGCCGATGCGCAAGATGGGCAACGAATATCTCTACCAGATGCAGGCGACGGAAAATATCGATCAGATGAATCGCTCCGGGGTAAAGAAGGTGGTCACGAGCTGCCCCCATTGCTACAACACTTTGGCCAAGGATTATCGGGATCTCGGCTTCGACCTCGAAGTCCAGTCCTATACCCTGTTTCTGCTTGAGCTGGTTGAAAGCGGACTGATCAATCTGCGACCTGCGGAAGACCATTGCACCTACCACGATTCCTGTTATCTCGGCCGGCACAACAATATCTACGCCGCGCCGCGCCAGTTGCTAGAGGCAGCCGGGATCAAACTGACCGAGATGGACAAGCATGGCAGCGAAGCCTTCTGCTGCAGTGCCGGCGGCGGCCGGATCCTGGCCGACGAAACCCTCGGCAGCCGGATCAACGTCAAGCGTTCGCAGATGGCGGCCGAAACCGGCGCAGCGACCCTGGTCTCCAACTGCCCCTTCTGCCTGACCATGTTCGAAGATGGCATCAAGGGTGCGGAACTGGAAGAACAGCTGCAACCGAAAGATCTTGCTGAAATTCTTGTGGAAAGACTGCAGGTCTGAGCACTAAAAAGGAGGTGCGTTCCCAGAGCGGCGCCTATGAAGCATGGTGCGACAACGTCGACCGGAACTGACGGATGACGAAGCTGCTGTCAAGCCTGACTGAGAAGCTTAACAGTTGATATTATTCAGTTCTTTCTTTAGTATTTCAGTTGTCCTGTAAGCCATATGAACACAAACCTTGAGTTCATATGGCTTCTCCATAATTCAGCCTGGAGGGCAACAATGATTTGTCCCAAATGTGGCCATCAGGGCGACAGCCGAGAGCTCTGTGAAGCGTGCGGAATTGTTTTTGCCAAGTATGCTCAACGGCAAGCAAAGCGCTCCGCACAACCCGCGCCAGAACAGCCAAGGCCAGCGCGGAAGAGCATCTCGACCCTGCTGTTGCTCTGTCTCGTTGCCGTTATCGGCGTCGTGGCCGGAAAATTTCTCTTCTCGGACTCTGCCACTCCCCCCAGCAGTCCCCCACCCCAGATAGTAGCCCAGCCCGTCAAGAGTACCGTTCTCCCCAGACAGGCGGCAACACAACAAATTGGCGAACGTCAAGAGTCTGCGGCGAGCACTCCGGACGCTGGTTCTAAAGCTGAGCAATCAACCATGGACCGGGCGCGCAATGCCACAGTGTTGATCGAATCCTCCTGGGGGCTCGGCTCCGGATTTTTGATCGACGACAGTGGTCATATCGTGACCAACCGACATGTCGTTGAATACAGCAGAAAACAGCTCGATGAAGTCAGCTCCCAGTTAGAGCGCCTCGAAAAGTTCATCAAAGCGGAAGAAAAATCGCTGGCAGCCTTCAAGAAAGAACTGAACCAGCATAAAGAGCATGCACTCTGGGAAAGTTACAATGACAAATATCTGCAAAGAAAAGAACAACTCGATAAATATAAAGAGGATTACGAATCTTACAGCTCCAAAAGGAACCAGATTCTCTACGCGTCAGTGAATCCGCGCGTCGATGTCACATTCCTCACCGGAGAAAAAGTGACCGTCTGGGATATTTCCCTCAGCGACAAGCATGACTTGGCTTTACTCGCTTTAGGGCCGGGATTTTCCACCCAGGCGCAACCAATCGTCGCCAAGCAGGAGGGAATTGCTCAAGGGGATAAAGTTTACACGATCGGCAACCCTTCCTGGCTCAGGCACACGATGACATCAGGAATCATCTCTGGTTTTCGCCAATATACCAACCAGCAGAATAATATCACCAGGCTCATCCAGACCGATGCGCCGATCAATTCGGGCAATAGTGGCGGCCCCCTGGTGGATGAAGATGGGATGGTCATCGGGATCAATACCGTCGTGTTGAAGAACACTGAAGGGATCGGTTTTGCCATACCGATATCGCTAATATGGGAAGAATTTTCCAGCGAGTTGAACTCTTACTGAAAGAATCACCGCCAGCGCCAATTTAAACCTGATTTACCGAACAACGTATACGAATTGCCGCTTTTTTCAGTATTTACATTTTCTGTGCTACGGTACCGGCCTCTTCAGATCGGCACAGTTCCCATCTGGAGGCTGTATTCCATTCAATGAACCCCCTATCCCTCTGAAAAATAAAACATTTGACAAACAGGCCAACCTCCACTAAAACAAGTGGTCTTACCATTTGTATACGTCTCGGGAGCACGTTTTATGGTTGAACTCTTACTGATACTGGTCAG
>CALZHQ010000111.1 GCA_945787295.1 uncultured Desulfuromonadales bacterium
CCTCGGCTTCACTCTGGCGCTGTTCATCCTCGGGGCGGTGCGGGAGATCTTCGGTTCCGGTGCCCTGCTCGGGGTCAACCTGTTCGGCGCCGGCTACCAGCCGATGCTGCTGATGATCCTGCCGCCGGGAGCCTTTATCTCTTTAGGGCTGCTGCTGGCGCTGATGAACAAGGTTGAAGCCAGCAAATAATTGTCGCCTAAAAAAAAGGGGTCCAGGCGGGACCCCTTTTTTACGGCTCTTTTTCGCTAAACAACTATTTTTCCATGCCCCATTCTTGATAGAACAGCTGAATCGACCGGTTCAACTGTTGCAATGTTTCATCAGGCACCGCCTGGTTGCACATCAGGTAGCGCAAATTCCCCGACGGCAGATCGGTCAGTTTGATGCTGACAAAGTCTTCAACCGGCAGCCCTATCAAGCGAGTTAACATACCGACTTCCTCCGGTGCAACCAACATATAAGTCGCTTTATTTTCGGCAATCGCCTGCAGCAGCGTACTCTGTTCTCCGGTCAGAAAAATACTGTTGGGTGATAACTCGCCAAGCAGCTTGTCGACAACTTCTCCATAAGAGAACTCCGCCATCCGTGCCATCGTCAAGCTGCGGTCGGCGAAGAGCTCTCGCAGGGTCTCTTGGCTGGAAAACTTACCCCGTTGAACCTTGCTGGTCAACACAACCAACGATTGATTTCGATAGATCGGCTTGCTGAATTTGGCATACAACTCCCGTTCTTCATTTTTAAACCAACCGACCGAACAATGCGGTACTGTTGCGTGCTGCAGAACATAAAGAATCCGGTAAGGAGCCATAGTGACCAGCCTGATATCCAACCCCGCCTTTCGCATAACCTGCCGGGTTCGATCCAGCAGAATACCGGCCGCTGCTCCGTTTTCGGTTGTGTAATAATAGGGTGGCCGTTCAAAATAGGAGACGGTCAATGGTTCGGCAGCAGCAGCGCTTGCCGCAACACTCAATAGCAGAAGCAGTAAAAACTGGCTCAATCGAAAAGTCAAACATCCCCGCATAAACATGTCCGATAGATAGTTAGTCCTGTTTAGAAAACTTCTGCGCCAGCTCATTATCGATCAGGTAGATGCAAACCTCTTTAGCTCCCAGTTTGGAATAATCGAACTTTTCGCAGAGATTATCCATCAGGAAAGTGACATCGTTACGGATCCGGTTATCGTAGGTTTTGAAATCCTCGGTCCCAAAATCCTTGATCGCCCGCCGGAAGTTCTCATTGTCGAGGAAGGGCTCAAGAACCTTTTCCTTCAAGTGGTGCACATAGCGCCCGTAGAGGTTCTCATAGAGCTTTGTTTCTGTAATATCCTTGCCCTCCAGGCGCAGCTCCTGGGTTAAAGTTCGGCTGGTGTATTCCTTCTGCGTTCCTTTGCGGAACATCAGGACCCGCTCCCGGTCGCTGATATCAGCGAGCAACCGCGATTCGATCGGAGCAAAAAAGTCCTCGCCGATTTTCAGGCGTTCGTCGGTGTAAACGCAGTCGATCTCGGTATCCTTCTCGAAATTGACCGCAAAAATATAATTCTTCAGGTCACGGGCAATCTGCTCTTCATTATAGTAATAAAGCGACTCCTTGATTTCCTGCATGATGGTGTAGTTGTACATGTGCAGCAAGGAATCGAGAAAACCGTCGGGAATCAGCTTCATCCAGCCTTCGTGCTTGCGGAAGAAGCTGTACAGGGTTGCCATATCGATCATCGACCCCTCTTTGGCGTGGGCCGAAAACAGTTCACTGAAAATACGGATCGAATCACGACCGGAGAATCCGGTTATCCCTTCATTTTCTGATTCAGCTATAATCCGCCGCCGCCGTCTGGCGGTCAGGCCCTTGCGATCACTCTGCTGCAGCCATTCAGGGATATTGCCGGTGTAGATCTCCATCTTCAGTAGCTGGAGTTTTTCATCGCAGTAGCGACTGTAGCGTGCCGGGTGCCCTATCCATTCGGTCATTGCCGGGGAGTTTTGATTGAGGCGGGTGGCGATGATGATCCGGGCAAAGTTGTGCAGCACCCGCGGGAGAAAGCGATCATCGATATAGCGCCCGAAGGTATTGCGGTAGATTTCCACCTCGGTGCGCAGATCAAGAATATAGGGGATCTTGATGTACTCGATCCGGTCGGAGAGTGACGGCAGATCCTTGATGCTCTCTTCGTCTTCCGGGTTCATCAGCGCGAAGAACAAAGAGTTGACCTTCTCTTCGACATACTCGACCTTGTGCACCCCCTCACTGATGATGTTGTGCAGTTCGAGCAGGCGCTCAACGTTGTGCCCTTTGATATCCATCAGTGCATAGATGCCGTTGTTGGTTTTGGCAAAGTTGGAAAAGATATACTGCACCTGGTTGCTGTCGCGTAGCAGTCCGTTGATCCGCCCCTGGAGCATTTCATTGCCGAGCACATTCTGCCGGATAATCCGGTCGCCAGGATTATACACGCTGACCCCTTCCCCCAGGCGCCGGTTGAAACGGTAGTGGCGGGCAAACAGCATCTGCAGCACCTTCAGCGGATCCTTCAGCCGGCTGAGCAGTGCTTCGTAAATTGAAGTGCAGATGGTACAGGGCGTATCACGGAAGACCCACTCGTACTGTTTTTCGGTAAACAGTTTCCACTTGGTCTCGTCATTTTTGAACAGGTCATCAAAGAATGATCGCCGATACTCACGTGGGATCATCAGAATCGGACTGTCATGGCTCGGGCAAGGCACTTCAACGTAATCCTCGCCATGATAGGCAACCTTCTGTGCTTCAATCAGGTCGCTTTGACGCAATTCATACTCATCGAGCAGGTTGGAAAGCTTGCCGAGAAAACGGTCGGTTTCCTTTTCATTGAAGTTGCCGAGCATTTGCCGATCAAGCCGCCAGACCGCTTCATAGGTGCAGCCGGCCGGGCTGTTGACATATTTTTCGAACTTGCGTAACAGGTTATCGAGAAAAGTACTTTTGCCGCAGCCGTGCGGACCCTTGAAAATATAGATTTTGTTCTGCTGGGTCCCGTGACGGAAATTCTCCGCCAACCGTACCAGCCGGTTAGTAAACAGACGATCAGCAAAAAACGGGTTATCAGAGTCTTCAACAAACAGGCGGCTGGTATCGTAGTGGGCAAAACCGATCGATTCCGGATCGTCCTGATATTCATCGACCCCTTCCTCGACATAATCCTCGATCAGGTCGTGAAAGACCTGGAAGACATTGCGCACCGCGCTGGTCGGATCGGCGATCGCCCTCTCCAGGTAGTCACTAAAGCTGATCGAGCCTCCGTGGCTGCCATCCTGCTGCACATGCATAAAGCGCTGCATCGCTTTATCGATGTTGGGATCCTGACCATTTGCTGGTTTTATTTTTTTAGCCATCAGCCGAGAACCTCCCTGCTGAACTGACGCTCTTTCATGGTGTAAACGACCCGCGTCCAGGCAACCTGCGGTTCTGTTCCGCCATTTTCAGTTTCACTGACCGCTTTGACCTCGGCCTCACTGGTTTCCAGCTTGACCGCATTTCCCCACAGGTACTCTATCCCCAGCATGGTGTTGGCGATATATTCATTGACCAACGGCTTGCCTTCATGACGGTGAGCCAGATAGAGCGAGCCATCGGTCGATTTTTCCGCAACGATGTCAACCACCGGCGGATGATAAAGAGAAGCAAACAGCATCTGTCGGTAATCCTCGGACTTGCGGCTACGGACGAAATATTCCCAGACCATCCGTTCCTTGTTCAACCGCTGACCGGCGACGAACAGCTTGTTGCTGTCGACAAAATCCTGATCGACGAAGTCATTGATAAAGGTGAAATCGCAGAAGTTCTCCCGGACCTTGAAGATAAAGTCACGGCCCTGCCCGGTTTTCCGATTGTACTGCTTGCGCTGTTCGCTGTCTTTCAGCCGCCGGAAATCGTAGTTGTAGCAACCACGATCGGCCATCTCTTCAAGGTTATAGAACATCCGCATGCCGAGTGCGTAAGGGTTCAGGCCAACCCGTGGCATCGCCGTCACCGCGGAATTAACCCGGGCAAAAGCGACTTCATGCCCATTGATCCGGTCATCCTGCAAAAACAGGGTCTCGTGCCAGTAGCTCGCCCAGCCTTCATTCATAATCTTGGTCCGGATCTGCGGCTGGAAATAGATCGACGTGGTGCGGATAATCTGCAACACCGACTTCATCCACTTATTCTCATCCTTATTTAAGAATGGTGAATGGTCGATCAGAAACTGCAGGATATCGGGGCTTTCCGGCTCGTAATTCTGTTTATATTTCTCGAAGGAGGCATCGAATTCCGGATATTTTTTCAGGACATCGGCAAAGAAGGATTTTTCGCCCAACTTGCCATGTTTTTTGACACATTCATTATACAGTTCAATCTGCTTGACATAGTCACTGGTTGAAACCTGTTTGACCGATTGCAGGAAATAGTCAAAATAATAGTCCATGCGCGTACTAGAACCATTTTTCCCACGGTTAAACTTGGCCAGTTCGGCATGGTAACCAACCAGGTTGTCGATGCCACGGGCAAACTCGATGACGTAATCGACCCAGCGGCCATATTCGGAACGCAGGCGGGCAATCAGGCGTTTATCGGCCAAAGCCTGACCGGTCAGATCGTATTCCCAGGTATGGCGAAAATAGAGATTGTTCTGGAAAAAATCGATATGCCCGATGACGTGGTAGAAGATCATCACGTTGAGCCAGTCGGGGTTATTATCGTTGTAGAATGAGATCGCCGGCCGCGTATTGATCACCGTCTCATAAGGGTTTGACGGATAAAGCTCGTATTTTCCCTTTTCCTTCAAAACCTCGACATCATGGACCCAGTAATCGTAAAGGGTCGGGATCATGTTTTTCGGCATCAGCTCGATCATGTCACGGTTGCTGACGACATATTCCAGGCTTTCGTCATCAAAAGAGAGTCCGGCAGCCCAGGCCCGCTCTTTGCAGCCTTCCATGATCTTTTTGGTTTTCTGATCGATCAGTTGCATAATCAGCCTGTATGTTCAGCGACGCACAGCTGTCGCAGTTATTCGGAGACCAACTTTCGGATACCATCAATCAAACGATCTTCCGGGGAATCCTCTTTCATGCTGTCGAGCCGCAGTAATTCGGCCGCCTGTTCCAGCAGACCGGAACGCTTGAGGTAGGTTTCCACTTCCGTTCCACCGGGGCTGGTATAGCGATGTTCGGCCACGGTGATACCGATGCGGCTGGCGTAAGCGAGCATCTTCTTCAGTTCGGGAACCGTCTCCCGCCCTTCGCGATCCCAATCATCGCCGTCGGTGCCGTGGAAGATGTAGATATTGTAATCGCTGGCCAAGCTCTCTTCGGCAACGATCTGGTTGATCAACCGATACCCGGCTGCCACCTGGGTTCCACCGGCAACCCGCGAGTTGTAATAGGTGTAGAAATCTTCGACCTCGGTCGCCTCGGTGTCGTGCAGCACGAAACGGGTTTCGACCTGCCCGCCATACTGGTAAAGCAGCCAGCTGTAGATGAGAATATGCTGGGTAACCACCAGTTCCGTTGCCTTGCCGGCCATCGACCCTGAGTAGTCGCGGATGAAAAAGACCATCGCCTGCGACTCGTAATCCTTTTCCCGCGAGAGAATCCGGTAGACCTTGTCTTTCGGGGCAATCAGAAATTTGTGCGGATCGATATCAGCCACATCCGGCAGGTTATCCAGACCGATGTTGGTTTTCAGAATCTGCCGCAGGGTCGCTTTTTTATCGAGCACCTGGCCGAAGCCACGGTTTTTATCGGTCAAATCATAGGTGTAACGGGGTAAAGAGCGCTTTTTGCCCTTCTGTTTCAGATTTGGCAGTTTGAACTTTTCGGTCAGAATCCGGCCCAGGTCGTAGGCATTGGCGTCCATATCATGAGCACCACCTTTGCCCTTACCGGCACCGGAGCCTTCCCCTTCACCACCCTCACGGACCGGCTGTTCACCGATCACTTCTCCCTCTTCTCCGTCACCGTGGCCACCGCCGCCACCGCCACCTTCATCCTGCTCAAGAAAGCGGTTGTCGTGGATAAACTTCTCTTCCACCGTGGTCGGCACCACCACGACCTTCTCTTCGGTGCCACGCCCCGGCTTGACCAGCTTTCCGACCTTGATTTTGCGCGGGAAGCCATCCTCTTCTCGGATCCGGTCCCGTTCCAGCAGGTCATCGATACTGCGGATACTGCTGAGCAACGGCCCTTTGCTCTGTGCCATATCCTGCAGCATGGCAAAGTCATTGCAACTATAAAGATCATCCAGCCGTGGCAGCCGGCGATCGCTGCGCGGGTCTTCGAGCAGATGCAAACGTTCATCGTCCCGTTCCAGACGAACACCATGTCGCGGTCCTGATCGACCGCCGACAGGTCCGGCAGGTCGCCATAGGGCGCTTCGAGAACCCGCGAATCCTTGATCTTCAACTGATCGATCACATCGGTGACCCACATCGAGCCGAAATTTTCCCAACTCATCACGTCGACCGGGCGCGGACCGAGCAGCGACCAAAGCGCCATCTCGATGGCGCCCGTGTCCGACGCCGGGACGATGCCGATGCGGTGGTCCGCGGGAATCGACAGCAAATCCCGTGTTCGATCGATAACTTCCTGAAGCCGCGCGATGCCCTCCTTCGCACGATGCGATCGGCCGAGCAGCGCATCCCGCAAGACGTCGGGTGTCCAGCCCGGCGGTTTCGCCGTGGGTCCGGAGGAGAAAAACGGGCGCGCGGGCCGTTCCTGCGGCTTATTCATCGCGGTCTTTCCTTCTCGAGCAAGCGACGGTTTTTCCTAATCGCGGCGGCCGGTCATTCGGCGCGTCCCAGCCTGAAATTCAAGCGGTCGCAGCGCAGTGGGGCTACTTGTTGCAGGGGCCATAGTCAAGATGGAATGTGGTGCGTCGCGCCAGCGCGGACCGGCGCGAGACCCCTAAATTCGAGCGGGAATTGCATCCGCGG